>NZ_JBFTLH010000017.1:0-119274 GCF_056396345.1 Cupriavidus sp. 05T42
CAACTTCGCGCATGCTCATGGTCACCAATCCTTGTCTGTGCATGGCTGCCTCCCAAAGCGCCCGACGAAACTCGGAGCGTACGGGGAGGCAGCCTCAGGTGACATCTCTATTCGTCGCAAAGGTGACATTACTAATAACGGCCAACATCGTTCAGATGCATAATCTATCAAAGGTTCAATCAAGCTTTAGGCTGCTATCACCACGCGGGAACCCAATCCCGGCGCGGCTTGACGAGTGATAGCAGCTTCTTAAAACCCTCGGAAAAAATTTCCAATCCGCGACGCTTCGCGTCCTCTTGGGCGAGGGTAATGAACACGTCGCGCGGGTCCATTCCGGCTTCCTTAGCCAACATCATCGCAGTCGCGTAATCGGGCAGGCGTTCACCTCGCGCATAGCGATTGAACGTCTGCTGCGGCACGCCCATGGCCTGGGCCGCCTTGGTGACACTCCGTCCGTGAAGTGCCTTCGCTATCAATTCTTGGTAGCTCATAGAAATCCCCAATTTCTCCGTCGACTCCAATCGGAGTTATTTTCGCTCCACTCCAAACGGAGTCGGCTCCAAACGGAGTTGCAGACGAAGAATAACTGGTTTACGACCAATGAGGGGTTGTTGATGGCACGACGCGTTGTAGCTCGTCCCAACCGTGATTACCTGGTGCGTGAGGGCCTGACGGCCGCCCCGGCGGCGCGCAGCGACGCCGTGCGGCCGGCGGGTCCTTCCCCCCGGACTGTAAAACGGGGGGAAAGTGCTAAACGCGAGGCACAGCAGACGATCATCGATTGGTTGACGTTCACCTTCCTGCCGGACGGCTCCATCGGCGAGGCGCTCGAGCAGCTGTCACGCTACTTCCATCTCTGGTTCTCCATCCCTGTCACCTTTCGCCCCAATGGCTATGGCTTCCGGCGCTATGAGTCGAGCACGGATGTGCTCGCGTACGTCAACGGCGAGACCGTTCGCCTGGGCATCATCGGCGCCGGTGGGGAGCACGTCGCCGGGACGGTCTGCCTGGACTTGTCCGGTGTCGGCTGTGCGGCGGTGGTCGACTGGGACGCCGTGTACGCGACGGTGCAGGACCTCGATGCCCGCATCACGCGGTGCGATCTGGCGCGGGATTTCTGCGAGGGCGAGGTCTCGGTAGATCAAGTCGAGAGCCTGTATTTCGCGGGCGAGTTCAACGCGGGTGGCCGGATTCCGGTGTATCGCCGCATCGAGAGCGGCGTAGCCGGGGCAGGGGCGTGTGGTGGTCGGACGCTCGAGATCGGCCGGCGCAAGAACGGCAAGATGCTGCGCGCCTACGAGAAGGGCCGTCAGCTCGGTAAGCAGGACAGCGAGTGGCTGCGTATCGAGATCGAGTTCCGCTCCAAGGACCGCGTGGTCGAGCACGACATTCTCATTCGGCGCGACAGCTACTTCGTGGGCGCATACAAGGCGCTCGAAGCGTTCCTTGAGGCCGATCCGGTGCGTCTTGCGACGGACCAGAAGGCGGCGCTCAACGTCCAGGACGAGATCGCTCTCGAACGCGCCCTGGATCACGCAGCACACCAGTACGGCAAGGCGTTCGCCTGTGCGCGTCTGAGTCCCAGGTATCTCAACGACGCCGCAGTGGTAGTTCGGATCAGCCGTAAGGGTGTCCCGGCCTCGCTGCACAAATCTGCTCTGGCGCGGCACGTGTACGGCGGGCACGAACCTCCGCCGGTCTACCAGGAGTGAACGATGGAAATGATGGCAAAGGTCACCGTGCGCGGTGCGAAGTTCTGGGTTGGGAACATGGAYGGTAAGCAGCTGGACACCGGCACGATCTACACCGATGTCGAACTGCGTGGCCAGGACTCGAAGGGCGTTTGCACGCAGGCGCTGAAGTGCGAGAACTCGGCTGTGGTCAAGGGCGTCATCAACAATCCGTTCCCGTTCATTGCCGAGGTGACGATGGTTGAAACGAGCAACGGCAAGGATGGCGGTGACGTGAAGATCATCACCGGCATTCGTCCGCTGCAACGTGTCCAGGAGGACAAGTCGCAGAAGGTGGGCGCGTAATGCTGCGGCTCTGGCTCATGTCGTTCGTGTCGGAGGGCGCTGCGGTCGAGTTGGTTCGCCGTAAGCGTGCGCGTGCGTTGCACAAGGCGTATCGCCGCGTGGGCCGGGGCTGAGGATGGCGCTCTGTGTCCAGGTCAGTGGTGATGGGTCGTTGGCTGTGGTGAACCCCCAGCCGAGTGACATGACGCAGTGCGCTTACGTGGTTCAGTCGTCTACGGAGTACTTCAACAACCCGTTGGCGCTGAGTGCGCAGGATGGCGGCACCATCGGTGCGGCGATCTTGCTGGTGTGGGCCGGCGCATATGCGATTCGGGCGGTGCTCGGGTCGTTGTCGGCTGGTGATGATCCGTCAGCGTCCAGCTGACAGCGTGCCGGCGCTATCCGGCTTTCTCGGGAGAATCCCTATGCGTTTCATTCGTTCCGCTGTGGTGGGTGGTGTGGCACTGGCTGCTGGTGCTGCTAACGCGGCTGTCGATACCTCGGTGTCCACGGCTCTGTCGACGGCTGCTGTCGACGCGGCTACGGTCGGTGCCGGCGTGATCCTGATCGTCCTGGCGGTCAAGGCCGTCAAGTGGCTGCGCTCGGCGCTGTAAAGCTCGCCCTGCAGGTTTGGGCGGTCGATATCGGATCGGTGGCGGGTGCGGTGCTGCTGATCCGAGTCGCCATCAAGGTCGGGTTCTGGTGGCGGTCGTATGTGCGGTGACTCGGGGGCTACGGCCCCCGATTTTCTTGGGGAACGGGAATGGGGATTTTCGTGGTGATTGCGGTAGTGGGGGCGGCATGGATCATGTTCACGCATCGATAAGGGGAGTCATCTATGCAATCGTGGTTCTCAGTTGTTGCGGCTGTGCCGCGCTCGATACGGCGCCGGCTGGGTCGTGTGCTCGCCTTGGTGGTGGTCTGTGCATTTTTCCTKATCGCGGTTTCTGAAGCGCGTGCTGAGAATGTCAACTATTGGTCGACCCCGTGGGTGACTGCGAGTGGTGGAGCGACGTGTCGGAACTACACGGAGAATTGCTCGGCTCAGGCTGCATGCGAGTCGTTTCGTGTAGCGAACCAGGCGAGCAAGGAACTGACGCAGATCGTGTTGCTGAATGCCCGCACGGGATCGTGTTATTTGCGTGACAAGGGCCAGACGGGGGTTGGCTCGGCGTGGTCGAGTATTACGAGCAACGTGGACTATGTTTCTACGCCTCAGCCGCAGGATTGCACAGCAGCGTCGGTAAAAAACAAGTACGTGGGAGCGTGGGTCGTTGGCTCGGCGACGAGCGCACCGGGTACGGCTTGCATTCAGGGTTGCGCATATCCGCAGGGCTCAATAGCGGTGGCCGGCTCTTTCGGCTATGGCATGTCCATTGGCGCTGGAACAGGTGCAACATGCTCGGGTGCGAACTACACGAGTATCGATACGACGACAAAGAAGGACGATCCGCCTTCGTTGGTGAGTTGCGCGCAGAAGGGGCAGATCTACGGCACGGTGAATGGGGTGGGTCAGTGTGCGAAGCCCGGTGATGTACCTGGTTCGTCAGTGAAGCAGACCGGCACGAGTACCACCACTAACACGGACGCCAGTGGTGTTCAGGCTGCGCCGCAATCGACGGGTACCACGACGACGATTACGAACAATAACGGCGTCACCAATGTCACGCAGACCAAAACGAACCCGGACGGCACCAAGACCGAGACCACAGAGCCCATCGATATGTTCTGTGCTAAGAATCCCAACKATTCGGCATGCAAGGCGAATTCGTCAGCGGAAGGTGGTGCGGACTGTGTGGCGCCACCGGTGTGCAAGGGTGATGCAGTGCAGTGCGCGATGCTGAATCAGCAGTGGCATACGAGGTGCGATTTGCAGCAGCCGAACGATGCTTCGGCGCTCGGCCAGCAGCTGGTGGCGGGGAATGACCCGGCAGGGAATCCCGCGAGTCCGTCTCAGCGGACGGTGACGCCAATCGCGACCGCGCTCGACCAATCGCCGTTTCTCGGCGGCGGCGGGTTGTCCGACAAGGTGGTCACGGTGTCGGGTCAGTCGATTACGCTGCCTTTCTCGAAGCTGAACCAGTATCTCGAATGGTTGGGCCGCATCTTTGTCGTTATCTCGCTGATTGGCGCGCTGCGCATCGTTCTCGGAGGGTTTAAGTAATGCCGACAATTCTGCTTGCATTGCTCGGCGGGCTGGCGCTCGTCGTCGGTTCGTTGGTCGGGCGTGTGCTGATCGCCCTTGGCATTGGCTATGTCAGCTTTACGGGGCTGACCGCGTTCGTCGGCTCGATCAAGGATTTGATCCTTCAGAACCTGTATGCGCTGCCGCCTGAGTTCGTGCAGGTGATGAGTTTGGTCAAGCTCGATACCTGCATCAGCATCTTGTTTTCGGCCATCTCGGTACGGCTGGTGCTCGAAGGGCTTTCGTCGGACACCATTACGAAAATGGTGATCAAATGACCGCAGTGGTTACGTTGGTGACTGGCTTGCAGGGCAACGGCAAAACGTTGTTCACCATTGATGAGGTGAAGAAGCTTGCCGAGAAAGAAGCGCGGCCGGTGTACTACCACGGCATCAATAATTTGATGCTGCCTTGGACGCGTCTTGAAAAGCCGGAGGACTGGCCAGACGTGCCGCCCGGTTCGATTGTGGTTCTCGATGAGGCGCAACAGGCGTACCGGCTTCGGGCCAATGGGTCGGCGGTGCCTCGTCATGTGGCTGCGCTTGAAACATTGCGGCATAACGGGATCAGCCTTTTCCTGATCACGCAGCATCCGATGCTGATTGACACTAATGCGCGACGGCTGGTTGGTCGGCATCTGCACCTGGTGCGCAAGTTCGGCGCTCAGTCTTCGAGCCTTCATGAGTGGAATGCGGTGCGCGAGAACTGCGACAAGCCGGCGGGGCGTAGGGACTCGATCCGCAAGACGTTCAAGTTTCCCAAGACCGTCTACGGTCTGTACAAGTCGGCTGAGGTGCATACGGTTAAGCGGAAGATTCCGACAAAGGTCCTGGCCATCATTCCGCTGGTGCTGGCCGCGATGGCGTTCCTTGGGTATGTCGGTTATCGGAAGGTCTATATGCCTATGCACGGGGAGTCTGAGGAGGCGGCGGCGATCAAAGCGCATGCACCTGGTCGTGCACCCGGTGCTATTGCGTACGGGACGGAAGGGGACCGGCGGTCGCGGCCGCTTTCGACTGGCGAGTACATCCAGGCTTACACCCCGCGCATTGCTGGCCTGGACTATACGTCGCCCGTGTACGACCAGCTCACGCAGCCGAAGCGTGTTCCTGTGCCGGCGGCGTGCGTGACTGGCAAGAACCGGTGTCAGTGCTACACGCAGCAGGGCACGAAGCTCCAGGTCAACACGGACCAGTGCCAGCAGATCGTTCGGGACGGGTTCTTCATGGCCTTTGACGCCGATGGTGTCCAGGAGCGGCCGCGCCAGGTTGAACCGTCTCGAGACTATGGCCAGCAGCTCGCCGCGGCTGGTCGGCCGGTCGATCCAATCAGCCTCGAGGTGTTCGACCGTGGCGGGCGGTAATTTTCGTTACGCTGGAACGTGTAACAGTAATTGAATATTCGTTACGAGTAACGTAAAATACAGGCATAGACACGGAGGCAAATATGCGTGACGTAACGGATAGTCGGACTGGCGAGTTGGAAGTGGGCGAGGCGAAGCGCGGTCGTGGCCGGCCTCGCAAGCTTGGTGCGCTGTCGAATGCCGAGCGCCAAGCCGCGTATCGGGCTCGTAGGCGCGCTGAACGCGTGTCGCCTATGCATCGACCTGTCGTCGATCCTGAAGCGCTCCTGGACGTGGCGGATCTGGAAGACGACATGGCCGAGTTGCGAGCCGAGCTGGATGCCACGAAGGCGGAGCTGGCCGAAGCTCACGAGACGATTGACGAGATGCAGCGTCGTATCTGTGAGTTGTTGTCGGAGCGTGCTGGGCGTGGCAACAAATATGCGGAAACCGTTACGGGTACTGGTAACGGAAATCCAGTGTCGTTTGAGCTGATGATTGACACGATGGTGCAGTTGCGCAGGGCTCGCAAGACATTGGAGCAGGGTGCGATTTTCTCGAAGGGGCCGCTCAAGGACTGGCCCGCATTGGGGCTGAGCGTGGAGCAGCACAGCCGGTTATGGGACGCCATCTGTCCTTCGTCAAAAGGCGTTACGCCCAAGCGCGTAACGAAAAAGGGCGCCTAGGGTGAGAGATGACTGCGCTGTACTCGAGGGAATATCACCTCCACGAGAAMGATGCCGTCGATATCGGTCTCATATAGGACTTTGCCGCATATAGGGCAGGGCGCAGCAGTGTGCACCGGTTCGCCTCTGAGGCCGAGCTGAAATTCGGAGATCTCGACCGTCGTTCCGCAGATGCACTCGATTTCGTCGATATGGTTCATAGCCGCTCACCTGGTCATTGATACCCTGTGCAGCATGCCATTTCGAGCAACCTTGGTACATCGCCCGAACGCGGGTGACAAGCTTCTGTGGCCACAGATTCGGTTTCGGCTGCATCTAGCGTTAGGAGTGTCCGCGCCCAGGCAGAACCGCGTATTGCATTCAGCCTGGGCAACCCTCGTGGCTGTTGTCGAGCGGCTCAGCGAGGCTGGCGGGACCGAGTAGCGGGTCTCACCAGGAGCGCCGGCTTTGAGCTCGAAGCGATCAGGCAGACCACCCTTCTACAAGTCGCCTTTTTTGGTCCACTCCACATTTACCGGCGGTTCCTTTTGATGAGCACGACTCTCTTTTGTCGCTGGTGCCGGTAGGCGACAGACGAGAACGTCTGCTGGCAACGGTTCAGTGCATGGCGGGCTTCCGAATACTTCGCCATATTGCTKACCGGTGATGTCGGTGTAGCCCGGCGGGCAAGGATCGTATTCGGTCGTGATTTTGGTACCGTTTCTGCATTTCGCTGCCTGAACTGTGGTAGCAGTCAGGCAGACCAGAAGGGCGACGAGGGCTGCACGCATTTGCGGTCTTATTATTCGTTACGGATGTCGTAACGATAACACGCGACCTACTGTGGATAGGATCCGAAAATCTCCCGGTAGGCTCGTATCGCGTCCAGGCCGTGCATGCGGAGGGTGTCGATGGTCCAGGCAGGGATAGGCCGTCGGCCCGTCTGCCAGTCCCGGATAGTTCTGTCGCATCTGCGCAATAGACGAGAAAGGTGTTTGCGTGGTAGGCCGCTGGTGTATTTGTCGAATTCAGTTGGACTGACCCAGCGCCTGGACGGGTTCTTCATGACCTCTCCGGCAACAAAAAAGCCAGCACCTTATGTGCTGGCTTTTACGTTTTGAACCCCCGGTTCTGGGGGCTTGGTATTTGACGTAATGACTTCTTCTGACCCCTACTGCCTGATCGAACCTTTATGCATAATCTATCTTATGTTAAATACAATTCGTACTCCGGTGCCCCAACCATCCCGATCAACACTCTCTTACAGCGCAAGGGTCACCACGCGCAGCGTCGTGTCGTCGGGACACGGTACGTCGGCAAATCCTAAGCGGTGAGCCAATCGCCGCATCGCGGTGTTCGATGACAGGACATAGCCTTCCATGGATCGGTAACCGCGGCGGCGAGCGGTGTCGATTAGCGTGCTCAGCAGTCGGCTGGCAAGGCCAAGCCCATGCCAGTCATCGACGATCGTGACCGCAAACTCGCAGGTATCGTTGCCGGGCGCCGCGGCATAGCGCACGCCCCCCACAATAGACGGGCCCTTGCCTTTGGTGGCTACTGCCACCAGGGCAAGCTCGCACTCCGGCGACGGATGCGTTGCGTGCTCGAGCATGGCTTCGGGTAGCTGTTGCATGGCGGCCATGAATCTCGTGTAACGCGCGTCGGCGGAAAGTCTGTCGAACGCCGCCAGCAGGCCAGCCCTGTCGTCTTCGGCAATCTCCCGAACCAGCACCTCCCGTCCATCGCGCAGCAACACGCTGAACGGCACGAATGTTGTTGTGTCAGGCTTGTCTTGCATGGCAACCGTGTCGTTAGGGAAAAGACGAGTTCGATGCATTCGCCTCGTCGCATTTCATACTAGCTGACCCGGTGCAGTTCGCCGAAGTCGGCGTCGGACCACCGGACACGGCATCCGGGCCCTCAGGTTTTCCCGGACTATCCCGAAAAGCAAAATGCATGTCCCGAACGGTCAAACCGTACGCAACTGATTCTAGATACTTGCTTCCGTTGCGACCGGACGTTGGCAAGCGCCATGGAAGGACGCGTCAGCGCCTCGGCTCAAGTGGCCGGGAGTCGTCAAAGTGATCCTTCTGAGGTATTCATGCTCGAACAACGTTCCACATTTCCGACCATGGCAGCAGATCCAGTCAGGCCAGTCGGACTCCACTACTACTCGTGGGTAGTGTTCGCGCTGGGCTTTGGTCTGCTGCTGTCAGACTACATGTCGCGCCAGGTGCTCAATGCCGTATTTCCGCTACTGAAGCAGGAATGGGCGCTGACCGATACGGAACTCGGCGCGCTCGGCGGCATTGTTGCGCTGATGGTGGGGATCCTGACATTGCCACTGTCTGTCCTCGCGGACCGCTGGGGCCGGGTCAAGAGCCTCATGCTGATGGCCGGCTTGTKGAKCCTCGCTACGCTCGGCTGTGCCGTGGCGACGAACTTCGGCGAAATGTTCATCGCCCGACTGTGCGTGGGCGTCGGCGAAGCCGCCTATGGCAGCGTGGGCATTGCCATGGTGCTGTCGGTATTTCCCCGCCGCTTGCGCTCCAGCCTGAGCGCCGCGTTCATTGCCGGCGGCCCGTTCGGATCGGTGCTGGGAATGGCCCTGGGCGGCACCCTCGCCGCTCATCTCGGGTGGCGCTGGGCGTTCGCCGCGATGGCCATCTTCGGCCTGATACTCGTAGCCGTGTTTCGCTTCGTGGTGACGGAACCGCGCCTGAAGGCGCAGCGCGCGCGGATTGGCGAGGACAAGGGCGACGCGGGAGCACCCAAACGCCTGGCTTTGCGGCCCCTGGTATCCGCCCTGTTCTCGGCCCCTTCGATTCTTTGTACCTATGTCGGCAGCGCCATGCAGTTGCTGGTCACGGGCGCCCTGCTTGCGTGGATGCCGAGCTACCTGTCACGCTACTACGGCATGGCGACGGACCGTGCAGGCCTGACAGCCGCAGGCTTCGTGCTGGCGGCCGGCGCAGGCATGATTGCCTGCGGTGCGCTGACCGACTGGGCCGCCCGCAATGCCCCGACCCGCAAGTGGCTGATGGCCATTGCCTACAGCACCACCAGCTGCGTGCTGCTCGTGGCGGCCTTCCACACGCCGGCGGGCACGACGCAAATGGTCCTGATCTTTGCCGGCATGCTACTGGTCGGCGGTACGGCCGGACCGGCGAGCGCCGTGGTGGCCAACCTCACGCATCCCAGCATTCACGCGACGGCCTTCGCCACGCTCACGCTCGCCAACAACCTGCTGGGCCTTGCGCCCGGTCCCTTTGTGACGGGACTGCTCGCCGACAGAATCGGTTTGCTTGGCGCCCTGCAGATCATTCCGCTGGCCGGCCTGTGCGCCACATTGTGTTTCGCGATCGGGCGCAAGTACTACGCCGCCGACCTGCGTCGCATCGAGACCGAGCGCGCCTCGCAGGCACAGACCTGACCGCCCTCCCCAACTCTCCTATGATGAGTGCCATGGGAGGGTCCGACGTCGCATCTCCATGCAAGATGATGGGAGGAGACCGGGGTGAAACTGAAGAACATCGCCATCGCATCGCTGCCCCTGTGTTCTGGGGCGGCATTTGCGCAGTCTAGCGTCACGCTCTACGGTGTGGCGGATGTGAACGTCGAGTATGTCAATCACCTGGGCGTTGTACCTACGGCGTTCAATCAGTTCAATCGCGGGCCATCCCATGACGTCGCCCGTATGACCTCGGGCGGACTGGCCGGGTCGCGTTGGGGCCTGCGTGGTGTTGAAGACCTCGGTAGTGGCTTGAAATCCATCTTTGTCCTGGAAAGCGGCTTCAATCTGGAGACCGGCACCTCGCAGCAAAGTGGCCGCCTGTTCGGCCGCCAGGCGTTGGTGGGCCTGCAGAGTTCTTATGGCCAGGTCAGTTTTGGCCGCCAGTACACCTCGATGTTCGAGATGCTCGCGAATTACTCGCCGACCGCCTATGCCACGCAGTACGAGCCCATCATCCTGCAATCGGGCCCGAATTTCCGCGAAGACAACACCATCAAGTACAGCGGCCAGTTTGGCCCGGTGAAGGCAATTGCACACTGGTCCTTTGGCGTCGGGGTGGCCMTGCCCGCGACGGTCGGCATCGCGACGCCGATTGGTGGCAATGGCGAGGTGCCTGGCCAGTTTCGGCGCGACTCCGCCTACGGGGCTGCCGTGGCGTATGAAGCGGGTCCGATTGGCCTCACCATCGGCTACGACCAGTGGAATCCGACCATCGATACGAGCAGTGGCACCGTCAGGAAGGCCGTGGTCGGCGCCAGCTACGCCTACGGCCCGGCCAGGATCATGGGCGGTTATCGCTGGGGTCGAAACACGAATGCGGCGGACGTTATGTTTCAGCGTGACGATTTCTACTGGATCGGTGCGATCTACCAGGTCTCCCCTGCCGTGGGCCTCACGCTCGAATACAACTACGACAACGTGAAGAGTCTGTACGGCAACACGCAAGTGGCCAACCCATGGCAGATCGCCTTCGTCGCGAACTACGCGTTCTCGAAGCGTACCGATGTCTATGTGACCACGGCGTTCGCCAGGAACGCCGGCCTGATGCTCGAATCGCTGGCAACCGTCTACGCCAACAGCCTGTCGCTGGGCAACAGCTATGCCCTTGGCAACGGGCAGAGCACGATGATCGGTGCAGCCGTAGGCCTGCGTCACAAATTCTGACTAAAGCGAATCTGACAAAGGTGGCCTCCCGGATTCCGGGKGACCACTGCGTCAGGCCTGAGGCTGACGCAGGAAACGCAGCACCACCGTTGCTGCTTCGCTGACGCGAGTCAGGAGAAAGAGGTGTCCATCGTCGAAGATGTGGAGCGCTGCATGTCGAATGCGCGAAGCGAGGATCCTGGCATTGACCAGGGGCACGATGGGATCGTCGGAGCCGTGCATGACCAGCGTGGGCTGGCCCAGAGCGCCGAGCCACAACAGGCTGCTCCATCCCCATGCCGCCAGCAACTGGTACACATAGCCGCGGCCGCGCGGCGGATGCATATGCCGGCCGTGCGCTTCCAGCAATCCGGGATCGTCGCGGAAGGCACCGCCATAGATATCGGCGCCCACGCGCCGCAGGTAGTCCGGGTCGTTATAGCGGCGCGCGCCGATCATCTTCGAGAGGACCGACACGCTACCCGGCACCATGATCACGCCGGGCGACGTTGCCGCCAGCACAAGGCGCCGGCAGCGCATCGGGTAGAGATGCGCGAACTCCTGCGCGAGCGCCCCGCCCCAGGAAACGCCGAGCACGTCGACCTGCCCTTCATAGCCGAGATGGCCAAGCAGTTTGTCGGCGAGCACGCACAGGTTGGACAGACGATAGGGAAGCAGCGGCGCGGGAGAACCGCCAGCGCCGGGGACATCGAAGATGATCACTTCGACACCCTCGAGCGCATCGACGAACGGTTCGACGAGTTCGAGATTGGCGCCGATACCGTTGAACATGAGGAGCGGCGGCCCCGCATCGTTGCCGGGCCGGATGCCGACCCGCAGCACCTGTCCATCCAGGTCTACGGTCCGGATTGCCATCTTGTGGCCAGATTCAACGCTGGCACCGTTTATTGTCATCAAGTCGTCCTGGATGCATTGCCCTGAAGCGGGCGGGACGGCACGGCCCGGGGAGGCCGTGCCGCGGGGGTTACGGCTTGGGGCGCAGGATGCTCTTCACTTCTTCCACGTTCTCCGCGAAACGCTTGCCGACCACGGCAAAGCTGTCGGCTTGCGTCTTGTACACGGTGTCGGTCAGGCCGCGCAGACCGGTCACGGCCTTGTTCAGGCTGAGCGGCAGCAGGTCGGTCACGCGCACAGCCGAAGCCTTGGCGTCATCGCCCTGCTTCGGCGTGCCGAGCGACTGCAGATCGGCTGCGGTGCCACTCAGGTACTCGGCCTGCAGACGGACCAGCGATTGCAGGCCGCTCAGCAGCGCGAGATTGACGCCGGCCAGCGCCTCGATGTCCTTGCGACGGGACTCCAGGATCGCCACCGGGTCAAGGCGGTTGTGTTTGACGAAGTCAAACAGCTTCTTGTGCGGGGCGAACGCGCCCGCGGTGTTGGTMGATTCCATCTTCATGGTCTCCATTCAGGTTGCGTTGAAAAACTGGGAACACTGCGACATGGCCGGGCGTCAGGCTTCGATCACGTAGCGTCCGGGGGCTTCGCCGCACGGTGCGTGGCGTGCGTTGCCAGGCGCCAAGGGTGCGTTGCGCTTCGGGCCGGACCGCTGCTTCAGCCACTGGCTCCAGTGGTTCCACCACGAATCGGACGTGGCCTCGGCGCCGTCCAGCCAGGCTTGCGGGTCGGACGTATCGTCGCCGTTCACGAAGAACTTCGCCTTCGCGTTGCCGGGCGGGTTGATCAGGCTTTGAATGTGGCCGCTGGAGCTCAGGACGAATTCGGTCTGTCCGCCAAAGGCACGTGCGGCGCGGTACACGCCCTGCCACGGGGTGATATGGTCGGTGACGCCGGCCAACACGAACTTGTCGCAGGCGACCTTCGACAGATCGATGGGCTCGCCCAGCACCGTCAGCGCGCCCGGGGTGGCAAGCAGGTTGTCCGAGAGGATGTCGAGCAACTGGCAATGGAATCCTGCGGGCAGCCGCGTCGTGTCGTTATTCCAGTACAGGACATCAAACGCCGGCGGCGCCTTGCCAAGCAGGTAGTTGTTGACCCAGTAGTTCCACACCAGATCATTGGGCCGCATCCATGCGAATACCCGGCCCAGTTCCTCGCCGTCGAGCACACCCCTCGCCTGGCTGCTTTGCCGCGCGGTGGTAACGGCCTCCGGCGTGGCGAACAGGCCTAGCTGAGACTGCTCGTCCAGGCCGAAGACGGACACCATCAGCGTGGCGGCATGTACCAGTTTCTCGCCACGGCTTGCGCAATAGCCCATCAGCGCCGCCATTGTCATCGCGCCGGCGCAGGCGCCATGCAGGTTCACATCATCACTGTCGGTGATATCGCGGATGGCATGGATCGCTTCGATCAGCGCCGCCACGTAGGTGTCGAGATTCCACTCGCGCTGCGCGGCAGTCGGATTGCGCCAGCTCACCATGAACACCTGGAATTCCTGCCCCACCAGGTACTCGACGATGCTCTTGCCCGAAGCGAGGTCGAACACATAGAACTTGTTGACCTGGGGCGGCACGATAAGCTGCGGGCGAGCGTGGACTTTGGCCGTGACGGGCGTGTACTGGATCAGTTCGAGTATGTCATTGCGGAAAACCACCGTTCCCGGTGTCTTGGCCAGATCCTTGCCAACACGAAACGCGCCCTTGTCGACCTGGGAAGGCATGCCCTGATTGGTCAGGGCATCGGTMAGCAGGTTGGTCATCCCGGAGAGCAGGCTGAGACCGCCCGATTCGAAAGTCTCCCGGAGCGCCGCCGGGTTGCCCAACAGCATATTGGTCGGCGCCAGCGCATCGAAAACGAGTGATGTGAAGAACTGCGCGCGCTCCTTGCTGCGTGCATCCATGACAGAGCGGCTGACAAAGCCGGCCGCGGCATCCCGCCACGCAAGGTAGCCCTGCAGCGGCATGCGGAACAGCGGGTTGTCATGCCACTCCCGGTCCGCAAAGCGACGGTCGCGGGCTGGCGGGGCACTGGCCGTGCCGGCGAGCACGCGCAGCAGGTCATGCGCCAGTTGCGTCTGCTGTTCCAGCAGCAGCGCGGGCTCCTGAACGCATTGCGTGCCGATCTGGTGGGCGGTGGAAGCCAGATCCTCCGGGCGCAGGCCCACAAAGGGATTGGGGACGGCGGCGATGGCGCCACCGCTGTCGGGCAAGGCCGGCCGATTGGCCTTGGTTGGCTTGCCGGCCTTGCCTGTACGTTGCTTCGTCATTTCCATGGTTTCTCTCCTCAGGCCACCAGCAATGCCAGCGACTCGGCGACCAGAGCCGGCCGGGCCTGGCCCTCGATCTCCATGGTGTTCTCCGTCCTCAGCATGATGCGGCCTTCGCCTTTGTCCTCTGCCGCGAGCAGCTTCACACGATTGCGCACCCGGGCGCCGGCCCTCACCGGCGTCAGGAAGCGCGTTTTCTCCAGCCCGCAGTTCACGGCCGCTTTCGCATCGACCGGGACGATGCCCATGCGGGTCAGCTGGCCGCCCAGCAGGGAAAGCGTGAGGAACCCGTGCGCGACGGTGCCGCCAAACGGGCTTTCGCGACCCGCCCGGTCCACGTCCACGTGGATCCACTGGTGGTCGTCCGTGCAGTCTGCAAATGCATCGATGCGCGCCTGATCGATCTCGACCCAGTCCGATACGCCCAACTCCTGGCCGACGAACGCGCCAAGCGTCGCCATGCTGTAACCGTCGATTTTCATGCTGCTGTCCTTCAATGTGTCGGGGTCTGGTCTGACTGCGTCAGAACTGCGCGTCGTTCAAGGCCAGGAATCCGTCCGTGCCGGCGACACTGGTGATCGCCGCCTCCATGGCCGGCGCGCGCACCAGGATATGGTTGGCAAAGAACGCCGCGGTGGCGATCTTGGCGCCGTAGAAGGCCTCGTCCTCGTGATGCTTCTCGATGGCAACGATGAGCGCCCGCGCCATCTGCCATCCGGTCAGCACAATGCCAGCCAGCTTCAGGTAGGCCACGCTGGCACCGAACACGGCGTTGGCATCGGTACGCGTTTTCGCGACGACGAACTCGATGACGTTCGCCAGTGCGGTGTGCGCCGCGCTCAGACGCTTGTACATTGCGCTGCATGCCGCATTGGCGCCACGTTCCGCGAGCGCGACAAGCGTGTCGTCGATCTGCGCGAGGATGGCCCGTGCGGTGGCGCCGCCGTCGCGCACGGTCTTGCGGCCAATCAGATCGTTGGCCTGGATGGCGGTGGTGCCTTCATAGATCGGCAGGATGCGCGCATCGCGGTAGTGTTGCGCCGCACCCGTTTCCTCGATAAAGCCCATGCCGCCGTGCACCTGCACGCCGAGGCTGGTGACCTCCAGCGACATCTCCGTGCTCCATCCCTTGATGACGGGCACGAGGTATTCGTAGACCGCGGCATGTTGCGCGCGCGTCTCGGGATCGGCAGCGGCGTGCGCGATGTCCGAGTAGCCAGCCGCCACCAGCGCGAGCGCCCGTGCGCCTTCGGTCAGCGCCCGCATTTCGGTCAGCATGCGGCGAACGTCGGGGTGCCGGATGATCGGGACGGGTTCCTTTGCCGTGCCGTCCACCGGGCGGCTCTGCACGCGATCCTTCGCGTAGGCGACGGCCTGCTGGTATGCGCGATCCGAAATCGCGATGCCCTGCACGCCCACGCCAAAGCGCGCCGAATTCATCATGACGAACATGTATTCCAGGCCGCGGTTCTCTTGCCCGATCAGGTAGCCCGTGGCGCCGCCGTGATCGCCGAACTGAAGCACGGCGGTCGGGCTGGCCTTGATGCCGAGCTTGTGCTCGATCGACACGCACTGGACATCGTTGCGCGCCCCCAGCGAGCCGTCATCGTTGACGAGGAACTTCGGCACCAGGAACAGCGAGATGCCCTTCACGCCTTCGGGTGCGTCCGGCGTGCGTGCCAGCACCAGATGCACGATGTTCTCGGCCATGTCGTGCTCGCCGTACGTGATGAAGATCTTGGTGCCCGATACCTTGTAGGCGCCGTCCGCCTGACGCACGGCACGCGAGCGCACCAGCGCGAGGTCGGAGCCGGCCTGCGGCTCGGTGAGGTTCATCGTCCCGGTCCATTCGCCTGCGATCAGGCGCGGCAGGTAGCGCTGCTGCAGTTCGTCGGAGCCCGCCGTGAGCAGTGCCTCGATGGCGCCGTCGGTCAGCAGCGGACACAGCGCGAAGGACATGTTTGCCGCGTTCATCATCTCGATGCATGGCGTGGCGACCAGCTTGGGCAATCCCTGTCCGCCGAATTCGGTCGGATGGACCACGCCTTGCCAGCCGCCTTCCCCGAACTGGCGAAACGCCTCCTTGAAGCCGGCCGTGGTCCGCACTTCACCGTCGTGCCAACTGCTCGGGGCCCTGTCCCCTGCCACGTTCAGCGGCGCCAGGACCTCGCCGTGGAATTTCGCGGCCTCATCGAGAACCGCCTCGACCGTCTCCGGGGTGGCGTCCTCGAAACCGGGAAGCGTGGCAATCTTTGTGAGTCCGGCCAGATCCCGGATAACAAACAGCATGTCCTTGGTGGGTGCGGTATAGCTCATCTCGTGCCTCTTTATCTTGAGATGCAGCGCCCGCGGCTCGGTGGCCTGCTGCGCTGCGACATTGACGGAGTGATCGTAATGTCCGGCAGCGCAAAGCCGATTACCCGAACTGGCCCATTCGCTGACAAATCGTGCCGCTTTCGGCCTCGAAGCCGCGCACGCACCCGGCAGACGGCGTGAGCGTTGCCTGAAGTGGCAGGATTTGTTAGTCGACGGCCAGGATTGACAGTCCGCACCGATCGACGCCAGCCGGCGCCGATCGACGGATCAGAGTGGGCGACGGTAGGCGTTGGGGGTGCTGCCCGTCCAGTGCCGGAACGCCCGATGGAAGGCGGTGGGATTGTCGAAGCCTACGTCGTAGGCAATCGCGGCAATGGGATCTTCGGAACGCGTCAGGCGCTGGATGGCAAGATCGCGCCGCACCTCGTCCTTGATGGCCTGGAACGTCGTGCCTTCGGCCGACAGGCGCCGGCACAAGGTGCGCACGGAGTGATGGAGTGCCTGCGCGACCGCATCGATGGTCGGCGACGCAGGCAGGCATTCGGCAAGGTGCTGGCGCACGCGGTGGCAGGTCAACTGCTCGGCGAAGGCGACGAATATCCAGTCTTCAGGCGCGCGTGCAAGAAATGTTTCGAGGTCCGGCTTGCGTTGCCTGACCGGCAAGTCAAGGTAGGCCGCATCGAAACTGATCTGCGTGCGTGCGCAGTCAAAGCGGACCGGGCCTGGAAACAGATAGAGATGATCGCTGCTCTGCGGCGGGTGCGGAAAGGCGAACTCGGCACCATTGAGCACGATTCTATGGCGGATGAGCCACGAGGCCATCCCATGCACCAGCTTCAGCATCAGTTCGCAGCCCAGCACGCTCACGCCCGGGCCATCCGGGTTCGCCACCAGTTCGACATACCCCTCCCCACCCTCACGCCGTAACGTCAGACGAAATTCATCAAGGATCAGGTGGAAGAACTGGCCAAAACGATGCAGGGCTACCTCCAGCCTTGGCGCGTCGAGCAGGCTGAGACCCAGGAACTTCAGCACGCCATTACGCAGCGGACGGCTGAAGATGCCAGGCATTTCATCATCAAGCTCCATCGCCAGCAGCCGATAGAGCGTGGCGAACTGTTCCTGGGTGACCCGCGCGGCGGGTTGTTGCAGCAGTTCATGCGCAATACCCGAGCGTTCGGCAAGCCGCGCAATAGCAGCCGGATCCGCGCCCGACAGGAAGCCGTTGACGACGGATATCGGGACGGTAGCGGACAGGCCTGTCAAGTGAGGGAGCCGGCAGTGTCACATCCGCAGGATCCCAGGTCCGGGTGGGAGCCCCGCCCGCCTGCCGCCACCCAATCGATCTTCGCGCGTACGAAGCGGATCATCGAGTCCAGTTCCGCCGCCTTCGCTTCGAGTCCGGCAAGTTGTCCCTTCAGGATTTCGGTCCTGCGATCCGGAGAGAAGCCGGTTTCTCGGCGCTCGGTATCCAGGGCGGCGATTTCCTTGAGCGATAGGCCGAGGGACTGCCCCACCCGGACCACCTCGGCGGCCCGGCGATCCTCGTCGGTGAAAAGCTGATAGGGACGTCGCCCTCCCTTGCCGCTTGTTGTCGGCCGGAAAAGCCCGAGCCGTACGTAGAAGCGCACCGTCTCCCGCGACAGTCCCGTGATGTGGGAAAACTCCGAAATCATCATGATCGGTCTATTGACTATGTAGTGCAGTACACACTTAGAGTGTACGCATCTTCAACGACCTGTGGAAAAACATATGTCAAACGGCTCGCTTGGTTGGAAATCGACAGCAAACGATGTGCTGGCCGGGATCGACCTCAAGGGGAAACGGGTGCTGGTCACGGGTGTATCCGCCGGACTGGGCGTCGAGACTGCGCGATCCCTCGTGGCGCACGGCGCTGAAGTGGTGGGTGCGGCACGAGATCTGAGGAAGGCCGAGGCGGCGACTACCGACGTTCGCGCGGCGGCCAGCGGCGGCAATGGGCAATTCGAAATCGTGGAGATGGACCTGGCTTCCCTTTCGAGCGTCCGGCGCTGCGCCGATACGCTCCTTGCAGCAGGAAAACCTTTCGATCTGGTCATTGCCAATGCGGGAGTGATGGCAACGCCGTTTGGACGCACCGTAGACGGCTTCGAGATGCAGTTCGGCACGAACCACCTTGGCCATTTCGCATTGGTCAACCGGATCGCAACGCTCATGCCGGCTGGCGCGCGACTGGTCATGCTCGCGTCCTCGTCGCATCGGGTCGCAGACGTCGATCTGGAGGATCCGAACTTTGAACACAAGCCCTATTCCGAAGGACTAGCCTATTCGCAGTCCAAGACCGCCAACGTCCTGTTCGCCGTCGAATTCGATCGACGCAACAAGGCGCGCGGCGTGCGCGCGACGGCGGTCCACCCCGGCACCATCCAGACAGAGCTGGGGCGTTACGTAGATCCGGTCATGATCCAAGAACGAATTGAGGCGCTGAACGCCCAACTGGCGGCCGAAGGTAAGGCGACCATCCGCTGGAAGAGCATTCCTCAGGGAGCGGCGACTTCGGTCTGGGCTGGCGTCGTCGCATCCGCAGACGACATCGGGGGACGTTATTGCGAGAATTGCCATGTCGTCGAGCCTTCCTCGGACGGCAGTTTCGTGGACGGCGCCAGCCCCCATGCCTTCAATCCGCAAACAGCCAAGGCGCTCTGGGCTAAAAGCGAAGAACTGGTGGGCGAAAGAATCGGGTAAAGCTTGCTACGGTGGCAGGTCCGATTAACGCCGTTTGGCAGCAGCGGCCTTCACGTCCAGGCGGACGATCCAAGCCACGACAATCACCATTGCGACGATGATTGCGTTCGATAGCGCGCCGCCCGCCTCGGCGCGGAGTGCGCCCATCAGCCAGCCGCCGCAAATCAGGACAACCAGCACCTTGACGATGGTGAGGCCGTAGGAGCGGATCAGGTTCGCTATGTAGTCGATCATGGTTAGGTTCCGGTTGCGAGCGCCGGGCTGCTCCGCCAGCGCCCTACAGGTAAGGCGCTGGCATTATGGGGCTCAGGCCTTGCCTACTCAAGGGCCACCCGTTAACGATGCATGCACAATTTTGCGCTTGCGCACGCGGACGGCCCCCGCAGGCGGTACCATGCCCGCTCCCACCCCCTAATTGGAACCCCCAATGCAAGTACTGGTTGACGCAGACGCCTGCCCGGTTGTCGTCAAGGAAATGCTGTATCGAGCCGCGCAGCGTGTCGAAGTGTGCGTCACGCTGGTGGCAAACCAGTACATGCGCACGCCGCCGTCCCGTTTTATCAAGACGATCCAGGTGCCGGCGGGGTTCGATGCCGCCGACAACCGTATCGTTGAACTGGCCTGCAGCGGTGACCTCGTGATTACGGCGGATATCCCTCTGGCCGCCGCGGCTTTGGACAAGGGCGCTCACGTGCTCGACCCTCGGGGAAGCTGGTTCAGTCGCGAGAATATCCAGGAGCGACTGACAATGCGCGATGTGATGGATCAGCTCCGCGMCTCAGGCATCGATACCGGCGGGCCGGCACCGTACTCGGCACAGGACAGCAAGGCGTTCGCTGGCCAGCTCGATCGATTCCTGGCACGCCAGGTGCCATCGGGCGGGGGCGCCCGGAACCCTTAGGCGAGCCACCTCCCCTGTTACTGGCTTCCCGACGTTACCGTCGCGCCCAACTATGGCGCGGGCAGCCGCGCGCAGAGCCGCGCCGCGCCGACCGATCCCGCCACCGCGAGCAGGACCGCCGGCACCAGCGCTTGGGGCAAACCGGTGAACTCCGCCACCAGAACGATGGCCGTCAGGGGCATGCGCATCGACGTAGCGAGGAATGCCGCCCCGCCGACAATCGCGCAGGCGCTTGCCGAAACGCCGGGCAAGGCGGCATTCCACAGCGCGCTGCACGCAATCGCAAGCAGCGCTCCGCACGCAAGCCCGGGCGTCAACAGGCCGCCGATGGCCCCCGCGCGCAACGATGCGCAGATGACGATCACCTTGAGTGCGAGCAGCGTGCAGGCCATGCCCAGCGCCATCTCGCCCTGGAATCCGAGCTGCGCCGGGCCCTTGCCGTTGCCCAGCAATTCCGGAAAACGCATGCTCAGGAGCCCCAGCGCCGTAAAGCTCAGCATGCAGAGCACGGGCAGCCAGACGCCGCGCGGCGCGTGGGCGCGGGCAGTGGCAGTCGCCCGCCTGAATGCAAAGCCGGCGACACCGAAGATCGGCCCGAACAGGAGCGCCCACACCGTGAGCCAATGGTTGAGCGATAGCGTAGGAACAGCGTATTGCACGCCCGAACCGAGCCCGAGGGACGCGATGAGCGCCGCCAGCGCGGACATAAACAGCGCCAAGGCCGCCGCGCTCGGGTTAAACGTGCCGAGCAGGACTTCGAGGGTGAAGACCGCGCCGGCCAGCGGCACGCCGTAGACCGCAGCCAGCCCGGCTCCTGCGCCGGCGGCCACGATCCAGGTCCGTTGTTCCGCCGGTAGCGCGAAGACCGCAGCGAGGCGCGAGGCAATCAGTGCGCCGATCTCGCGCGGCGCCACTTCGCGGCCCAGCGGAGAACCCATGGCAACGGTGAAGATCTGAAGCAGCGCGTGGACAATGGTCGACCCGGGCGGCATGGGCGCGCCTTCGTCGACAGCACGTTTGATGCTGACCAGCGGACGTCCATAGCGATAGAGGGCGAACCAGCCGACGCCCGCCACAACGCCCGCGCCCATCGCCACCGCCAGCCTCCGGAGCGGCGTGGCGCTCTMCACGCCGGCCAGGAAGCTTTCGCTACTCACCACGTGAGAAAGGCTGTAGTGATAGGCCAGATGCTGGATCGCATGGAGCAGCAACGCCAGTGCCATCCCGCCCAGGCCTGCACCTACTGCCGTGAGCGTGGCAGCGAGGAGCAGGCGCCCTATCGCGGCGGTGTCGCGCACTACCGTGCGGTGCCTGTCGTCATCGATGCCAGCACGCCGTCACGCCGGATCATGCCGTGGTACAGCGCGGCCGCGATGTGAAGCAAGAGGACGGCGAGCAGCAAGAACGCGCCTACAGTGTGTGTCTCCCGCAAGAACGCATAGAGATGAGCGCTGTGCGGCAAGATGGGCGGCAGTTGCACCGCGCCGGCCAGCACCACCGGATAGCCGCCCGCCGAGAGCATGCCCCATCCGATCAAGGGCATGGCGAGCATCAAGCCGTACAGCACCACATGCGATGTCTTGGCCGCCACGCGCTGCAGCCGGGGCATCGACTGCGGCAATACCGGCGGCCGGCTCAACAGCCGGTTGCAGACACGAATCAGCGCCAGCAACAGGATGCCGATGCCAATCGCCTTGTGCAGCGACAACAGCGCCAGATACCGCGACGACACCGTCGCCACCATGCCAATCCCGATGAACAGCATCGCAAGGATGAGCACCGCCATCGCCCAGTGCAGGATGCGGGAAGGCAGCGAGAAACCACGGACACTGGATTTCATGATCGACCTCCTGCCTGGACTTCGGCTTCTGTGACGGCACTGGGTGGCTTGGCGGCGCGCTCGCGTTGCCGCAGCGTGAACGATTTCGCGTACGCAGCCGAGCGGGCGCTCGGGATTGCATCCGCCGACGTGCGCATGCCGGCGGGCAGCACGGTCGGATCGAAATTGATGTCAGTGCAGGTGCCGCGCTCTTCCGCCGTCAGGTGGTCGAGCGTCACGGTGCCCACCTCCACGCGCGTTCGGTCGTCGGGCCAGGGAACGTTGGGACTGACCGGATCGGTGGGGTGGCCAATGGTGACCACCATCTTCCACTGCAATGGCTGTTGGGCGGCATCGGCAATCAGGCCATCGAAGAGGTAGTTGGGATCGTTGTGCGATGGGGGACCGGCCGGCGCGAACGCTCGCACAGGAACGGCGGACCACCGCACCGGTATGGCGACGCCTGCCTTGTTGACGAACAGGAAGGTGTCGAGTCCGTTGTAGGTGTCGTTTGCAAAGCCAGAAGACACCGCACGCTTGCTCACGATGGCGATGGCTGACCCGAACTCTGGATGCGTCGCGGCGAACGCCTTCATCTTCTCGGGGTCTGGCTTGCCGGTCCGCTGATCGGGAACCGAAGCGATCATCTGATCGTAGAACGCCTGCACGTTGGCGAACGGGAAGACCGGAATGTCGATCATCGCAGTTCGCCACTCTTCCCCGCCCCGGGGGTTGAACTGCAGGGCGAGGCTGCGCACCAGGGTCGGCGCATCCGGGATGAAAGGCATGCCCCCCGCAAAGGCGAAGCGCCCGGTCACGGGCACGCGCCCCGGCGCCAGCACATCGGCCTTGCTGAACGCCGTGCCCGCGCCCGTGCTGTCGAACCATCCGGTTGCGCACAGCCCCTTGGCGTGGTTGCGCCGGAAGCCGATGTGCCTGCCGTTGACGGCCTCGAAGCCGTCAATCACCTTGCCCTGGGTCAATCTCCCGGGCGTCAGCCATCCGCCGGCATAGGCGAAACCGCCTGCAATGCAGAGGATGACTGCGCCGATGGTGCCCAGCCGGATTGCCACGGCGGCGGCGCCAAGCTTGCTGGAGTCTTCGTCCATATTCGGTCCTCGTTGTACCGGCCCCTAGGGCAGTGAAGACCAATACTTGTCGATACGCCAGTGGTGCCCGTTTGGCGCGGGCAACCTATTGTCCGATCTGCACACTGATGCGCGGGCAGGCGCCTCTTAATGCGCATCCGCCGACGGCGCCTTGGGGGCGGCCACCTTGCGCATCAGCGGCACCATCGCCGTGGCAATGGCGAAGCACACCAGAATCATCAGGTAGATGTCGCCAAAGGTCTGCGTCTGGGCCTCGCGCCAGGCCAGCCCCCATAGTTGCCGCAGTGCTGCCGTCTGCGCATCGAGGGCGTCGTGGCCGGCCGCCATGAACCGCTCGGCAACGCTCTGCAGCAGGTTGCCCATCGCCTCATTGCGGATGTTCAGATGCTCCGCCTCGCGCAGGAAGTGCATGTTTCCGCGATCGTTGAGCACCGTGGCGCACGCCGCAATGCCGATGGCGCCGCCGAGGTTTCGCATCAGGTTGAATAGCCCCGACGCCAGCTTGAGCCGTTCCGGCGGCAGGCTGCCGAGCGTCAGCGTGACCGTCGGCGCCACCGCAAACTGCTGCGCCATGCCACGCAGCGCCTGCGGCAGCAGCAGCTCTGCCGATCCCCAGTCGTGCGTGATGGGCGCGAAGTACCACATCGAGATGCCGAACATCGCCAGCCCGAACATCATCAGCCAGCGCAGGTCCACCCGGTTCGCCAGGAAGGCATAGAGCGGGATCGACGCCATCTGGAACACGCCCGTGGAGAACACCGCCAGTCCGATATCGAGCGCGCTGAAGCCGCGCACGCGCCCCAGGAACAGCGGCGTCAGGTAGATGGTGGCGAAGATGCCAATGCCTGTGACGAAGGAGAAGAAGCAGCCGAGCGCGAAGTTGCGCTCCTTGAGCGCGCGCAGGTCCACCACCGGATTCGCATAGGTCAGCGAGCGCCAGATGAAGGCCACGCCCGCCAGACCGGAGATCCAGGCCGTGGCCAGGATCACGTCATCGCCGAACCAATCCCAGCGCGGCCCTTCTTCCAGCGTGTATTCGAGGCAACCCAGGAACAACGCCATCAGCCCCATGCCGAGGTAGTCCGCCCCGCGCACCAGCGACCAGTTGGGCCGGTCGACCTTGACCAGCAGCGGCACCGCCACKGTGACGAAGATGYCCGGCACCAGGTTGATGAAGAACAGCCAGTGCCAGGAGAAATGATCGGTGATCCAGCCGCCAACCGTCGRTCCCAACGTCGGCGCCAGCGAGGCCAGCGCGCCGACCGTGGCGGCGGCGATCACGCGCTGCGGCCCGCTGAAAAACGCGAAGGCCGTGGTGAACACCATCGGGATCATCGAGCCGCCCAGGAAGCCCTGCAGCGCGCGGAACGCGATCATGCTCTGGATGTCCCACGCCATGCCGCACAGCAGGCTGGTCACGGTGAAGCCGGCTGCGGAGGCGGCGAACAGCCAGCGCGTCGACATCACGCGCGAGAGCCAGCCCGACAGCGGAATGACGATGATCTCGGCGATCAGGTAGCTGGTTTGCACCCAGACGGTCTCGTCGGTCCCGGCGGAGAGCGCGCCGCCGATATCGCGCAGCGACGCGGAGACGATCTGGATGTCCAGCAAGGCGATGAACATGCCCACGCACATCGTGCCGAAGGCAAACACCTTGGCGGCGGTGGACATCTCGCCCGGAGGCGTCTCCGCCACGGCGCGCGGCGGGCTGGTCAGGCTGGCGGCCGTCATCACTGCACCTGCTTCGGCGGCAGCGTATTGACCTGCGCGATGACCGAGAGGCCCGGGCGCAGCACGCCAAGCCGGGCATCCTGCTCATCCAGTTGCACCCGCACGGGCACGCGCTGGACGATCTTGGTGAAGTTGCCGGTGGCGTTCTCCGGCGGCAATACGCTGAACTGCGCGCCGGTGGCGGGCGCCAGGCTTACCACGTGGCCATGGAAGACGCGGCCGGGCACCACGTCGGCCTCGATCTCCACCGGCATGCCGGGGCGCATATGCGCGAGCTGCCCCTCCTTGAAATTGGCGTCGACCCACAGCCCGCCCGCCGGCACGATGGCCAGCAACTGGCTGCCGGCGCCGGCAAAAGCGCCCACGCGGGCGCGCCGGTTGCCCACGGTGCCATCCACGGGCGCGCGCAGTTCCGTATAGCTCAGGTTCAGTTTGGCGATGTCCCGCTCGGCAATCGCCTGCGCCAGCGCGGCCTGCGCCTGCTGCTTCTGCGTGCCGATCACATCCAGTTGGCGCTGCGCGGCGAGCAGCGACGCACGCGCGCGCTCGCCATTGGCCTGCGCCTGCTTGTAGTCCGAATCCGCCTTTTGGGAGCTTTGGATCGAGACCGCCGCCTTGGCCACCAGGCTGGCGTAGCGGGCCTGGTCGTCGCGGGCGCGCACGGTGTCGGCGTTGGTCGACGCAATGCCAGCCTTGGCCTGCCCGATCACCGCCTCCTGCAAGCGCGCCGTCGCATCGAGGTTGGCCAGGAGTGCCTGCTGGGCCGCCACGGCGCCCTCGGCCTTGGCCAGCGCGGCGCGATAGTCGCGGTCGTCGATGCGCACCAGCAGGTCACCGGCGCGGACGGACTGGTTGTCGGTCACCGCCACTTCCGCGATATAGCCGCCCACCTTGGCGCCAATCACTGTGACATCKCCGCCGACGTAGGCATCGTCGGTGCTTTCCACGAACCGGGCGGATGTCCACCAGTGGTAGCTGTAGCCCACCCCGGCCAGCCCGGCCGCTACCAACAGGCCAGTCGCCAGCAGCCGCTTGGCGCTGACCTTGGATTTCGTCGCGGGAATGGAGTCGGCTCCGACCCGTTCAGTCAGCGCATCGCTGCTCATGGCACTTCCTCTCTGCATGCGGGGATTGCCCGCTGCCTGCGCAGCGGTGTTGATAAAAGGGGATGGATTCAGGGGATCGACTCAGGCCTCGGCCGAGCGCTCCAGCCGCTGGCGCAGGCGCTCGGTGGCGGCGGGGCCGGGCACGACGTGGAAATCGTGTCCGACGATGGGACGTCCGCTGGCGGCATCCACCAGCACCGGCTCGACGCGCTCGCCGGTCTGACGGTCCACCAGTTGCACGCTTTCGCCTTMGGGCGMGAGATGCCTGTTACCCCAGGCGAGCATCGCCAGCAGCACCTGGCGGAAGTCACGGCCGCGGTCCGTCAGGATGTATTCGAAGCGCGGCGGGCGCTCGCAGTATTGGCGGCGCTCCAGCATGCCCTCCTCCACCAGCGAGTTCAGGCGGCGGGTCAGCATGTTCGGGGCGATGTCCAGGTTCTGCTGGAACGCATCGAAGCGGGTGATGCCGTAGAACGCCTCGCGCAGGATCAGCACGCTCCAGCTGTCAGCGACCCGGGCAACCGTGCGGGCGATGGGGCACGGCGTCTCGCCAAGTGGCTTTTTCTGCATCTCCGGACTCCTTGAAATACACGTTGCTATCAATTTGAAAGTTAGTCTAGACTAGTCACTATCATCATGCAAGTTAGTTGATGCAATTCTCCCTAGTTGCTGTCGAAAGGTGTCCGCAATGCCGCTTCATTCGCCCCGCCCCACCCGCGCCGGTCTCCCGCGCCTTCTCTCTACCTTGATCGCCGCCGGCGTCGCCGCCACCCTCGCCGCCTGCGCAGCCGGCCCGGACTACCACGCGCCCGATGCGAATATGCCGGCGGCCTATCCGCATGCCGCGGCCCTGGCTGCCCGCGAAGCCACCCAGCCCGCACCGTCACTGGATAGCTGGTGGCTGGGCTTCGACGATCCCGCGCTGACGCGGGTCATCCAGCGCGCGCTGGAGCAGAACCTGGATCTGGCGGCGGCCATCGCCCGCGTGGATCAGGCCCGCGCCGCCGCGCGCCGGGCCGGTGCCGAATTGCTGCCGCAGGGGTCGTTCTCCGCCAGCGTCGGCAAGCAGCGCCAGTCTCTGGAAGGGCCGCAAGGCAGGCTGGGCAGAAACCTGCCGGGCTATGACCGCAACCAGACGCTGTACAGCACGGGCGTGGGGGCAAGCTGGGAGATCGATGTGGCCGGTGGCCTGCGCCGGGGCGCCGAGGCGGCCAGCGCGGAAGCCCAGGCCGCCGAAGCCGAGCATCTGGGCGTGCGCGTGCTGGTGGTGGCGGAAGCCGCCGATGCCTACTTCCGCGTGCGCGGCGCGCAGCAACGCATTGCCATTGCACAGGAACAGGTGCGCACCAATGCCAGGCTGCTGGAGCTGGTGCAACTGCGACTGGCCGATGGCATCGGCGCCGAGCGCGAACGGGCCCAGGCGGAAGCGCAGCTCGCGCAGACGCGCGTCACGCTCCCGCCGTTGCAGATCGAACTGGAGACCCAACTCAACCGCCTCGACGTGTTGATGGGCGCGCAGCCGGGCACCTACAGCGCCGAACTGACGACGCCCACCGAGCGTATGACCGTACCGCAGATCTCCGTGGCGCAAGGGCCGGCCAACCTGCTGCAACGCCGGCCGGACGTGATCGCGGCCGAACGCCGTTTGGCGGCATCGAACGCCCAGATCGGCGTTGCCACGGCGGAGTACTACCCAAAGGTGTCGATATCGGCCCTGCTCGGTTTCGAGAGCCTGACCGCCAGCAAGCTGTTCACCGCGTCGGCATTCCAGCCCGCCGCTATCGCCGGGCTGCGCTGGAGACTGTTCGATTTCGGCCGGGTGGACGCCGAAGTGGCACAGGCCAAGGGCGCCAACGCCGAGGCCCTGGCCAACTATCGCAAGTCCATGCTGCGCGCCACCGAGGACGTGGAGAACGCGATCATCGCGCTGACCCAGCTGGAGGTACAAAGCCGGGAACTGGCCGTGGAAGTGGCAGCCCACGCCCGCTCGCGCGGCGCCGCCGAGGAGGCCTACAAGGGCGGCGCGGTCAGCCTGTTCGAAGTCCTCGAAGAAGACCGCCTGCTATTGGCGGCGCGTGACCAGCAGGCCAGCGTGCGCGCCGACAACGCCCGCGCAGCCGTGGCGACGTTCCGCGCGCTGGGCGGCGGGTGGACGGAGTGAAAGCGCGGCCACGCTAGCCGCGTCAGCCCGGGCGCGCGGGGTCTGCCGGCAAATTCAGATAGTCATCCACTGCGCTGCCCACGGTGGGATGAAAGCGATCATTGCTGAAGACCTCGGTCAGTTCGAAGCGCCTGAGCTTGTCGCGGACCGGGTCCTTCATCTCGGCGAAATGCAGCGCGATGCCGTCCGCGCTCAGGGCGTGGCTCAGTTCGCGCAGCATGTCCGCCGAGGTGACGTCGACACTGGTGACCGGCTCGGCGGCCACCACCACGCGGCGCACCGGGGTGGGCGAGTCCGCCACCGCCTCGGTGAGCCGTTGCTGGAATTGCTCGGCATTGGCGAAGAACAGCGGCGCGTCCCAGCGAAACAGCACCAGCCCGTCGATGCGCGCCGCCTCGGGGTAGCGCTTCATGTCGTGATAGCCGCGCAGCCCGGGCACCCGGCCCAGCACCGCGAAGTGCGGCCGCCAGCCGTCCCACAGGAACTCGATCACCGCCACCACCACGGCGAGGCAGATGCCGGGAATCGCGCCGAACACAGCCACGCCGGCGAAGCACAGCATCGACAGCCAGAACTCCCATTGCTGGATGCGAAAGATGCGCTGCAGGTCCTTGAACTCGAACAGCCCGATCGCTGCGGCGATGACCACGGCGGCCAGCGCGCTGGTGGGCAGGTAGCGCAGCAGGTTGGGCGCGAACATCAACAGCGCCGCCACGGCGACGGCGCCGACCACGCCGGTCAACTGCGTGCGTGCGCCGGCCGCCTCCGCCACCGGGGTGCGTGACGCGCTGCTGCTGATCGGAAAGCCCTGGAAAAAGCCCGCCGCCAGATTAGCGGCGCCGAGCGCCACCATCTCCTGATTCGGGTCCACGCGCATATGCGCGCGCGCCGCGAAGGTGCGCGACAGCACGCTGGTATCGGCAAACGCGATCAGCGCCACGGCGCAGCCGCCGAGCACGATCTTGACCAGATCCGCCTCGCTGAGCCACGGCACCGCAAACGCCGGCAGGCCCTGCGGAATTTCGCCGAGGATCTTCACGCCGCGGCTATCCAGATGGAACAAGGCGACCGCCAGCGTGGCCAGGATCACGGCGATCAGGATGCCGGGAACCCGCTCGAAGCGCTTGAGCAGCAGGATCACGACCAGGCTGGCCGCCCCCACCGCGAAGCTGTAGCCGTTGGTCTGGCCATCGGCAATCGCCCGGCCCAGCTCCCACAACTCGCGCAACGGCCCGGCATCCTCGATCTGGATGGCGAACAGTTTCGGCAGTTGGCTGACCAGCACGGTCAGCGCAATGCCATTCATATAGCCGTAGCGGATCGGCTTCGACAGCAGCTCGGTGATGAACCCAAGGCGCAGCAGCCCCAGCACGATGCAAAACAGGCCGGAAACGATGGCCATCAGGCTGGCTGTGGCGATGGCGCGCGCCGGATCGCCGGCGGAAGCGGTAATGACGACTGCCAGAATCGGCGCCGCCAGCGCGGAATCCGGCCCCAGCACCAGAATTCGGCTCGGGCCGAACAGCGCGTAGGCCAGCAAGGGGACGATCGTCGCGTACAGGCCATAGACGCCGGGCACGCCCGATGCCTCGGCATAGGCGATGCCCACCGGTACCAGCATCGTGGTCAGGACCAATCCGGCAGCGATGTCACGGGGTAGCCAGGCTGGCTGGTAGGTCGCCAGGGTTGCCAGTCCGGGCAACCAGCGCCGCCACGGGGAGGCAGGCGCGTCACGCGGGGCAGAGGCGTTGGCCATGGATGGGGTGGGCAGGCACGCCGCATGCAGCGCGATGCTTCAGCATAGGCCGGGAACGCCGCAAAGGGAAATGGCGCGAAGGTCAGGTCTGGATGAAGTCCCGGTGGGCCGGCGCGGCGCTCTTGGGGGCTTCGCCGATCATCTCCAGCACCGTCKATTCGATCATGTAGGACATGGCGGTCAGCGCCAGATCATTGGGTTCCTCGCCGAACGGCTCCTCGATCTCGGCGCTGAGCGCCTCCAGCGCGAAGAAGGTGTAGGCGATAAAGCAGACGATCACCGGCGTCATCAGCCCGATCGAATCCAGCAGGCCGAACGGCAGCAGCATGCAGTACAGGTAGATGCACCGATGGATGATGACGGAGTAGGTGAACGGGATCGGCGTGCCGGCCAGCCGCTCGCAGCCGCCCAGCGCCGTGCTGAGCTGATTCAGCGACATTTCCATCGACTGGGCCAGCGGCGGCGCCAGTTGACCGGCACGGAGTCGCTCCCCCACCCATTCACCCGCCATCAGCAGCACGATGGCGGGTTTGAACTTCGCGGCCTTGAGGCGGGCCGCATCCGCCTCGTCGAGGAACGGCGCCACATCGGGCCAGGCCTCGCTGCCGCGCAACTGATGGCGCAGCGCGTGCACGAACGCGCAGAGCCGATAGGCCAGCTGGCGCGCGTCGCGCGGGTCGGCCCCGAGCGTCAGCGCCTGCCGCGTCAGCGAGCGCGCTTCATTGAGCACGCTGCCCCAGAGCGTGCGCCCTTCCCAGAAGCGCGCGTAGCTGGTGCTGTTGCGAAAACCGAGGAAGATGGCCAGCGTCAGGCCGATCAGCGAGAACGGCACGAAGTTCAGCGACACCTTCCAGTCGCCAATCCGGCCGTGGAAGGTGGTGATCAGCGCGGCAAACAGCGTGATGGTGACGAGCTGCGGGGCGATCTTGGGCAGCACCGAGCCCCGCAGGACAAACAGCATCCGGAACCAGTGCAGCGGCGGGCGGGTAATCATGTCAGGGGGCCTCGCGCAGCCGCAGCGCCGCCAGTGCCAGCGGCTTGGCGACGACGGTCGTGGCGAGGGCCATCAGCAGCAGCCCCGAGAACGCCGCCGCGCTGATCAGGCGGTTCTCGAGCAGGATGGCCAGCACCACCACCTCCATCAGCCCCTTGGTCTGGGCCAGCGCGCCCAGCGTCCAGGCATCGCGCCGCCCCAGGCCGGCCATCCGCGCCGGCAGCGCCGTACCCGCCATCTTGCCCACCACGGCCACGACGGTGGCCACGGCAAACACCACGAGGGCGTCGCCGCCGGCCGTCGTCAGGTCGGTGCGCAGGCCGGTCATCAGGAAGAAGAACGGCATCAGCACCACCACCGTGGTCGGCTCCAGTTGCCGGCCGATATCGGCCGCCGCGCCCCGCGGCAGCACCACGCCGGCCAGGAATCCGCCCAGGATGTAGTGCAGGCCGATCAACTCCGATGCGCAGGCCGAGCCGAAGATCAGCACCACCACCGCAGCCAGCCGGGCGTCCGTCCCGCGCAGGCGCGGCAGCCCCGCCGCCAGCAGCGGCCGGACGATCAGGAACATGGCGGCCACGTAGGCGGCCCCGGTCAGCACCAGCTGTAGCGGCGCCTGGGCGGCCTGCCCGGTACTGGCGAGAATGCACGAAAGCACGATCCAGATGGCGGCATCGCTGACCGCCGCGCAGGCCACCGCGAGCCGGCCGGCCGTGGAATCGCTCAAGCCCATTTCCCGCAGGATGGCGCCGAGCACTGGCAGCGCGGTCACGGCCATCGACACCCCCACGGCAATCGCGAATTGCCAGGGCGTGGCGGCCTCCCCAAGCAGCCCGGGCCGATAGTGGCCGAGCCCCAGCCCGGCGCCCACGCCCAGCACAAACGGCACCAGCACGCAGCCCAGCGCGGCGCTAATGGCGATCTTCCGCAGGCCGCGCGCCTCGCCCCCGCCAATGTGCAGGCCGGACAGGAAGGCGAACAGCACCACGGCCAGCCATTGCAGGCCGGTCAGCGCGGTCAGCCGGGTGGCGCCGAACAGCGCCTGCCAGCTATCCGGCCAGAAGGCCCCGAGCAGCGACGGCCCCAGCAGAATGCCGCCCACGATCTGCATGACCACGAGCGGCACGATGCCACCCATGCGCAAGCCGCGCCACAGCAGCAGCGGTGTGCCGACGACCAGACAGGCCTGGGCGAAGAAAATCGAGGTGGGATTCATGGTCTGAGCGATGGTTGGCGCGATGCAGCGGCGATGATACCTCGCCCGCACCGCGCCTCATCGCTCAGGCCGGCGTCTTGCGGAAGGCAATCGCGAAGCGGTTCCAGGTATTGATCGCGGAGATCAGCAGCGTCAGGTCGACCAGTTCGGCATCCGAGAAATGGGGCCGCACGGCTTCCCAGACAGCGTCCGGCACGTGATCCTGCGAGACCAGCGTCACCGCCTCGGTCCAGGCCAGCGCGGCCTGCTCGCGCGCCGTGAAGAACGGGGTTTCGCGCCAGACCTGCAGCGTGGCCAGCCGGCGGTCGTCCTCGCCGCCTTTCCGGGCGTCGGCGGTGTGCATGTCGATGCAGTAGGCACATCCATTGATCTGCGAGGCGCGCAGGCGTACGAGTTCGACGAGMGACTTTTCCAGTTCGTTCTTGGCAATGCGATCTTCCAGCCCGAGGACGGCCTTGATGGCGGCGGGACTGGCCTTGTAGAAGTCGAGACGGTGTTGCATGGCTTGCTCCGGTAGTGGATGTAGTCGATTGCGGCGGCAGCGTCGTCGCGGCCTTGGATCCAAGCTTAGGAGCCGGAGTGGTATTTCCAAATTACCAATTTCCGGCATTTTCAGGTAGCCACCCGGCGTGGCGGGTTCACGTGATACAGGCATGATCGATCACACGCGCCAGCGGCATTAGGTCGCAGCCGCAACCGTCACCGGGAAGGTATCCTTGGCGCACGTTCTTTTCGCACGCCTCATGCCCCAAATCGCTCCCCGGCCCGCCGCCCTCGCCAGCGCGGACGCCTCGTACCGCATGCTCTGGCGCTGGCATTTCTACGCCGGCCTGTTCGTGATGCCGTTCCTGATCGTGCTGGCCGTGACCGGCACGCTCTACTGCTTCCAGCCGCAGATCGAGCCCCTGCTCTACCCGCAGTTGCTGAAGGTCGAGCCGTCCGGCGAGCGGCTACCTGCCCAGCGCCTGCTGGACCGCGCACGGGAGGCCGCGCCCGCCGGGGCGACAGTCACCAACTACACGCTCAATACCGATCCCCGGGCGAGCGCCKAATTCGTCTTCCGCCTGCCTGCGGGCGGCAGCGACAGCGTCTTCCTGAACCCCTACACCGGCACCTACCTCGGCAGCCTGAGCGTGGAAGACCGCTTCATGAAGCAGGTGCGCATGATCCACCGCGCCCTGCTCGTCGGCAAGCCGGGCGAGTTGCTGATGGAACTGGCGGCATGCTGGGTGCTGGTGATGATCGCCACGGGCCTGGCGATGTGGTGGCCGCGCCTGCGCCAGCGCGGCGCGCGCGCCTTTGTGCCCGGCCCCGCCACGGGATCGCGCGGCGGATGGAAGGAAATCCATCTCGTGCTCGGCGCATGGCTGGCCGTGGGCGCCTTGGCGTTCATCCTGTCCGGTTTGCCGTGGACGGGTTCGTGGGGCAAGCAGTTCAAGGCGCTCGCCACGGCCGCGAATCTCGGCCGTCCGGCCGATGGTCAGGGCGACATGCACGCGCATGCCGCGCCCCCGGCCGCCGGCGCCGATCACGCCAAGCATCACCACACGATGGAATCGCTGCCGCTGGCAGACATGCCATGGGCCGTCGGCCTGACCGCCGTGCCCAGCGTAGCCCCGGCGCAGACCGCGCCGCTGACACTGGATCAGGTCGTGGCCGTGGTGGCCGCCCAAGGCATCACCACCGGCTGCCAGGTGGTCTTCCCGAAGGCGCCCGGCGGCGTCTATACCGCGTCCTGCTTCCCTGCCGATCCGAGCGGCGAGCGCACGCTCCATATCGATCCCGCCAACGGGCGAGTCGTCAAGGATCTCCGCTTCGCCGACTACGGGCCCGTGGCGCAGGCCATCTCGTACGGCACCTCCCTGCATATGGGCCGCTACTTCGGGCTGGCCAACCAGCTTATCTGCGCGGCGATTTCGTTGGGCCTGATGGCGATGGCCATCACGGGTCTGGTGATGTGGATCCAGCGCAAGCCGGCGCGCAAGCTCGGGGCGCCGAGCCATCCCGCCGCATTGCCGCCGATGCGCGCCTGGGCCATCGGGCTGGGCCTGCTCGGCGCCGTGTTCCCGATGATGGGCGTCACGCTGCTCGCGGTCTGGCTGCTCGACCGCCGCATCGCTGGGGCGGGCGGTGTGCGGACTGCGCCGACGGTGTGACACGCCTTGCCGGGGAATTGGGGGTAATATCGCCCCACTCCCCAGCCTTGCCTCCACCGTGGAAGACTTTCCTTACCTTGATTTCGACGCCTTGCAGCAACTGGCGCAGCGCACCGACCACGTCACCACCGACTGCACCTGCGCCGCCGACGCGCTACGCGGCTGGGCCAGCCTGCCAATTTCGTTTCCCGACGCACAACTGAAGAAGATCGGCACGCTGGTTGCCAGCGCCTATGAGGAAGCGACGTTCCAGGAGTACGACCCCGACAGCGTCGGCTTCTGGTCGCCCGAGGCCCCGGTGGCGCCGCTGTACTACCCGGCCAACCGCTGCGATGTCTGGGCCTGCACGGTCTGCGACCGCGCGTTCCTGCGCTATGTGGAAGGTGGCGGCTACTTTGTCGATCCACGCATCCGCCGGCTCACGGGCCGCGTGCTGGTCGATGCCCGCCTGGGTTGAATCGCCCGATCAGCGCGCGCGCAAGCGCCTGACCCACTGGTCGCCGGCCGCCTGTACGCCGGTGACCAGCGCAATCAGCACCACAATCACCACGACCATCACCACCGTATCGAAGCGCTGGTAGCCGTAGCGGATCGCCAGGTCGCCCAGCCCGCCCGCACCGACCGCGCCGGCAATCGCGGACGCCCCGATCAGCGAGACCACGGTGATCGTGAACCCGCCGACGATGCCCGGCAACGCTTCCGGCAGCAGCACATGCCAGACGATATGGCGGCGCTGGCATCCCATCGCCTGGGCCGCCTCGATCAAGCCATGGTCCACTTCGCGCAGGCTCACCTCGGCAATCCGCGCGAAGAACGGTGTGGCGCTGATCGCGAGCGGCACCACGGCCGCCCAGACGCCAATCGTCACCCCTACCACCAGCCGCGTGAACGGCAGCAACGCCACCAGCAACACGATGAATGGCGTAGCGCGGAAGCCGTTGACCAGGGTGCCAGCCAGCCGATGGAAGCGCGGCGCGGGCCGCATGCCGCCCGGCGCAGTCACCACCAGCAGCACGGCGAGCGGCAGCCCGGCCAGCGCGGCGATCAGCGCGGAGGCGCCGACCATCGTCAGCGTATCGAGGAAAGCGGCCCAGAGGCGGTCAATGAGTATCGGAGACATAACCTAGCGTGGTGACGTGATGGGCGATAGCCCCGGCCGACGCCACCGCAGCCTCCAGCGCGGCGTGGGCGGGGATGGAGAGCAGCAGCGCGCCTTGCGTGTGCCCCTGAATCCGGTCGAGACTGCCATGCAGCAGCCGCACGCCGGCGCCGAACGCGGCGGCCACGCGCGACAGATCCGGCACCTCGCCGCCGGCATAGCGCAGTTCGACCACTCGATGCCAGTCCCCCGCGCCCTCCGGCTGCGCATGCAGGCGCTGCGCGATGTCCTCGGGCACGCGCGTGGCCAGCGGCGCCAGCAGCGCCCGCGTGGCATCGTGCTGCGGATTCCCGAAGACCTGCCACACCGGCCCGGTCTCGGCGATGGCCCCGCGTTCCAGCACCAGCACGCTGTCGCAGATCGCCCGAATCACGCGCATTTCGTGGGTAATCAGCACGATGGTGATGCCAAGCCGCGCGTTGATGTCGCGCAGCAGGGCCAGGATCGACTGCGTGGTCTCCGGGTCCAGCGCGGAGGTGGCCTCGTCGCAAAGCAGGATGTCGGGCCGATGAACCAGCGCGCGCGCAATGCCCACACGCTGCTTCTGTCCGCCCGACAGCCGGCCGGGGTACGCATCCGCCTTGCCGTCGAGGCCGACCAGCGCCAGCAGCGACGCCACGCGCTCCGCGATCTCCGCCCGGGGCACGCCGGCCACCTTGAGCGGCAGCGCCACGTTTTCGGCCACGGTCTTGGCGGACAGCAGGTTGAAGTGCTGGAAGATCATGCCGATCCGCCGGCGCAACGTCACCAGTTCGCCCGTCCCCAGCGTCGCCACGTCCACGCCGCCCACGGTGACCCGGCCTGCGCTCGGCGTCTCCAGCCCGTTGATGGTGCGCAGCAGGCTCGACTTCCCCGCGCCGCTGCGACCGATGATCCCGAAGATGCCGCCAGCGGGAATCTCAAGGTCAATCTCGCGCAGCGCCTCCACCGGCCCGCTCGCCGCGTGATAAGTCTTGCCCACGCCCTCGAATCGGATCGAACCCGCATTGGGCGCGGTTGTGCCTTCCGCGCGTGCCACCGGCGGCGCGCTACGCGAAGCAGTCTGGAGAAGTCCCCTGCGGAACAACGGAAAGGTGGCGGCCATCTGCACGAGTCTCCAGTCAGGGCTTCAGCCAGGGCAGGCTGTAGAGCTTGTCGTTGTTCGCGAACGAGGTGCTGAGCTGCTTGCGCACCGCCGGCGACTCCTGGTAGATCTTCACGAAGCGCGCCACGCGGGCATCGCTGGCATTGTTCTCCCGCGTCACGAAGCGGATGGCGAAGTAGGTGTCGTCGATGCCCGAGTAGAGCAGTCCGGAGCCCGCCACCTGCGGCTTGCCGGCGTTGACGAAGTGCGCCGGGTAGCCCTGCGCGAGGTCCACGTCATCGAGCGCGCGCACGAGCTGCGGCCCCTCCACTTCCACGAACTTGAGCTTCTTGGGGTTGTCCACGATGTCGTTGACGCTGCCCTTCGCGCCCACGCCATCGCGCAGCTTGATCAGCCCCGCCTTCTGCAACAGCAGCAGGCCGCGCCCCTGATTCACCGGATCGTTCGCCACGCCCACGCGCGCGCCGTCCTTGAGGTCGCCGAAGCGCTTGATGTGGGTGGAATACAGGCCGATGTTGGGCAGCACCCCAAGCGCCACGCTGCGGAACTTGTAGCCGCGCTCCTTCACGGCGTTGTCCAGAAACGCCTGATGCTGGAAGTAGTTGATGTCGAGGTCCCCGGCAGCCAGCGCCACGTTCGGCGTGGTCCAGTCGGTGAACTCGATCACCTTGACATCGAGGCCCTGCTTGCGGGCCTCGGTGGCGGCCACCTCGACCGAGTCGGCCAGCGAGCCCGGCGTGACGCCAATGGTGAGCGGCGCGGCGTGCGCGGCTGAAGAGGCGGAAGCGACGATCGCCAGCGAAGCAAACAGGGGAAGCAGCAGTGAGGATTTCAGCATGGTGATGGGCAGGATGAAGAATCAAAGGCGGCGGAACTGCGCGGCCGCGTGGCGATCTGGCAGGCGGTCGCCGTCGCCGAACAGCTTGTGGCGCAGCGACCCCTCGGCATAGGCCGTCTTGTAGCGGCCCCGGTTCTGTAGCTCGGGAACGATCAGGTCGACGAAGTGCGTGTAGCTCTCCGGCACCACGGTGCGGCTCAGGTTGAAGCCGTCGATGCCGGTMTCGTCGATCCAGGACTCGAGTTCGTCGGCCACCTGTGCGGGGTCGCCAACGATGGCGGGATAGCGTCCGCCCAGCTCGAACAGATCCAGCAGCTTGCGGCGCGTCCAGCCATGCTGGGCGGCGGTGCGCTGCGCGGACTCGATGGCGTTGCCGCCGCCATAGTCCACCGGCTCATCGAGGCCATAGCGCGCGAAGTCCACGCCCGTGCTGGCGGCGAAATGCGCAAGCCCGGCTTCGCGGCTCGCGTAGTCGCGGTACTCGGCGTGGAGCGCGCGCGCCTCCGCTTCGGTGCGGCCCGTGACCACGGCAGCGCCGGCAAAGACCTTGACGTCATCCGGGCGCCGGCCCGCCGCCACCAACTGCTCGCGCAGTGCGCTGACGGTCTTGCGTGCCGCCTCCTTGCTCGGCGGCGAGATAAACACGCATTCCGCATGGCGCGCCGCGAACTGCTGCCCGCGCCCCGAACTGCCGGCCTGGAATAGCACCGGGGTGCGCTGCGCGGAGGGTTCCGCCAGGTGGTAGCCCTCCACGTCGTAGTAGCGGCCGTGATGGACCACCTTGTGCACCCGGGCCGGATCGGCGAATGTGCGCGTGGCCTTGTCGCGCAGCACGGCGCCCTCCTCCCAGCTGCCCTCCCAGAGCTTGTAGAGCACCTCCAGATACTCGTCGGCGCGGTCGTAGCGCTCGTCATGCGGGAACTGCCCGTCGAGGCCCATGGCGCGCGCCGCGCTGTCCAGATAACCGGTGACGATGTTCCAGCCGACACGGCCACGCGTCAGGTGATCGAGCGTGGAGAAGCGCCGCGCCAGCAGGTACGGTGCGTCGTAGGTCAGGTTGACGGTTACGCCGAAGCCGAGGTGGCGCGTGGCGGCGGCCATGGCCGGTACCAGCAGCAGCGGATCGTTGACCGGCAGCTGGATCGACTCACGCAGCGTGACATCGACATTGCCGCGATAGAGGTCGTAGACACCGACGATATCGGCGATAAACAGCCCATCGAACAACCCGCGCTCCAGCGTGCGCGCCTGCTCCACCCAGTATTCGAGCGTGTTGTATTCCGTGGAGCGGTCGCGCGGGTGGGTCCACAGGCCGTGATTGATGTGCCCGACGCAGTTCATGTTGAACGCGTTGAGCAGGATCTGCTTGCGCGCCATCAGAGGGCTCCGTGCCGCGTCGGCAGGCGGTCGTTGAGGTAGTAGTTGCCGATGGCGTGATACTTCCATCGCACCGGATCGTGGAGGGTATGGGTGCGCGCGTTGCGCCAGAAGCGGTCTAGCCCTTGCCCGTCGAGCGTCGATGCCGTGCCGCCCAGTTCGAACAGCCGGGTGCCGGCCAGCAGCGAGGCGGTGGTTGTGGCCGCGCGCGCTTCCGCCACGGCGATGGATGCCGCCGCTACGGTCTGGGCGTCGGGGCTGCGCTGCGCCGCATCGACGATGCGCCCGGCCCGCCGCACCAGCGCCTCGGCGGCGCGGAGCCTGACCTTGACGTCACCGACCTGATGGATCGTCAGCGGATCCTCGCTGGCATGTGCGACCTTCGCATCCACCCAGGGCCGCGCATGATCGCGGATGAACGGCAACGTGGCGGCGAACGCGCCGTGCCCAATGCCAAGGTCAATGGCCGCATGCATCAGCTGCGCCACGGGACCGATGGTGGTCGGCGTCTCGAACGACGCCTGGAACGGCAGCACCCAGTCCGCCTCGACGCGCACGTTGTCGAAGGTCACCGATCCGCTACCCGTGACGCGCTGGCCAAAGCCATCCCAGTCGTCGACGATGGTGATGCCGGCGGCATCGCGCGGCACGATAGCGATGTAAGTGACCTCGCGCCCATCCTCCTGCGCCACGGCCAGCGTGGGAATCTGGTGCGCGAAGATCGCACCCGTGCAATAGAACTTGTTGCCGATCAGCCGGAAGCCGTCGCCATCCGGCACCAGCCGCGTGCGGCGCTTGAAGTCCTTGTGACCGATCTCGGCCAGCGCATTGCCGAAGCGCTCACCGGCCAGCGCCCGGGCGTAGAACGCCGCTCGCTGCGCCGCCGTGCCGCCCACGCGCAGCACTTCGAGCGCGTAGTAGTGGTTCTGCGGGATCTGGCCCAGCGAGCCATCGGCAGCAGCGAGCGTTGCGATCACTTCGGCCAGCGTGCCGTTGGACACGCCGGCGCCGCCGTGCTCGCGCGGCACAGTGATGCCCAGCAGGCCGCTGGCGCTCAGCGCGTCGAGTTCTTCCCACGGCAGTCGGCGCTCGCGGTCACGCAGCGCGGCGTCGGGGGCAAAGCGTTCCGCCAGCAGTTGCGCGGCGGCGATGGCTTCGGCGTCATCGGCAATGCGATGGGCGCGCGGCGGCGGCGCGGCCGGTGCGGGACGGCTGTCCCGATGATCGGCAGCAGGTGGAGGCGTAAACAGCAAGGTCATATCAATTCCAGGAGTGCCGTGCCGGCTGAACGCCGTTGAGGTGATAGTTGCCGATCAGGTGGAGCTTCCAGCGCACCGGATCGTGCAGCGTATGGGTGCGCGCGTTGCGCCAGTGGCGGTCGAGGTTGTGCTTGGCGCGCGTGGCGGAGGAGCCCGCCAGCTCGAACAGCTTCTCGCTGGCCGCGAGCGCGATCTCGGTGGTCAGCACCTTGGCTTCCGCCACGGCCACCGACGCCTCCGCGCTCAGCGCATCCGTCACCGGGCCTGCGGCGATGGCATCGAGCGCGCGCCCAGCCTCGCCCAGCACTTCGCGCGCGGCGTGGAGATCCACGGCAAGCCGGCCGACATCGCCGATCAGATAGGGATCGTCGGTGGCGTGCTCCACTTTGGCGTCGATCCACGGCCGCGCGTAGGCGCGCACGAAGGCGATGGCATCGTCAAAGGCAGCCTGTGCGATACCCAGGTCGATGGCGGCCTGGATCAGCTGCGAAGTCGGCCCGTAGATCCCGGGGCGCTCCGCAAGCTGCCAGACCGGCAACACGTCTTCCTCTGAGACGGCCACGTTGTCGAAGAGCACCGTGCCGCTGGCGGTGGTGCGCTGGCCGAACGACGACCAGTCGTCGTTCACGGTCAGGCCCGCCGCATCGCGCGGCACCCATGCCTGCACGGCGCGGCCTTCGTCGTCCAGCGCGCGTACGGGCACCCGATGCGCGAACAGCGCGCCGGTCGAATAGAAGCGCTGGCCAGTCAGCCGCAAGCCCTGTTCTGTGCGGCGCAGCCGCGTGCCGGTTTGCAGGACGGTCTGGCTCGTGGCGGAGCGGCGTTCCGGCCCCGCATTGCCAAGCCGCTGCCCGGCGAGCACCTCGGCGTAGTAGCGCTGCTTCTGCGCCGGCGTGCCGATCTCGCGCAGCACGCCGAGCAGGCCGAAGTGATTCTGCGGGATCTGACCCAGCGAGCCATCGGMGGCGCTGAGGATCGMAAAGACCTCTGCGAGCGTGGCGTACGACACGCCGGCACCGCCGAACACGCGCGGAATCGTGATCGCCCCAAGCCCGCTGCCGGACCAGCGGTTCAGTTCGTCCCAGGGCAGGATGCGCTCGCGGTCGCGTCGCGCGGCGCCTTCGGCAAAATCGGCCGCCAGGGCATGCGCCACGGCGATGGCTTCGGCGTCGTCCGCAATGCGCCGCACAGGCGCACCGGAGCGCTGTAGGACGTGCAATTCCGAGAGGTTGGTCATGGTGCAGCGAGTGGGGGAACAAGCGGCCATTGGAGCATGGCCCCCCTACACGTCACGACGAATTTTTTCGAGGATGCTTAGGCGCTGCGGCCCGCATATCGATAGCCGCAGGCAGACATCGGCTGGCGTCAGGAATGGCAGACGAGGCCGTCGCCAAGCTGGCTGGCTTCGTAGGCAATATCGCCGGCGCGCTGCGTACGGGCAGTGGCGAGCGCCCCGCCGATCTTCCAATGCCGCACGGCGCGATCGAGCCACGCTGCGGAGCGGGAGTCGTCCTGCCGGATCACGATCTGCGGACTGGCGTTGTCGGGAAGCAGGCCCGCGTCGAGCCGCCGATAGAAGCGCCACTCGGGCAATCCCATCAGCCGCGCCACCACAGGGGCGTCTTCCGCCAGCGCCTGGCATTCGCCGGCCATAAACGCGGCCACGGCGCGGATCGACGAAGAATAGGAACGTACCTGCGCGCCCAGCGTCTCCGTGACGGGATGCGCATAAGGGCTACCCTGTGCGACACAGACCGCGCGCCCGGCGAGATCACTCGGCGCACGATAGTCGCTGCCGCGCAGCGTGACGAGCGCGCCGGCGCCGCCGGTGTAGGCGGTCGGCACGGCATACGGACCGCTATCGATGGCGCCGGCCACCACAAGATCGACACCGGGCACGCTCTCGCCGCGCGCATCGGCAGGCAGGCCGACTACCCGCAGACGCACCTGCAATCGTTCAGCAAGATAGCGCGCGAGCGAGACATCGAACGCATCGGGTTCAGGCGGCGTCGGCCGGCTAGGCGGCGCGGGACGGGCGTACTGCCGCACGCCCACCACCAGCTCGCCACGCGCCCGCACGGCTTCGAGCAACGGGCCGCGTGGCAGCGTCGTCCAGCCGGGCTCCCGCTCCAGGTACCGCGCCCCCGCCTGCAAGGCAACCGGCAATCGTTCGACAAGATGCGGCGACTGTTCTAGCCAGCGTGGCGCGGCAGCCAGGCCGAGCAGGCCGGCCGCCACCGCCAGCGCGATGGCATGCCACGCGCCGGGAATCGAACGTGGCGCTGCGGCGACCGGCGCGCACCCGCATTCGGACGCGATCTCAGCCATTGAGCGTGAGCCCCTTGCGCCAGCGCGTCATGCGGCGCTCCACCCGTGCCAGCCCGTAGTTGAGCACCAGCCCCAGCACCGCCAGCAGCAGGATGCCCGCGTACATGGTCGGAATCTGGAAGACCTCCTGCGCGTTGAGCGTCATGAAGCCGAGCCCGGAATGCGCGCCGATCATCTCCGCCGCCACCAGCGCGGTGATGCAATACGTGCCCGCCAGCCGCACACCCGTGAAGATCGATGGCGACGCCGCCGGCAGCACGACCTTGCGGAACACGAACAGCCGCGACGCGCCCATCGAGCGGGCCGAGTCGATCAACAGCCGGTCCACCTGCTTGACGCCGCCAATCGTGCTCAGCAGCACCGGCCAGAACGACGCCCAGAAGATGATCGCCACCTTCGAGGTCTCGCCGATACCAAGGAACAGGATGAACACCGGGAACAGCGCGAAGGCCGAGGTCTGCCGGAACAGTTGCAGAATCGGATCGACAATCGCCTCGAAGCGGCTGAACCAGCCCATCAGCAGGCCCAGCGTCACGCCGAGCCCGATGGCGGCGGCCAGGCCCCACAGCGAGCGCTGGAGGCTGGCGAGCAGGTGTTTCCACAGCGCGCCGCTGCCAATCAGCTGCCAGATGGCGCCCAGGATCTGCGATGGCGGACTCAGGTAGGCGGCGCTGACGATGCCCAGCMGTGGCACCAGCTCCCACAGCAGCAGGAAGCCGATGATGCCCAGCACGCCGAGCGCGCGGTCGGTGGCTTTTCCGCTCATGATGCGGCCCTCGCCAGCACAGGTTCGGCGGCCGCACGCTCGCCGGGATTGGCCGTGGCGCCGAGCGGGCGCGGCACGGCGGCCGGGTTCGCGAACTGGACCTCGTCCTTGAGCACGTCCCACGCCTGCTGGCGCAGTCGCACGAACGCTTCGGAATTTCGCACCTCGGGCGCGCGTGGGCGCGGCAGCGGCACGTCGAGAATCGCCTTCACCGTACCCGGGCGCCGCGTCATGATGGCGATGCGGTCCGACAGGAAGATCGCCTCGTCGATACTGTGGGTGATGAACACGATGGTCTTGCGCGTCTGCTCCCAGATCCGCAGCAGTTCGCCTTGCAGGATCTCGCGCGTCTGTGCGTCCAGCGCGGCGAATGGTTCGTCCATCAGCAGCACTTCGGGCTTGTAGGCCAGCGCGCGCGCAATCGCCACGCGCTGCTTCATGCCGCCCGAGATTTCATGCGGAAAGCGCGGGCCGAAGCCGGTCAGCCCTACCAGTTCGAGGTACTCCCCCGCAATGCGCCGCCGCTCCGCACGCGGCACGCCGCGAATCTCGAGGCCGACCTCGATGTTCTCGAGCACGGTACGCCACGGGAACAAGGCGTAGCCCTGGAACACCACGCCCTGCGCCGGGTTGATGCCCTGCAGCGGCTTGCCGTCGATGGCGATGTTGCCACCGGTGCGGTCAGTCAGGCCGGCGAGGATGCTCAGGAAAGTCGACTTGCCGCAGCCGGACGGCCCCAGGATCGACAGCAGTTCGCCGTCGCGGATATCAAGGTCGAAGTCGCGCAGCACGGCCACGTTCTCCGGGCGCCCCGCCTCGTTGCGCACGGCATAGTCCATGCGCACGCCGCGCGCGGTGATCTTGTGGGAGTCGGTCGTGCTCATGCCTTCGCCGGTCCCTGCGTGGCGTACGGATTGAACTCGTTCGTGTAGAGATCGCGCGCGGCGACTTTGCCCTTGGGGAGCTTGCCCTCGGTTTCGAGGACGTCGATGTAATACTGGATCGGCGGCTCGGTGACGACGAGGTTATCGACGTAGGCGTAGCGGTCCACGTAGTCGAGCTGCAGGTTGATGCGCTTGGACACCAGCTTGCGCGCGTCCTCCGGGTTCGCGTTGACCCAGTTGGCCGCCTTGGCGAGCGCGGTCACGACGTCGCGCACGGATTCCGGATGCTCGCGAATGAACTTGCCGTGCGCGCTGTAGGGCTGCATGCCGCCCAGCCCGGCGTCGAGGTCGAAGTCGCTCCACAGCCGCACCAGCTTGTCGGCGTGGTCGGCGCGGCCCGAGAACGGTGCGTGGATKATCGCCAGGTCGGTGTTGCCGGTGACCAGCGTCTGCTCGGCCTGATCGTCCGGAATCACGACGAAGTTGATCTTGTTGACGTCCACGCCCTTCTCGCGCAGGTACGTCTTGGTGACGAACTCCGCGCACGCGCCGAAGCTGTTGATGCCGACGGTCTTGCCTTCGAGGTCTTTCGGGGCGCGGATGCCGGACGCCTTGCGCACGAAGTACTTCATGTGCGGCGCGTCCTGCAGCGTCTTGTTGCCGGCCGCCACTACCTTGATGTCGGAGCCGCTGGCCACCGCCGAGATCACCAGCGGCACCATGCGTGAGCCGAAATCGATCTCGCCCGTGCCCACCAGCGGGATGATCTGGGGCGCCGCCACCTTGCCGATGTACTCGGGCCGCGTGTTCGTGCCTTCGAAATAACCGAGCTGGTCGGCCAGGTAGACCAGATCGAAGGTCGGGTTGTCCGGGTAACGGAAGCGCACCTTGTCGCCAACCTTGCCGACCACCGCCGGCGCACCGGCCGCCGCTTTCGGCGTGGCGGTCTCGTCGCCACGAGAGCACGCGGCCAGCAGCGAGCCTGCGCCGCCGGCAACGGCGAGGGATACGAGTTGTTTGAGCGCGGTACGGCGGGTGTTGGCCACGGAGTGCGACGGCATCGGAAGTCCCTGTTCAGATTGGAATGCGGAGCGGCATTCAGTATCGGAAAGGGGCGCGGCGCGCACAACGAAGTCTTTCAACTATCGATATTGCCCGGGCGCGGCGGGTCGCCGGCGGATTTCGCACGATGTTTGCACGATCCCACGGGGCTGCGGGCAGGAAGTCACCGGAGACGGAATAGCCGGCGCGGGCGGTTCGTCTGACTGCAGACAGCCCATGACGCTGCAATTCATCCCTCTACCTGATCGAAAGGACTGACCATGAAACTCCACCGCACCCTCCCGGCCACCCTGGCCGCGCTCGCCGCCCTCACTCTCGCCTCCGGCGCCATGGCGCAGACCCCGTCGCTGGCGAACACCGTCCCCGTCAAGAACATCGTGCTGGTGCACGGCCTGTATGCCGATGGATCGAGCTGGGAGAAGGTCATTCCGCTGTTGCAGGCGAAGGGCTACCACGTCACTTCGGTGCAGAACCCGACGACATCGCTGGACGCGGACGTCGATGCGGTCAAGCGCGCCCTGGCGGTCCAGGACGGCCCCACGCTGCTCGTGGCGCACTCCTACGGCGGCATGGTCATCAGCCAGGYCGGCGATGACCCGAAAGTKGCCGGGCTGGTCTACATCGCCGCCCGCGCGCCGGACGCCGGCGAGGACTACCCCGCGCTGACAAAGACGTTCCCCGCCGCGCCGGCCTCGGGCGGATTGCAATGGGGTGCGGATGGATACGGCCGGCTTTCCGAACAGGCATTCCTGCACGACTTCGCCGGGGATCTGCCGGAAACGCAGGCGCGTGGCTACTACGCCGTCCAGCAGCCGATGGGCAAGGCCATCACCATGGCGAAGACCACCGTGGCGGCCTGGCGCGACAAGCCGACGTGGTACGCGGTGTCGACCCAGGACCGCACGATCAACCCGGACCTCGAACGCTTCATGGCCAAGCGCATGGGCGCGCAGACCGTGGAGATTCCGGCGAGCCACGTCTCGTTGCTGTCCCGCCCGCAGGAGGTGGCCAACCTGATCCTCCAGGCCGCCGCAGGCAAGTCGGCCGGATAAATACTTCCGCCTGACTGCATCCAATCGCTCCGCTGGTGTGTAGCGTCTGTGCGGCCTCCGGGTTCGCACCGATCCACGACACACCAAGGAGCCCCACCATGATCCGCCACGCCTGCCACCGGCACGCCCGGATGGTGGCATTCGCTGGCGCTCTGGCGCGGTATTGCCTTCGGGGCGACGGCCTGCTCGCTGCTGCTGGCCGCCATGCTGGGCCTGCGCGCGTTCGCGCCGCCCGCGCCGCCTGAAACTGATTCCGCTCGGCGCGCAGGCCGCGCCGACCAATCGCGCGCTGCAATTCTGGACCAAGGCCGACGACTGGAGCGGGCCGGTCTCGCTGGGTCTGGTACAGGCTGACCAGTCGCTCGATGTCGCGCTGGACCGCCTGCCGGCCCTCCAGGACAACCAGTTGTTCGAGATCACGCTCGAGCCCGCCGCCGGATCGCCCATCGGCCGCCCGACCGGCCCGGTGCTCTATATCGGCCGCGCGGTGCTGGTGCGTTAACCCGCCCCGGCTTACGGCGCCACCGTCACGCTGCGGAACCCCTGCCGGGCCGCCGGCAGGCGCTTGCATGCCACGCCATCGCGCAGCACACCGCCGTCGTCGCTGAGAATGCGCAGGCGCTGCGTGCCCGGCATCGTGAAGATGGCTTCCGGCTTCAGCGTGGCGATGGCGGCCTGGCCGAACGCCTCGGGCCGGTCATTGGCGGCGCCGGACCATTTATATAGGGCGAAGGTGCCATGGTCAGCCACCGGCCCTGCGGCGATCACATACCCCTGCCCCACGCGCTCGATGCTGCGGATGCCCCGTCCGCCCAGATCGAGCAGTAGCGGGCTGCCAAACTTCGCCGGCTTGCCGTCGATGAGCCCATCAGGGTTCTCCAGCGGCACGAGGATGGCCTTGCCATCGACCAGCGGATTGCGGAAGCCGATCAGCAAGCCGCCATCCGCTGCCGCGAGTCCTTCGATATTGAGCCCACCCGGGCTTTCCGGTGCCCGTTCGGCGGCCGTCTTGAGCGGCAGCGAGGCCAGCGCCGGAGACGCCACGAGATCTTTCAGCAGATCCTTGTAGGGCCGGCCCACCGGCTTCAGCGACAGCCGGCCCGGATCGAGTTCCACCGCGAAGAACCGGTGCCGGCGCCCCTGCTCCTTGCCCTTGGCATTGCGGCCGTGCGACGAGATGACGTAGGCGCGCTGGCCGACAACGGCGGCTCCTTCGAGGTCCGACTCGCCATCGTCATCGGTGCCGAGGAAGCCGCCAAGCGTGAAGGTCTTGACCGCGCGCGGCTGACCGGCCTGGTACACCGTCAGCACGTTGTGCTCGTCGCCCACCACGACGAAGTGGTCGGGGCCGAGGGCGAAGCCGGCCGAGGCGTCGCAGAGTCCGGTGTAGGTCTCCACGCCATCCGCCGGCCCAGTCGCCCCAGCCGGGCCTGCGCCAAGCATCAGACATATCGCCAGACAGGCCATGCCACGCAGGGGGATTCGCATCGTCCGTTCTCCGTTGGGGTCGAAGGTGCTACGCCAGATCGGCACCCGGGGCGCCATCCAGCCCGGTCCCAGCATACGCGCACCGGAAGCCCGCCGAGCGCAGTTCTTCGGCGATCAGGTCGGCAATCCACTGCTTGCGGGACTCCTGCATGCGGCTGCGGATGGCGGCCACGCTCACCGCCGCGAAGTTGCCCGGCGTGATTTCGAAGCGCATGCCGACGCCGCTCACGCCCTCGTTGACGAGGCTGTCCGTCTTGGCCAGCCCGGCCGAGCGCGCGCGCGTCACCAGCGTGCGCAGCTTGGCCAGCGACAGCCCGTGCGGCGTGAATTCGGACGTATGGCGCGCGTAGAGCGCGGCAATCTCGCCATCGTCGAGCATCGACAGCAGCGTCACGCCCGCCGAGCCGATGCCGAGCACGCGCATGCCGCCCACCTGCAGCACCAGCGCCTTGACCGGAAACGCGCCCTCCTCGCAATGGAGGCAGTGGCCGTAGTCGCCATTGCGCACCACGAGGAAAACCGTGTCCTCGGTGCGCCGCGCCAGCCGCTGCATCACCGGGCGGCAGCGGTCCAGGATCGGCGCGCCTTTCATCGCCGCCAGCCCGAGCTGCATGGCGTCCAGCCCGAGCCGGTACAGCCGTTGTTCGCGCTCGACCATGCCGGATTCGACCAGACTCGTCGCCAGCCGGTAGGCGGTGGCGCGGTCCAGCCCGGCCGCCTGCGCCAGCACGCCCAGCGCCACGCCGGTCGGGTGATGGGCCGCAATCAGCTTGAGCAGCACCATCGCCCGTGTGACGGTCTGTGCACCCTTGGGAGCGCTGCCGGTGTCCTCGCCGGCTTCCGTCTCTGCTTCTGTCTCTGCTTTTGTCATGTTTTCGGCCTCTCCCCGGTCGAGATGTTCACATAGTGAATATTGGTAAAGATTCCGTTTGAATACTGAACACGTCCGGGATGAAATGCAACCATACCAAGCACGAACACGTGCACACACCCGGAGACAACCCATGACGTTCCGCCGCCTCGCCAGTGCGATCCCCCGCGTGCTTTCCTTGCCGCGACTGGCCATCCTGCTTGGGCTGGCCGCCTCGCTGCAGCTACCCGCGCCCGCTCGTGCCGACACCTGGCCGACCCGGCCGGTGCGACTGGTGGTGGGCTATACCGCCGGCGGCGCGTCCGACACGGTGGGGCGAATCATCGCCAACGAGCTGGGCGCGATGATCGGCCAGCCGGTGGTGGTGGAAAACCGCCCGGGCGTGGGCGGCATGCTCGGCATGGGCACCGTCGCCAAGAGCGCGCCGGACGGCTACACGCTGGGCGTGGCGGTCAGCGGCACCATGGTGATCGGGCCGCATCTGGTCAAGGCCACGCCGTATGACCCGCTGACCGCGTTCGAGCCGGTCAGCATGATCGCCACGGCGCCGATGGTGATGGTGGGCGCGCCGTCCGCGCCGTTCAACAGCGTGCCGTCGCTGATCCAGACCGCCCGCGCGCAGCCGGACCCGATGATGTTCGCCTCCGGCGCCCAGGCGTTCGAGCTGGCGATGCGGCTGTTCGCCGCCAAGGCCGATCTGCGCATGGGCTCGGTGTCCTATCCCGGCGGCGGCCAGGCGTCCATCGACGTCATGGCGGGCCGCGTGCCGGTGATGGTGGACACCATCGGCGCCCAGCAGGCCAATATCAAGGCCGGCAAGCTGCGCGCGCTGGCCGTACTGGATAACAAGCGCTCCGCCATCCTGCCKGACGTGCCGACGGTCGCCGAAGCTGGCGTGGCCGGCTACCAGGCGGTGGGCTGGCTGGGCCTTGTGGCGCCGAAGGACACCCCCGAGGCCATCGTCACCCGCCTGAACGGCCACCTGCGCACGATCATGGCCAAGCCCGAGGTGCGCGACAAGCTGCTGACGCTCGGCTTCGAGCCCAACACGGACACGCCGCAGGCGTTCGCCCGGGACATCCGCGCCGAGTACGCCAAGTGGGGCGCCGTCGTGAAGTCCGCCGGTCTGACTGCCCAGTAAGCGGCCAATAAGCGCCCAGTAACTCCCMATCCATCCGACTCCCTCGCCCCATGACGACCGACATCCAGGCCGCCGCCAAATGGCAGGCCACGCTCGACCACGCCCTGCAAGGCGCCAACTACCCCACCCTGCTGATGGTGCTGCTGCACCTGACCGGGGACCGCCGCTGGCTCGATCCGCGCTACCAGTGCTCGCGCATCCGCGGCCTGGAAGACAACGATCCCGGTGGGCTACCCGATGAGGTCCGCGCGGAAATGTTGGCCGCCGCCCGCGACGCCATCCTGGCGTGGAAGTCCGGCGTGGCCCCCGCACTGCCCGCGCCAGACCCGKACACGCTGGTCGCCATGATGCGGCTGAGCGTGGGCGAGGACATCCCGGCCTCCTACGGGCCGATGATCGCCGCCTGGCTGGGGCTGGACGCGGACATGCGCATTGACCAGCGCGGCCGTATCGACGTGCCCGAAGGCTTCCGCGTGATCGTGATCGGGGCCGGCGTGGCGGGGCTGTGCGCCGCCATCCGCCTGCAGGGTGCCGGCATCCCCTTCGTGCTGATCGAGAAGAACGACGAGGTGGGCGGCACGTGGTACGAGAACCGCTACCCGGGCGCCGGCGTGGATACGCCGAACCATATCTACTCGTACTCGTTCGCCAAGGGCGACTGGTCGCGCTACTTCGCGCTGCGCGGCGAGATCCAGCAATACTTCGAGGACGTGGCGGACCGCTTCGGCGTGCGCCGTCATATCCGGCTGCGCACCACGGTGCAATCGGCCCACTACGATGAGTCCTCGCTGCGCTGGACCGTCCACACGCTCGACKCCGAAGGCCAGGCCGAAACACTGCACGCCGACATGGTCATCAGCGCCGTGGGGCTGCTCAATGTGCCGAAGATGCCCGATATCGAAGGGCTCGACCAGTTCGACGGTCCCTGCTTCCACACTGCCCGCTGGCCCGAGGGCCTGGACGTGACCGGCAAGCGCGTGGCCGTGATCGGCAATGGCGCCAGCGCGATGCAGGTGGTGCCGGCCATTGCCGACCACGTGGCCGCGCTGACCGTGTTCCAGCGCTCGCGCCAGTGGGCCGCCCCCTTCGAGAAGTTCCAGAAGCCGGTGCCGGAGTCCGCGCGCTTCCTGCTGCGCGAGGTGCCGTTCTATCAGGAGTGGTATCGCCAGCGGCTGGCCTACATCTTCAACGACCGCATCCACGGCTCGCTCCAGATCGACCCGGCATGGCCGCACCCGGAGCGCGCCATCAACCAGACCAACGACCGGCATCGCGCCTACTTCACGGACTACATCAGGGCCGAGCTGGGCGAGCGCCAGGACCTGCTGCCGGACGTGCTGCCCGAGTACCCCCCGTTCGGCAAGCGCATGCTGATGGACAACGGCTGGTATCGCACGATGGCCCGCCCGCACGTCTCGCTGGTCACGGGCGGCATCGCCCGGGTGGAAGGCAACGCGGTGGTCACGGACAAGGGCGAGCGGCATGAGGCCGATGTGCTGATCGTTGCCACCGGCTTCGACGCCATCAACATGCTGGCCTCGTTCCAGCTATTTGGCCGGGGCGGGCGCTCCGTGCGCGAGGCGTGGGACCGCCACGGCGCCGAAGCCTACCTTGGCGTGGCCGTGCCGGACTTCCCCAACTTCTTCATGCTGGCCGGGCCGAACACGGCGCTCGGCCACGGCGGCAGCGTGGTCTCGCTGCTGGAGACGCAGGTCAGCTACATCCTCAACATCGTGCGGCAGGCCATGGCGCACAGCGCGGGGCGCTTCGAGATCGAGATCCGGCGCGACCGCCACGACGCCTTCAACCAGCGCGTGCAGGCCGCCCATAACGCCATGATCTGGACCCACAAGGGCATGAGCAACTGGTATCGCAACGCGCAGGGCCGCGTGGTGGCCACCACGCCGTTCCGCAACGACGACTACTGGCACATGACGCGCAAGGCCGATTTCTCTGACTACCGGCTGAAGACTGCGCCGGCCGAGGCGGCCGAGTCGCCCGCTGCCGACGCAGAACCCGCCACGCTGGAGGACCGGTCATGAAAACGCCCGGCCCGCACATGCTGAGCGGCCTGCGCATCCTCGACCTCGGCACGATGGTCGCGGGGCCGGTAGCCTGCACGCTGTTCGGCGACTTTGGCGCCGAAGTCATCAAGGTGGAGGTGCCCGAGCGCGGCGACACCGTGCGCGACCTCGGCCCCTTTGTGGACGACGAATGCCTGTACTGGCAGGTGGAGGCGCGCAACAAGAAGTCGATCACGCTGAACCTGCGCGAGCCGGCCGGGCAGGCGCTGCTGTACCGCCTGGTGCGCGAGGTGGACGCCGTGGTGGAAAACTTCCGCCCCGGCACGCTCGAGAAATGGAACTGCGGCTTCGAGACGCTGCGCCAGCACAACCCGGGCCTGATCATGCTGCGCGTGTCCGGCTTCGGGCAGACCGGCCCGTACCGGGAGCGCGCCGGCTATGACCGCATCGGGCTGGCCTTCGGCGGCCTGATGGGCATCACCGGCTACCCGGACCGCCCGCCGGTGCGCAGCGGCACCTCCACCGCCGACTACCAGACCGCCATCCTCGGTGCCTTCGCGCTAATGATGGCGCTTTACCACCGTGACGTGCACGGCGGCGAGGGGCAGGAAATCGACCTGTCGATGTACGAGTCCATCATCCGATTCACCGAGGTGCTGGTGCCCGAGTACGACCGGCTGGGCGTGGTGCGCGAGCGGCGCGGCAACAAGCATTTCGCCGCCGCGCCGGGCGAGCACTTCCGCACGCGCGACGGGCGCTACCTGATCTTCACCTGCTCGGCGGACGCCGGCTTCCAGCGGCTCTGCGTGGCCATGGGGCGCCCGGATCTGGCCGAAGACCCGCGCTACGCCTCGCACAGCCAGCGCTGGGAGCATGTGGACGAGCTGAACCGGCTGGTCGCGGACTGGATCGCCGCGGAGCCGGAGGACGCGCTGTGCCGCAAGCTGGACGCCGCGCGGCTGGCCTACTCCTTCATCTACACCATCGAGGACATCATGCAGGACCCGCACTACGCGGCGCGGGAGAGCATCGCCACGGTGGAGCACCCGAAGATCGGCCCGGTGAAGATGGCGGGCGTGTTCCCGAAGTTCTCGGGCGTGCCGGCCAAGCCGATCGAGCCGGCGCCGGCACTGGGCCAGCACAACGCCGAGATCTACGGCGAGCTGCTCGGCATCGACGACGACGCGCAACGGCAACTGGCGCTGGAGGGCATCATCTGATGGCCGGCCAGCATCGATTCCGCACGGCTGCCGTGTTCGGCGGCGGCGGCGTGGCGGGCATCGCGTGGGAAGTCGGCGTGCTGGCCGGGCTGGCGCGGGCCGGCGTGGCCGTGCATCGCKCCGGGCTGTTCGTCGGCACGTCGGCTGGCTCGGTGGTCGGCGCCCAGCTGGCGTGCGGCCTGCACATCGAGGCGCTGCTGCATGCCCAACTGCATCCGCCCGCCGATTCCCCCGAGCAGTTCCGTCCCTACTCGCAGGCCGAAGCCGACGCGCAGAACCGCAAGCTGGTGGCCAAGGTCGAGGGCGACCTGACGGCGGCGCGCCAGCGCATCGGCGACTTCGCCCGCCGCAGCGAGACCCCCGCCCCGGCCGCGCGCCGCGCCATCATCGCCGCGCGGCTGCCCCAGGCCGACTGGCCCGGGCATCCGCTGCGCATGGCGGCCGTGGATGCCGCCACCGGCGCGCGCCGGGTGTTCGATGCGGCCAGCGGCGTGCCGCTGGTAGAGGCCGTGTCCGCCAGTTGCGCCGTGCCGGGCGTCTGGCCGCCGGTGCAGATCGGCGACGCCTTCTATATAGATGGGGGGATTGCGTCGATGACCAACGCCGAGGTGGCCATCGACGCGGAGCGGGTGCTGGTGCTGTCGCCGTTCGGCTATGCCGAAGGCAACCCGGTCAGCKGCCACCTGGGCGCCGAAGTGGCGGCGCTGCAGGCGGCGGGCTGCGCGGTGCATGTGGTGGCGCCCAGCCCGGCCGCGCTGGAAGCGATGGGCCCGAACGTCCTCGACCCCGCCCGCCGCCCGGCCAGCGCCGCCGCCGGGCTGCACCAGGGCGACACCCTCGCCCATGCGATCCGGGACTGGTGGGGGGCGGCGATCGCGGCTTGAAGCCGCCACCCGGAGCGCGTCAATCGATCGACGTCCCCGTGCTCGCAAGTTCGGCGATGGCCCGTTTCAGCGCGGCGCGATCCGTCAACACGCGCTCGCGCATGACGTCCACATCACCTCGCGCGGCGATCAGGTCGGCCTGTTGGGCCAGAACCTGCGCCTGCACCAGCACGGGCGATGGCCCGCCGGCAGCGGTGCGGGCGGCCACGCCGCATTCGGGGTCGAGGCTGCGCGCCACTGCCTCGGGCGACAGGTGCACGGCGCGGCCCGTGTGGCGCAGCGCCGCCGCATCGACCATCGCCGAATCGATCTCATTGGCGGGCAGATGGCGGTCCAGCGCATCGCGCACCACCGCGCCCACCACGTGGTGGGCCTCGCGGAACGACATGCCGGCGCTGCGCACCAGCGTGTCGGCCAGATCGGTGGCCATCGAAAAGTCCCGCCGGGCGCGCGCCAGCATGTGACCGGCCTGTGGCGTGGCGTGGGTCAGCACCAGCCGCAGCAGGGCCACGCAGCGCTTGCACTCGTCCGCCGCCTCCCAGAAGCCGCGCATGCTTTCGCGGTTGCCGTCGCCGCTATGCGTGAAATGGCTGCCCTTCAGCGCCGCCAGCGAGGCCGTGAGCAGACCGATCATGTGACCGCCCTTCCCCTTCAGGTACTCGAGCACGACCGGGTTTTTCTTCTGCGGCATGATGCTCGACGTGCCGGCCACGCTGTCCGGGAAGTCGATCACCCCGAATTCCGGCGTCGCCCAGACATAAAGATCCTGCGCCACGCGGCCCCAGGTGACCGTGCCGATGGTGATGGCGGCGAGGATTTCCCACGCAACGTCGCGCGAGGCCACGCCATCCAGCGAATTGGTGGTGGGGCCTGAGAATCCGAGCCAGCGCGCCGTGGCCGTGCGGTCGATCGGGAACGCCGTGCCGGCCAGCGCACCGGCGCCGAGCGGGCAGGCATCGAGCCGGGCCAGCGCCTGCCGGAGCCGGGCGATGTCCCGCCCCAGCGACTCGGCCACGCCGGCCAGGTAATAACCGTAGGTGATCGGCTGGGCCGATTGCAGGTGGGTGTAGCCGGGCATGACCGTGCCAGCATGCTCGGCAGCCTTGTCCAGCAGCACCGTGCGGGTGGCCAGCAGTTCGTCGAGGATGGCCAGCGCGGCGTCACGGGCGCGCAGGCGGTCGTGAGTGGCCAGGATGTCGTTGCGGCTGCGCGCCACGTGCAGGCGGCCGCCCACGTCGGCGCCGGCCAGTGCCATCAGCCGGGCCTCGTAGTTGAAATAGGCGTCCTCGCGGGCCGGGTCCAGCGGCACGGCGTCCGGGCCTTCCGCCTCGATGCGCACCAGCGCCTGCGCCAGTTGCGCGGCCACCTCGGCCGGCACCAGCCCGGCGCCGTGCAGCATCAGCAGGTGCGCCTGGTTGATATCGCTCAAATACGGGAATCCACTGCCGAATTCGCGCGCCAGGCGCGGCAGGTAGATGTGTTCGCAGACCTCGGGGGCGGTGGCCTGGGTCAGGCGGCGGCTGACTTTCGATTCCATACGTGTGTTGTTCTCCGGTACGTTGGAGCCAAGTATGGAAATCCGACGGTCATATCGTCAAATCAGTTGTTTCGGCCTGTACATACGGATTTGATATACCATCGCCCGTATGAATTTCAAACAGATCGAAGCCTTCCGGGCTGTGATGGTGACCGGCTCGATGACGACCGCCGCCACCCAGCTGCACACCTCGCAGCCGAACATCAGCCGCGTGATCTCGCAACTGGAGCGGGAGACGGGATTCAAGCTATTTGCGAGGATTGCCGGCCGGCTGACGCCGACCGTGGAGGCCGAAGCCCTGTTCCGGGACGTGGAGCGTTCCTTCCTCGGGCTCGACAGCCTGCGCGCCTCGGCGCGGTCGATCCGGGAGGGGGGCGTCGGCACGCTGCGCATCKGCACCGTGCCGTCGATCGCCATGAGCGTGATGCCGCAGGCCATCGCCMGGTTCCGGGAGCAGCACCCGGACGTGCCCATCGCCGTGCATACCAGTGACTCGCCGACCGTCGCCAAATGGACGGCGAACCAGTTCTGCGACTTCGGGCTGGTGTCCTACGTGGTGGAGACGGCGGGCATCAACAGCGCGCTGCTGCGCGACGAGCCCGGGGTGTGCATCGTGCCCGCCGACCACCGCCTGGCGCGCAAGCGGGTGGTCCACGCGGCGGACCTCGACGGCGAGCGCTTCATCTCCCTCACCCATGGCGATGGCACGCGCGCCATCGTCGATGCCGCCTTTGTGCCGGACCGGCGCGTGCTGACGCTGGAAACGCCCTACGCGGCCACCATCTGCACGATGGTGGAGATGGGCCTCGGCGTCAGCGTGGTGAACCCGGTGGTGGTGCGCAGCCTGAAGCTGCCGGGGGTGCGCGCCATTCGCTTCGAGCCGGCCATCCCGTTCGAAAGCTATGTCCTGCACAACCAGCAGCGCCCGGTGCCGGCGCTGGCGCAGGCGTTCCTGGACTGCCTGCCCGCAGCCGACTAGTACATGCCCGCCTGATCGAGTTCGCGCGCGCGGCGGGCGTCCTCGGCGTGGACGTAGATCGACGTCGTCGCCAGCGAGGCATGGCCCAACTGGTGCTGCACCACATCCAGCGCCACCCCGCGTGCAATCGCATGCGAGCCGAAGGTGTGGCGCAGCCAGTGCGCGCTGGCCTGTCCGAGCCGTGCCGCGCCGGCCGGGTCATCGGCGGCCATGGCCTGCGCCGCCTGCGCGAAGAAGCCCTTCCAGATGGCATCGAGCTGCGCCACGGACAGCCGGCCCACGGCGCCATCGTCCTTCACCCGGCCAATCAGCGGCGTGGACGGGTGCAGCCGCTCCAGCTCGCGCCCCAGTCCGCGCGCTTCCAGATAGTCCCGCAGCGCCTCGATCACCGGGCCCGGCACATGCACCTCACGGGCGCGCGTGCCCTTGCCGACGAAGGAGAGCGTCCACACGCCGCGCTGGTCGGCAGCCAGATCCTGCTGGGCGAGGTCGCCCACGGTCACCTGCGCCTGCTCGGAAATCCGCAAGCCGGTGGCGTAGACAAAGCGCAGCATGAACTGGAGCCGCGCCGTGCGCGGGTCATCGCCCGGCAGCGCGGCGGTGAACTTGCGCAGGAACTGCCACTGGGCGTCGGTAAAGCTGCGCGCCACCTTGATGCGGCCCTGCCCCGCCGCCTTGGGCTTGGGCAGCAGCTCGAACGGGTTGTAGCGCAGGTACTGCGCGTTGACGAGCCACGCGCACAGCGATTTGACGATGGTGAACGCCTGCCGCACGCTGCCCGCCGACAACGGCCCCTCGAACGGCCGCCAGTCGTGGCGATAGCGCGGCGTGCCGCGCGGGCCGACCCACTGGGCCGCCGGCTGCGGATCGGCCAGGAAGATCAGGTAGGCGCTGCAATCCTCGACGGTCAGATCGGACAAGGCCTTGCCGCGCGCGAACACGGCCCAGAGCAGGAAGCGCTCGGCCTGCGTGCGATAGGCGCGCCAGGTGTGGCCGCCCACGGGCGGATGCACGCCCAGCCAGGCGTGGATGGCCATCAGGTCGTTCTGGGCGGAAATGCGGGAATCGACGCCATGCGGCGTGCGGTTATGGCCCTGCCGGCCGTCCAGCGCGGGCGGCAGCAGCAGCGATTCGAGCGGCGCCACCGCCGCTGACGGCGCGCGCAGGCTCGCCAATTCGGCCGCCGTGGCGGTGCGGCGGGGCACCAGTGCGGCGGCGGGAATCGCGCCGATATCGTCGGCCTGATCGGCCAGCCAGGCCTCGATGCGCCGGGCGGTATGGTCGCCGATGCGCCGCGCATGGCGGTGCCAGCGCGGCCCCTCATGGCCGATCACGGCTTGCAGCGCGCCGAGCGTGGCCCAGCCCGCCTCGACCAGCCGCTGGGCGATGGCCGGCGCGAACCAGCCAGTTACGGCGTCATCGCGCGTGGGGCGGGAAACCAGTTGGGGCTTGAGCGCGTCGAGCACGCGCAACAGCTTGCGGCGACGGTTCTGGCGCGCGGTGGCGCTCTCGTCGGCCGGCGTGCGGAACAGCGCCAGCCAGGCGCGCTCGGAGATGGTCGGCTGGCCGTCTTCGCGGGTTTCCAGCCGTTTGACGCCGCGCGCCAATTCGGACTCGATCCAGCCGATGGTGGTCCGGGCGACGCGCAGGTCCAGCCCCGTCTCCAGATAGCGGTCAGCCAGCCGGGCGAGGTCGATGCCTTCGAGATAACCGCGATAGAAAGCGAAGTGATGCGGGCCAAGCAGCCGCTCCGGAGCAACCGGCGGGCGCTGCCGGCGACGGACGACAGTACGTTCAGGGTCAGACAAGGTGCAATGCGGACATCAAGGCGAAGGGCGCGATGATACCGCTGTTTGTTTTTCTCCCCCCTCCCGCTTCCGGGAGAGGGGAAAACCACCTCTTACACAAACGCAGGTGACTTGATAATTACCATTATCTCGACCCGTCGTTTAACGCCACAAACTCAGCTACCTACCATCACGAACCCACGGTCACGAACCCACGGTCACGAAGACCGGGTTCGAGTAGAACCAGAGGTCGTTGTAGTTGCGGGCGTTGATGGCGTTGAAGCGCGCGGCGTCCTCGGTGACCGTGGTCTTGGCGTCCGGGAGCGGATTGCCGTCCTGGGTCTCACCCGCCACGTTCATGCCGAGGTTGGTGCCACGCAGGCGGAAGTACTGGTTCTTCGTCGCCGTGTAGGTGTAGGTCACGGCGTAGTACCCGTCCGAATCCAGCTTCCAGTCGGCCGACGTGAAGGTGGCGATCACCTTGGTCGAGTCGTTGGTTTCCTTGCTGTAGCCCGCCGTGCCGGCCGCGGCGCGCGGCGTCACATCCCCGGCGATCAGGTCGATGTGGTCCACCGTGGGCCGCACGTTCACGTTGATGCCGCTGTTGATCGGATACTCGTAGTGGTTACGGTCCGGGCTCTTGAAGCGGATGGTGACCGTCACGGTCTCGCCGGCCTTGGCCTTCAGCTCGCCGCCCATCTCGCCCTTGCCGGCGGCGCCGGCCACGTTGAAGTCGAGCGCGTTGATCAGGTCGCCGAACACCGAGAACATGCGGCCCGAGCGCACGCCCTCCAGCACGCCCTTGATGCCCGTGTACTGGTTTTCGATCCAGACATAGGTCTTGGCGTACTCGCCCGGGAAGTAGCCGCTGCTGTTCGTGCCGATGGTCTTGAAGTGGTGGTCGGAATCGGCCACGTTCCAGAAGCGCCGGCCGTCACCGAGCAGCGCATCCCAGATGCCGCCGACCTGCGCCACCACGTAGTCCACGCCACCGTAGACGCGGTTCTTCAGGTTGGCGTTCACGTAGGCGGTGGTATAGCCGCCGCGGTCTGGCTCCATCTGGTTGCCGACCATGCCCTCCACGCCGAAGGCGATGTTCGGGGCGGTGTCGTTGAATTCGCGGTAGTCGGCGGCGGTGTACTTGCCCGTGTTGCGCGAGGGGTGGTTGATCAGCGCGTAGCTGGTGTCGGGATAGTTGTCGCGCAGCCAGGCCACGGCCTTCACGGCGTCCGCGTGGGTGGTAAAGGCGCGCGGCCCCTTGGCGTTCCAGTTGGCCACGTCCACCGGATCGAACTGGGTGTCGGGGCGGTTCGTGAAGAAGTATTCGAACTCGTTGGCCGCCTTGGTGGCCGTGCCCAGCGGCGCGCCGCCGAAAATGCCCACGTTCATGTGGTCATGGGTGGGCATGTCCCATTCGAAGGCCGAGAAGATCAGTTTGTTGACGTACGAGCCATTGACCTGCATCTGGCGCACGGCCGGCATCTCGTACTCGGCCATGGCCCGTGAGAACGGCAGCGGGCCACCGACGATGTTGGTGCCGTTCTGGTCGCGCGTGGACGGGCGCAGGTGGTTCGAAATGGCGGTCCAGTCGAGGTTGTTCTTGACCAGCGCCTCGTCCAGCACGTTGGCGAGCAGGCTCTGGGCGTCGTCCGATTCCACGGTGTGGACGTGCAGGTCGCCGGTGGTCCATTTGCCGGTCACTTCGGCGGGCTTGGGGTTCTCCGGCGCGCTGGGATCGTTGGGGGTAGCCGGGGTGGACGGGCCGGAAGGCGTGGCCGGGTTCGATGCCGGGGCATCGTCGCTGCTGTTGCAGCCGTAGAACAAGGCGGAGACAAGCACAGCTGCCGCGATCCCGATCGCGGAGTGGGTATAACGCATTTCAGACTTCCCTGATTTCTAGTTTGAGCGCCGATGGTGCCGGCGATTCGTGACAGGAAAGTGATAGTCGTGCGTATTGTCAGTGAATCGTTGCTTGAGGTGGAATGCTGCTACAGCACCAATGTGACAGTCGCCATAAAGGTGGAGGTGCTGTCGAGCCGGTTCTTGCTGCTCACCGTCGGCACCCAGCGCAGCCCGAACGAGAGGGGATGCTTGCCGCCGAGCTTGGTGTCGTAGGTGACGATCGGCCCCATGGCGAAGTCGTGGCCGTGGAAGCCGTGCAGCAGGTCTGCCGTGGGGCCGCTATCGCCGCCGAGCTGCTGCACCGTGCCCATGACCAGCCCCACGCCCCACGGGCCGAAGCGCTTCACGCCCATCACGTCCAGCGTGAACAGTGGCGCGTTCTGGTAGTCCGTGGCCGTGTTGCGCGTGTAGAACTGGAACGCGCCCACGGCATTGAACTCCAGCCCGTACTGCGGCATCAGGTGGGTGAAGGCCACCTGGGGGATGAAGGTCCAGTTGTTCAGGCTCGGGTTGGCCAGCGCGTCCTTGTTGTACTGGCCGGTCGGCGCCCAGACGTTGAAGCTCAACGCCATGTGGCTGGTCTTGGAGAAGTGATAGCCGGCGATGATCGGGGCGAAGTAGATATCGAACAAGTTCGAAGCCCGGTCCKACGTGCCGGTCGAGAAGTTGCCCAGCGCGCCGCTGGCGCCGGCCGTGGCGTGCACGGTGGTCCAGACATAGGGCAACGTGAAGCTGGAGGCGAAGTTCCATGCGCCGGGGCCGGTATCCCAGACCTTCATGGCGGTGGCCAGCGTGAAGGCGATCTTGGCTTCCACGCCGAGCGTGGTTCGCCCGCCGATGGGCACCTGCCGGTCATTGCCCACGGAGCCGTCGAGGTAGATCTCGCCGAAGTTGACCACCCAGACCGGCTCGGGCGGTACCACGCCTGCATTGGCCTGCACGCTGGTGCCGGACACCGGGCGACCCAGCGCCCCCTCCGTGGCCTGCGCGGCCAGCGGGACCAGGCCCGCGCAACACGCCGCCGCACCATAAAGAAAAACCGACTTCCCCATCATCGATTGCCCCCATCCCGTATCTGCCAGCATGCAGGCATGCTGACAGAATCCATACGGAATGGAATTCAGTTTTCTCGTCGGCGAGATGAAACTTTTCAGCGATTTTCGATGAATATCGAGAATCAGACCGCGCCGCGCGTCTCCACGTACAGCGCGTACAGCGAGTGGCTGGACGCCATATAGAGACGGTTGCGCTTGGGGCCACCAAAGCAGAGGTTCGGACAGCGTTCCGGCAGGTGGATATGGCCGATGGCCTTGCCCTGCGGATTGAACACGCGCACGCCGTCCAGCTTGGCCGGGTCCGCGCCGGGCGCCCCGCTACTGCCCCAGCCGGCCCAGATGTTGCCATCCACGTCGCACTTCATGCCGTCCAGCGCGCCGGGGCCGTTGGCGTCGATCAGCTTGGTCTTGTTCGACAGACCGCCGTCCGCCGCCACGTCATAGGCCCAGACCACGCGGTGCGGCTGCGCGCGCGCCTCGATCACGTAGAGCTTCTTCTCGTCCGGCGAGAAGCACAGGCCGTTCGGGCCGTTCAGATCGGCAATGACCTGCGTGACCGCGTTGTCTTTCGGATCAATCCGATAGACCGCGTGCGGCAGTTCTGGCGTGGCCTTGTCTCCCTCCCACTCGCCGCCGATGCCGAACGGCGGATCGGAGAACCACAGCGAGCMGTCGGACTTGCAGACGATGTCGTTGGGCGAGTTGAAGCGCTTGCCCTGGTAGCGGTCCGCCAGCACCGTGATGGAGCCGTCGTACTCGGTGCGGGTGACGCGGCGCGTCAGGTGTTCGCAACTGATCAGCCGGCCCTGCTTGTCGCGGCAGTGGCCGTTGCTGAAGTTGGCCGGCTGGCGGAAGACGCTCCACTGGTTGGCGGCTTCGTCGTAGCGAATGATGCGGTTGTTGGGGATATCCGAGAACAGCAGGTAGCGGCCGTCGCCGAACCAGACCGGCCCTTCCACCCAGCGGAAGCCCGTGGCGAGCTGCTCCACGGTGGAACTGAACAGGCGGTATTTGGCAAAGCTGGAGTCGAGGATCTCCACGGCCGCGTCGGGATAGCGCTGGCTCGGCTTGAACTCGAAAGCCTGGGCAAGTGCCCCGCCGCTGGCCGCCGCCGCAGCAACCGCGCCGCCGGCTTTCAGCAGKGTCCGCCTGCGTGCGTCGAATGGGGTGTCTTGCATCGTGTTGTCTCCGTCCTCGTTATAGTTATCGGACATCATATGAGAACAAAAGCGGCGCTGCAAGCATTCGAATAAGGGGATGTTGACCGAAATTACCCTAGTTGTACGATGACAAAGACATCTACCCAATGAGGCGCCGCGAGTGGCCCGCGATGCCCACTTCATGAGCACGGGTAAGGGACAGTGATAAGGTGAGCGCATCGGCGCGCCAGCTCCTCAGTTCCTCATGGCCGCGCGCCCACAGCATCTCCAACCTCCTGACCCTCGGCAGACCCTCATGGCCACCGCCATCCTCCTCGAAAATATCCACGCCAGCGCCCAGCAAATGCTGGGGCGCCATCAGATCGACGTCGCCACGCAGGGCAAGGCCCTCGCCGGCGAGCCCCTCCAGCAGGCGGTGCAGGGGCACGAACTGCTTGGCATCCGCTCCGCCACCACGCTCACGGCGGAAACGTTCGCCCAGCCCGGCAAGCTGCTGACAGTGGGCTGCTTCTGCATCGGCACCTCGCAGGTCGACCTCGGCGCGGCGGCCCACGCCGGCATTCCGGTGTTCAACGCCCCGTTCTCCAATACGCGCTCGGTGGCCGAACTGGTCATCGGCCAGGCGATCATGCTGATGCGCCGCATCCCCGAGAAAAGCCGCGCGGCCCATCTGGGCGAGTGGCAGAAGTCCGCCAAGGGCTCGTTCGAGATTCGCGGCAAGACCATGGCCGTGATCGGCTACGGCAATATCGGCGCGCAGGTCGGCATCCTGGCCGAAGCCATGGGCATGCGCGTGGTGTTCTACGACATCCGCCCGCGCCTTTCGCTCGGCTCGGCCATGCCCGCCCACACGCTGGAAGACGCGCTGGCGCAGGCCGATGTGGTGACGCTGCACGTGCCCGCCACGCCCCAGACGCGCGGCCTGCTCAACGCGCGGGCGCTTTCGTCCATGAAGCGCGGCGCCATCCTGCTCAACGCCTCGCGCGGCACGGTGGTGGATATTCCGGCCCTCGCCCAGCATCTGGACGACGGCCACCTGGCCGGCGCCGCCATCGACGTGTTCCCGGAGGAGCCGCGCAGCAACACCGATCCGTTCGTCACGCCGCTGCAGGGCAAGCCCAATGTCATCCTGACCCCGCACGTGGGCGGCAGCACCGAGGAAGCCCAGGAGAACATCGGCGTGGAAGTAGCGACCAAGCTCGCCAACTTCCTGGAGACCGGCGCGACCATCGGCGCGGTGAACCTGCCGGAGATCCAGCCGAACCCGCTCGAGGCCCCGGCGCGCATCCTGAACATCCACTACAACCGGCCCGGCACGCTGTCGCACTTCAACCAGGCGCTGGCCGAGATCGGCGCCAATATCGTGGCGCAGCAGCTGCAAACTGCCGGGGATATCGGCTACGCCATCACCGACATCAGCCTGGTGCCGCCGGCCGGCTGGGCCGAGGCGCTGATGCGTGACGATGCCTTCATCCGCACCCGCGTGATCGCCGCCTGACATTCGTCGGGCGCGCTTCCTCCAACGCTCCCCCGGCGCCTCCGGACTTACCCGGAGGCGCCAATGCAGCCGGCGCATGACGTCGATGAAATCGACGGATAGCGGGCTCGCACCTTCTACCAGGCGCCCCGCGCGCCCTGTCTCCCGGTCATACTGCGGCAGATGTATTGCCAGCCGGACAACCACGATCCGGCGTGACGAACCCAAGGAGACAACATGCAACGTCGTACCTTTGTCCGCTTCGCCATGGCCGGCGCCGCCGTGGCCGCCACGGGCGCCGGCATCCTGCCGGGCGTCGCGCAGGCCGCCGATGAATTCCCCACCCGCCCGATCCGCCTGATCGTGCCCTACGGCGCCGGCGGCGTGACCGACCAGGTGGCCCGCGCGCTGGCCGATGCGGCCGGGCGCGAGCTGGGCCAGACCATCGTGGTGGAGAACAAGCCGGGCGTCAGCGGCACGCTGGGCGCCACGCAGATGGTGACCACCGAGCCGGACGGCTACACGCTCAGCATGGCGCCGGTGGTGATCTTCCGCCTGCCGCACGTGCAGAAGATGCGCTACGACCCGCTCAAGGACCTGACCTACGTGTCGATGATCGCGGACTACAACTTCGCGGTGGCGGTGAAGAAGGACGCCAAGTGGCAGACCATGCAGGAGCTGATTGCCGAGGCCAAGGCCGACAAGCGCGGCATCAGCTACGGCACCACCGGCATCTATGGCAGCCAGCATCTGACGATTTCGGAACTGGCGCGCGTCACCCAGTCGAACTGGACCCACGTGCCCTATAAGGGCGACGCCGAGGCCATCACCGCCCTGCTGAGCGGCTCGTCGGACGTGGCTGTGCTGTCCAACACCCTGCTGCCCTACGTGCAGAGCGGCCAGATGCGGGTGCTGGCCACGCTGTCGGAGAAGCGCGCGGCGGACTTCCCGGACGCCCCCACGCTCAAGGAAATCGGCTATCCGGTCTGGTCGAACTCGCCGTTCGGCGTGATCGGGCCGGCCGGCATGAAGCCCGCGGTGGTCAAGCGGCTTGACGAAGCGTTCCGCAACGCGCTCAAGGACCCCAAGTTCCTGAACGTGACGCGCCAGTACGGCATGATCACCAACTACATGGGCCCCGAGCAGTATTCGGCCTATGCGCAGAAGGCATTCAAGAGCGAGGGGGAGATCATCGCGCGGCTGGCTGCGGCGATGAAGAACCAGTAAGGGAGCCGAGCAGACGAAATTTGAACGAGATCAGGCGACGGCTGGCCGGTGGCCTAGAACCGGTCCAGCACGTCCTTGATGCGCGCCTTGCGCAACTGCGTGGCCTCCGCGAGGTGGTCCGCATCGAGCGTGGCCATCAGGTCGGCATAAACGAGGACGGGCGGCGCCAGGTCCGGCCGGCCCGGCGGCGGGGACTCCAGCCCCTCTACCGATGGGTCCCAGAACGCTTCGAGCACCTCCACCGTGCCGTCCGGGTCCGGCTGCAGCCGGTGTTTCTGGGTCAGCATCTGGAGCGCGCCCGCCATCCGCGCGGGGGCGATATAGAGCGTCTGGCTGGCCGGACGAATCCCGCCGACCATCGCCGCCGCCGCGACCTCGCCACTCCAGTAGCCGCCCAGCTCCGTTGCGTTGACCGCCTGCCACCAGTCCGCAGCCGGCGCACTGAAGCGGCGCGGCTGTAGCCGGTGGCGCAGGATGGTCGGATAGTTGGCCACCCATTCATCGAGCAGCCGGTCCGGCGCGGTCAGGCGCCGCCCCTCGTCCTCGCGCGTCTCCAGCAGCCAGCCGCGCGCGGACAGCCCGTTGAACACCGCCCCCACCGAGCCCAGCGCAATGCCGCTGACTCGGGCGATTTCCCGGTACGTGGCCTGGAGCAGTTCCGGCTGGCACAGCAGCGCGAAGACCATCCGCTGGGAACTCGGGTTGCCGCTGATGCGCACGGCGGGCCGCACCACGCTGTCCGGCGGGGTCTGGCCGATGACGAAGACGAACAATTCCGGGGCATCGAGGAAGGTATTGCCGGCCGTGTCGAGGAACTGGAGCCCCATCTCGCGGCACTGCCCGGCCAGCGCCGGGGTCAGGTAGGTGGTGACGAGCAGGCCCGGCGCGCGCTCCTGCAACTGGGCGCGCACCACGGAGAGGTCCGCGACCGTGCGCACCGAGCGCCGGCACTCCACCGCGTAGCGATGGGCGGCGTCGCCGCGCCGCAGGGAAATGGCGGCCACCGGCGCCTCGCCGCCTGGGTCGCGCCGGCCATGGCGGATGCGGGCCTGCATGCCCGTAGTGCGGTGCAGGGCCACCAGCGCGGCCTCCACCCAGTCGATATCGCCCGCCTTCTGGTCCATGGCTGCGTCCTCCGGGTCGCCGAACGGGAATCGGGAAAAGTAACCCCGATCATGGACCAAAGGACGCCGCTGTTCAACTTTTCGCGCTGTTCAGCCCGATTGAACAGGCGACGAAACATGAACATGGCGGGGGGCGCGGGCGCTCCCGCCGCGACGAGATCCGCCCGCGTCACGCGCCAAGCGGCGGCCACCGACAGCCCTGTCAGACAAACGCCGATGCAGCATGCCGGGGTCGCCATCCGAGAATATTGGCAGTCCGCGTGGAGACGGACCTCTCAATAATCGGGAAGCGACCAGGAGCACATTCACCATGCCGAAGAATTTTCACATCGTGCTGAACGACGGCTTTTGGGATCTGCGGGCGGACGGCGTGCCGCGCGCCATCAGCCGTCACAAGACCCGGGACGAAGCCATCCGGGTGGGCCGTGCGGCAGCGGAGCGCCTCAAAGTCTCGCTGCGCGTGGAGGACGAGCAGGCTGAGGCAGCAGACGACGTAGAAGAAACGGAAGAGGCCGAAACATCCAGCCCCTCCACGTTCCAGATGGATTGCGGGATTGCGCGCATGGCTGCGGCGTGAGGCCCATCCCCCCGTCCTGTGACAACGCCCCCTCGGGGGCGTTTTTCATGTCAGGAGCGGTTGTCCACGGGCGGCGCATCGGGGTCGCGGCTGCCGGGGTCGTGGAGGTCCTGCTCCCCCACGCCGGGTGGCGCGTTGCCCCGCTCGTCCGGCTTGCCCCGCTCCGCCTGCGGGTTGGACTGCGGGCCCGAGGGCTCGGCGTTGGACTGCGGGCTGGATTGCGGGCTGGATTGCGGCGCCTGCGGGTTCTCGCCACGCTGGCCGGCATCGGCGCCAATCGCGTCATGGTTGCGACGACGGTCGCGGTTGCGCCGGCGGCGCGTTCCTGCATAGGCGAATGGCATGGGCGTCTCCTTCTTCTTGCTGTGATACGGATGGTCGTCCTGCGTTGCAACGTCCGGCTTGATTCATTCCGCGTTAAGGTTCCGCGTTCAGTCTTTCCGCGCTTTCCGCTAGCGGCCTGCCGAAGACCGGTCAGGCGCCACGCGGACGCGGTTCTCCACGGCGCGCACGCCGGGAATCCGGTCGATGGCGTCCTCGACGCGCGCCCGGTCAGCCCGGGTGCCGATGGCGCCTTCCAGCGTCACCGCGCCTTCTTGCACGGTCACCGACACCTCGCTCACATCGATCCCGCTGCGCCAGAGGCGCTCGCATAGCAGGTCATGCAGCGACGCATCGGAGCGCACGCGCGTGGCGCGCTGGCTGCGGTCGGCGCCCGCGCCGGGCGCCGGGTTCAGTTCACTCATGGTGGCTCCCTTCCATCAGGTGGACGATTTGCCGGTTGGGGTCGAACCGGACTGCGGATCTGTGCCCGTGGGCGCCTTGCCGGTCCGGCCGGCCTCCAGTGCGCTGGTGTAGCCGCTGGACGAGGAACCGGGGGTGGTGCTCGCACTGCCCGAGCTACTTATCCCGCCGAGGCGACTCCCTGACGGGCTGCTCGATTGCATGCCCGATTGACTGCCCGATTGGCCTCCCGCTTCGCGCTGCACCCGCAACTGGTTCTGCACGTCCTTCACGCCGAACACATCGTCGGCAATATCCTCGATGCGGTACTTCTGCTGCCGGTCCATCACCGAGCCGCTCAGCGTGATCACGCCGCCAGATACCGTCACCTCCACGTCGCGGACGTTGAGGCGGCCGCTGTGGGTCAGGCGTTCGCAGAGGTCTTCGCGGATACGTTCATCCGACCGCTGGTAGCCCTTGGGCGCCACGCGCTGGGCACGCGCCGCCGCCGAGCCGCCCGCGCCGCCATAGCCGCGATTGAGCGAGCTACGCTCGTTGGCACCGGTGAACTGCTCGTAGGCCCGGTCGTCGCGGTCGTAGCCGGCCCGGTCGAACCCGGCCGAGCGGCTGGCGCCGCCATAGCCGCGTGATCCGGCGGACTGGCCGCCCCAGTTACGGGTGCCCTGCTGCCCGGCGGATGGCTCGTAGTCGGACACGCCATAGGCGCCGGGATAGTGGGTCCGCATATCCGGCGAATGCCCCGGCTCATCCCACGGCGCGCCGCCGCTGCGTGACGCGTCGGGCCACTGACCGCTCATCGGGCGATTGCGCTCCTGCATGCGCGGGTTCTGCTGCTGCATGCTGCGGCTCCGCTGCTGGCTTTCCCAGCCGCCGCGCGCGCCGCCCTGGCTGCGGCCCTGGCCCCATTCGTCACCCTGGCTGCCTTGCTGGCTCGACCATTCGCTGCCACGGCCGGCACGGCCTTCCTGATGCCAGTCGCCCCAGCGCTCACGCTCGCCCGAGCCGACAAAGCGCTCGCGCGATCCAGATCCGCGCTGCTGGCCTTCGCCATACTCGCCGTAGCGGCCTTCGCCATAGCCGGCGGGGCCGCCCTGATCCCGCGCGGCGCCGGGGTTCCAGCCCTCGCCGGCGCGGTTGCCGCCGTAGCGGTGCGCTTCCATGCGGCGCGGATCGCCGCCGTAGCCGCTGCGCTGGCCGTACAGCGACGAGGGGTCCTCGCCATAGCGTTCGCGTTCGCCCCGGCTACGCTCGTTCTGCTCGCTGCCGTAGCGCTCCGATTGACCCTGATAGCCGCCGTAGCCGCTTTCCGTCCGCACGGAGGATTCCTGCGAGGTGCTCTGGTTGCGGCCCTGCTGGTTGCCGCCCTGTTGGCCGCTGCCCTGCCAGTCGCTGCCGCCGCCCTGCTGCTGGCTGGGGCGCCCTTGCCAATCGGAGCCACCGCCTTGTTGCTGATTCCCTTGCTGCTGATGGGACAGCCAGTTGCCGCTGTCGGCCTGTTGCTGGCGCTGCCAGTGGCTGCCGCCCTGATTCTGCCAACCGGCGCGCTGGGTGCTGCCGCGTTGGTCGTCGGTGTTGCGATCGTCGTCGCGGTCACTGCCGTAGCCGCTTGAGGTGCGGTCGTCGGACCCGCCACCCCTGTAGTTGCCCTGGTTCATGTGGATCTCCGGTTGATCGTCGATCGCGGCGCCCTCTCTTGCCACGCCACGCCGCCGTGCTTCTCTCGTGCTTCTCAACCGGGACGCAAATTCCATACCGCGCGCCACAGCACGGCCCGTGCGCCCCACGGCGCACGCCGGACGTCCTCGTACCCATCTCCGACCTTGCCCCTTTTACATGCCGATATAAAACGTGCAAAACCCAGCACCGGCGGCAAAGTAGTCGATGTCCTACATGCGTTTCAGGCATCGCCCCCAAGTGGCAGACGGCCGTCCCGAATATCGTGGAACTACCGTGAGGACACAATCTTGGAGAAACCGACATGAAACGCACGCTTACCGCAACCGCCCTCGCCCTCAGCGCGCTGATCGCGATGCCTGCCATGGCCCAGGGGGGCGGCCAGGCCCCCGTCTCGCCGAACGTGCCGAACCCGAGCGCGCCGCCGGCCCCTGAAGGCCCCAGCACGCAGCGCGGCACCTTGCCTTCTGCCACCCAACCCGGCAGCAGCGGCACGATGAGCAGCGGCTCGACCATGCACAAGGACAGCTCGACCACCAAGAAGGACTCCACGGCACGTTCGAAGAAGCCGCGCGAGCAAGGCGCCCCCGCGGTGCCGACCGCCGACGCACCGTCCGGCCCGAAGGGTGACTCGCCGGACCCGGCGCCGGGCACCAAGCGCTAAGTTCGCGCCAAGCCCGCCGACCGGTCATCACCCGCGCCGCCCCCTGCGTTTGCAGGCGGGCGGCGTTTTGCGTGCGTTCAACTCAGATCTGCACGAAATTTCAGGGCGATATGGATAGGGCTTTGGTCCCGGAACGGCTACCGTCTCCTACAGTGAGACATGACAAGACAACTGCAAGGACATGACGGAGACGTAGATGGATGCATTGACTACTACACTCGCCCGACTGAGCCGCCATGCCCAGTCGTGCGCAGAGTCGTTGTCCGCCGTGGCCGCTGCGGCGTCTGACCCGCAGATGCGCGCCGTGCTGGCGCATCGGGCGAACATGCAGCGCTGTGCGGCAGCCGAACTGGCCGTCCGGGCCGGCGCCAGTCTGGGCGACGGACACGGTACATCGCACGGCTCTGCCGTGCCCCCACCGCGGCGCGATACGCCGGGCAGCCCCGGCACGCCCTCGCCGGACGCCGGCGAGTTGCTGCTGCTGCGCCACGCGGCACAACAGGCCGGCCGCGMGGCCAGCGCCTATGGCGCACTGCTGCGCGAGCCGATCGACGATCCGGACCTGCGGCTGCTGCTCGCCCATTACTACCGGGGCGCCACGGAATTGCAGCGGCTGCTCGAGCATCGCGTAGCCGAGTTCTCTCCCGCGCGGGCCGCAGGCATGACGTCGCGGCGGATGAGTCCGCCGCTGCACTAGGAGGGCAGCGCCCTAACCTTGCGGATAGCCGGCGCGCAGCAGCCCCGCCTGGCGCGGCGCGGTMAGTTCCTGCTGCGGCTGGTACGGCCGGATCACCAGCGCCACATAGTCGTCGTCCTTGGGCGACACCACCAGGTACACCAGACCCGACATGACCAGGGCCACCTCGCCCAACTGCGCGGCGATGCGCGCGGCAATGAAGCGCTGGAGCAGCACCGGGTCCACGGTGGCGTCGATGGCAAGCGCGGCCGTGCAGATCGTCATCAGGCACTGTTCCACGGCGCGGCAGACCACCACCACCTCGTCGATGGCGTATCCGGTGTGGGCCGCGCGCACGAGCACGGAAATGCCCTCGCTGGTCTTGGCGCGATGCCAGCCGGGTTTGGCGCGGAAATCGGGCAGCGCGAGGCGAGACCCGGCGCCCGTCGCCACGGCGTTGAACTGGTGGGCGAAGTCGCGCGGACTGATGGAGAGCAGTTGTTTTTCCACGGGCGTGGAGGAGACGGCTACCGACGAGGCCAGGCTCATCGTCACCAGGATGCCGGACAAGTTCATCGTGATCTCCCTGGCTGACGCCTGGCGGTGCCCTGCACCGCGTAGGTCACGCAGCCCACCATCCCTGAGCAATTGGCATTCCAGCCTCTGGCGGGCGGTCTGCGTGGCGAATGTGTGTCGCGGTCCCCTGCCTGGAACTATAGGCGGCGGCGGGTCTTGGTGAAAACCCTAAACCTTCGCCCCTGCCGTTGCGCATGCCGGCCGCCCCGCCGAGCGGGATGTGCCGACTGGCATGCAACTTGCCGCCCTTCTTGTCGAAGGACATGTGAACCGACCATGAATCGATCATCAGGAGCCCCATCATGAGCAAGACGTCCCGCCATCCGCATGACACGCCCTCCCGACCAGGGGACCAGACCGGCGCCAGCGACCCCGAGAGCATCCCCAGCACGCTCGATCCCAACCTGGACACCGATGCCAGCGACCTGGAACGGGAGCTGGGCCAGGCCGAGCGCGACCTCCACGTGGCCGAGGAAGACAACCCCGAGGACGAGATCTCCGACGAAGTGCAGCGCGCCGCCGAGTCCCTGCCGTCCGACACTCCGGTCGACCGGGCCGACCAGACCGACAAGCGCATGGAAAATCCGCCGAACGGCAGCGATCTCTAGGGTGCCCGTCTCCRGGCCATCCCATGAAAAATGCCCCGGCGAACCGGGGCATTGTCTTTCGCGAGGGGGCAAATCGGACTAGTTMGACACTAGTTCGACACTAGTTCGATTATTCCGAGGCCAGCACGCCATACGGGCGGATGTGGAGCTTGTTGATCACATCCGTCACGCCGAAGGTGTCATCGGCAATGTCTTCCACCTCGTACTTGATGCGCCGATTGTCCACCGAGCCGGTCAGGGTGACGATGCTGCCCATGACCGTGACGTCCACTTCGCTCACGTCGAGGCCCGACTGATGGGCCAGCCGCTCGCACAGTTCCTCGCGGATGCGCTCGTCGGTGCGGGTGTAGTTCTTCGGTCCCACCCGGCGCGAATAGCCATAGGGCGACCGCTCCTGCCCGAACGACTGGTCACCGCGTGAGCGCTGGCGGTAGTTGCGGCCGGCCTCGGCCTCGTAGCCGCGCTGGGGCTGGGGCTGGGGCTGGTAGGGCTCGTAAGGGGGATTGGGGTCGGCGCGCCGGGCGGGCGTGGTGCCGGGCGAGCGCGAGGCGGCCTGATAGCCATCCTCATAGCCGCTGCTGTAGGCGGTCACGTAGCCGCGGTTGTGCGGCGTGCTCTCGTCGCGGTTCTCGTCGTAGGTGGAGCGGGCTGGATAGTAGACCGGGCCGCCACGTGCCTGGTTGCCCTGCCGGCCCGATTCCGTGCCCCATGCCGTACGGCCGCGCCGCCAGGCGCCATCGTCGCGCACATTGTCGTCGGGCGCGTTCCAGCCGTTGTCGCTGGCGTCATAGGGATTGCGGTCGCGCGTGTTGCCGTACCGGCCGCCCGACAGGTCGCGTTCCCGCCAGTTCCGATCATCGCCCGGTACGTGACCGTAGCCTTGCTCCGAGCCGCCGTAACGCTGGTCCGGCCACCGGCGTCGGCCATAGTCGTCTGATCGCTTCATTGCGTTCCTCCATGGGCTGGGGCGCGAGACGCGGCCCCGATACGGAAGAAGCGGCAAGTTTCATACCGAGCGCGGCAGGCGCCCGGTGTGGCGAATCATCCACCTACGGCATGCAGTTTCTACAAGCTGTGCGCGCACAAAGCGGCGCCGCTTATTTCCTGATTATTTGCCGGCGGCCCGCATCGCGGCGCTGTCCGCGCTGTCCGCACTTTGCGGCGTCACCAGCCGCAGGCCGCTGGCGATGGCCGCCAGCCCGGCAAAACCGGCGCCGAGCGACAGCGCCAGGGTCGGCCCATGCTCGCCGGCAATGCTGAACGACAGCGCCACCAGCGCAGCGCCCGTGGCCTGACCGATCAGGCGCGCCGTGGCAATCACCCCGCTGGCACCGCCCGAGCGCTCGCGCGGCGCGCTGCCCATCAGTGCCTTGAGGTTGGGCGACTGGAAGAAACCGAAGCCAGCCCCGCAGATCGCCATGCGGATGCCGATGTTCAGCGCGCTGGCATCCGCCGGCATCATCGCCAGCGACGCCATGCCGACCGCCATGACGGCCAGCCCCACCCCGCCGAGCAGGCCGGGCGGATAGCGGTCAGACAGGCGCCCCGCCAGCGGCGCCATCAGCGCGACCACGGCGGACCACGGCGTCAGGAGGAAGCCGGTTTCCACCGGATTGCGCCCCAGCACATGCTCGAAATAGAACGGCAGCGACACGAAGGCCAGCCCCTGCGCGGCGAACGAGCAGACGGCGGTCAGCGTGGACAGCGCGAACATCGGCCGACGGAACAGGTCCACCGGCAGCATCGGGGCCGGATGACCGCGTTCGCGGCGCAGCAGCAGCACGAAGGCGATGAGGAACACCACGGCGGCTGCCACCACGTATTCCACCGGCTCGCGCTGCACGCCCTCGCCGAGCGCGAAGATCAGCGCCGCGAAGGTAATGACGTTGAGGATGGCCGCCACGGGGTCGAAGCCATGCGTGCTGCGCTTGCTCTCCGGCAGCGAGCGCCAGCCGATGGACAGCGCCAGCAGCCCGATCGGCAGGTTCACGGCGAACAGCCACGGCCAGGTGCCGAACGAGAGGATGACGGACGCCACGGTCGGCCCGACCGCGAACGAAACCCCGACGATCAACGCGTTCAGCCCCAGCCCGCGCCCAAGCCGGTGCATCGGAAAAATCGCGGAAATCAGTGCCGTGTTCACGCTCATGATGGCGGCGGCGCCGATGCCCTGCAGCGCCCGCGCGGCAGCCAGCGACGGCAGCGACCACGCCATGGCGCAGATCACCGACGAGATGACGAAGACGATCACCCCGCTCAGATACATGCGCCGGTGACCGACGATGCCGCTCAGCGCGGCGAACGGCAGCAGCGTGGCCACCATCGCCAGTTGGTAGGCGTTGATGATCCAGACCGAGGCCTGCGGGGTGCTGCGCAGGTCCGCCGCGATGGCCGGCAGCGCGGTATTGGCGATGGCCGTGTCGAGCGTGGCCAGCGCCACCGCGATCATGATCGCCGCCATGCCGCGCTTCTCGCGGGGCGTCATGGCGTTGTCGAGCGGGGGCTGCGTGGCCGGGCTGGGCGGCGCGGAGGACGGCTGGCTGGCGGGGGTCTGCACGGTCGGATTACCAGTAGGGGCGATCGGGGCGAAGGCGCCGGACGGGGGGCCGTCCATGTCGCCAGATCGAGACAATACGGGAAAACGCGCGGGCCTGCTGAAGCCGCTTCAGCGTCCGCTTAATAGATCAGAGGGAAGTTGCCGGGAGATCGCGGCCGATGGGAAGAGGTTTCCCACCGTTAGCGGCGCGATATCAGCGAAATGCTGGATAAGTCAACGATTCAGTACCGCATCTGCACGTCGTCCACGCGGCTGGTGCGCGTGTTGAACAGGCAGGTGTAGCGGAAGGCCATGGCCGAGTCCGAGGCATCGGGCTCAAAGGTGCCCTCGCCGTTGACGCCGGTTTGCGTGCTGGTCTGCTGATAGATTCGTTCACGGTCCGGCATCATCATCACACTGCCGGGCTGCGGATAGCGCTGCTTGACCGCGTTGGTGACGGCCTTTTCGCAGGCGTTGCCGGCGGCTTCCATCTGCGAACGGCTCAGGCCACCGGAGCCGCCATAGGTGACGCCCGGCGCCGGTGTAATCGTGGTGGAGGGTGACGCAGGCATGCGCTGCGGCGGGGCCGGGGGCGGCGTGGTGCACGCCGCCAGCAAGGCGACTGTGGCCAGCCCGAGGCTGGCCAACGGCACATCAGAGAAACKAGACAGAAAGCGTGATGAAAAACGGGGCATCGGGTCGGTTCCGGTATCGGCTACGGACCGTCGGATGACGGGGATATCGGAACGACTCTATGCCAGGAATGCAGTGGGAGCAACCTGGATCAGGTCTTTTTCATCACATTCACGCTTATTCCACCCTCATTCCACTGCGATCCCCCGCTTTTCCTGCTCGGCGCCTTCGTGGGGTTCGCGCGCCAGCACCGGCACCAGCGCCGCGCCGGTATGGCTCGCCGCGTTGCGCGACAGCGTCTCCGGGTCCGACGCGCCGACGATGGTGCCGCCGGCCGCCCCACCCTCCGGGCCGAGATCGATGATCCAGTCCGCTTCGGCAATCACGTCGAGGTCATGCTCGATCACCACCACGCTGTGCCCGCCATCGGTCAGCCGGTGCAGCACGCGAATCAGCCGCGCCACATCGGCCATATGCAGGCCCACGGTCGGTTCATCGAGCACATACAGCGTGTGCGGCGCCTTCTGGCCCCGGCGCGTGATGTCGTCACGCACCTTCGACAGCTCCGTCACCAGCTTGATCCGCTGCGCCTCCCCGCCAGACAGCGTGGGCGATGGCTGTCCCAGCGTCAGGTAGCCGAGGCCGACATCCTTCATCAGTTGCAGCGGATGGGCGATCTGCGTGATGGCGCCGAAGAACTCCACCGCCTCGTCGATCTCCATGGTCAGTACATCGCCGATGTTCTTGCCGCGCCAGGTCACCGCCAGCGTCTCCGGGTTGAAGCGCTGGCCATGGCAGACGTCGCACAGCACCTTCACATCGGGCAGGAAGCTCATGCCGATGGTGCGCACGCCCTGGCCCTCGCAGGCCGGGCAGCGCCCGTCGCCGGTATTGAACGAGAAGCGCGAGGCGCTGTAGCCGCGCGCCTTGGCCTCCAGCGTCTCCGCAAACATCTTCCGGATCGCGTCCCAGACACCGATATAGGTGGCCGGGCACGAGCGCGGCGTCTTGCCGATGGGGGTCTGGTCGACCTCCAGCACGCGATCGATGGACTCCCAACCGCTGATCGACGTGCAGCCATGCCAGGCATGCGCCACATTCAGCGCGCGCGTGGCCGTAGGCTTGCCGGCCTTCTCGGCGGCAGCCCGGGCCCGGCGCGTGGCCGGCGACGACATTACCGAGCGCCCCACGGCGTCCAGCAGGTTGGTCATCAGCACGTCCCGCGCGAGCGTGGACTTGCCCGAGCCGGACACGCCGGTAATCGCCACCAGACGCGCCAGCGGAATCCGCGCCGTGACATGGCGCAGGTTATGTAGATGCGCACCCTCCACGGTCAGCCATTGCGCCGGCTCGGCTTCCCGGCCCGCGCGCGCCGGCCGCACCGCGCGGCGCGGCTGAAGCGGATGGATGATCGGCCGCGCCAGGAACTGGCCCGTGGTGGAGTCCGGTGCGGCGGCCAGCGCCGCCACCCCGCCCTGCGCCACGAGATGCCCGCCGCGCTTGCCGGCGCCGGGGCCAATATCGATGATGTGGTCGGCACGGCGGATGGTGTCCTCGTCATGCTCCACCACCACCAGCGTGTTGCCCTTGTCGCCAAGCTTGCGCAGGGCGTCCAGCAGGATCTGGTTGTCGCGCGGATGCAGGCCGATGGTCGGCTCGTCCAGCACGTAGCACACGCCCTGCAGGTTGCTGCCGAGCTGTGCCGCCAGGCGGATGCGCTGCGCCTCGCCGCCCGAGAGGCTCGGCGCGGCCCGGTCCAGGCTCAGGTAGCCGAGCCCCACTTCCTCCAGGAACTGCAGCCGGCTGGCGATTTCCGACACCACGTCGCGCGCGATCTCGGCATCGCGGCCCTTGAGCCGCAGGCCGTCCACCCAGCGCCGCGTATCGGACACGGTCCATTGGGCGACATCGGTAATCGCGCTGGCCTCGAAGGTCACCGCGCGCGCCACCGGGTTCAGGCGCGTGCCGCTGCAATCGGCGCAAGGCGTATCGCCCACGCCTTCCGGCTCCTGCTCCTCGGACGGCAGGCTTTGCTCGCGCCCGCGGTTGTCGTCGGCGCCAAGCACCGTGTCGTCGTATGCCGCGCGCTGCTCGCGGGTCAGCGCCAGCCCCGTGCCCACGCAGGTGGTGCACCAGCCATGCTTGCTGTTGTACGAGAACATGCGCGGATCGAGTTCCGGGTAGCTCGTGCCACAGACCGGACAGGCGCGCTTCGTCGAAAACACCTTGGTTTCGCCGACGTGGCGGGTGCCGTTGCCATCATGGATGGCGTCGTGCAGCCCATCCAGCGGCGCCAGCAGGTGCATCACGCCCTTGCCCACCTCCAGCGTCTGGTCCAGCAGCGCGCGCAGCGCCGCCTCGTTATCCGCCGAAATCACGATGTCACCCACCGGCAGTTCGATGGTGTGCTCGCGGAAGCGGTCCAGGCGCGGCCACGGGTCCACCGGCAGGAATTCGCCGTCCACGCGCAGGTGGGTGTTGCCGCGCGCCTTGGCCCATTTGGCCAGATCCGTATAGACGCCCTTGCGGTTCACCACCAGCGGCGCCAGCAGGCCCACATGCTGGCCGCGATGGTCGCGCAGCAGTTGCGCCACAATGGACGCCGCGCTCTGCGACGTCACCGGCGCGCCGTCATGCACGCAGTGCTGGATGCCCAGCTTCACGTACAGCAGGCGCAGGAAGTGCCAGACCTCGGAGGTCGTCGCCACCGTGCTCTTGCGGCCACCGCGCGACAGCCGCTGCTCGATGGCCACGGTCGGCGGAATGCCATACACCGCGTCCACCTCCGGCCGCCCGGCCGGCTGCACGATCGAACGCGCATAGGCATTCAGCGATTCCAGATAGCGGCGCTGGCCCTCGTGGAACAGGATGTCGAAGGCCAGCGTGGATTTGCCCGAGCCCGAGACGCCCGTAATCACATTGAACTTCCCGTGCGGGATGTCGACATTCAGCGATTTCAGGTTGTGCTCGTGCGCGTTGACGATGCGCACCACTCCCTCGCCCTCGATGGCCCGGCGCGCGCGCTTGGCCTGCAGCGCGGCTTGCAGCGGCAGGCCGTGCCCGGCCATCTCGGCGCGCTCGGCGGCCAGCGTGCCGGCCTCGCCCATCGCCTGGTCATACTGGATCAGCGCATGGCCGGTATGCGAGTGTTCGCAGCCCTTGACGTCCTCGGGCGTGCCCACGCACAGCACCTCGCCGCCGGCGTCGCCGCCTTCCGGGCCCAGGTCGATCAGCCAGTCCGCCGCGCGAATCACATCCAGGTTGTGTTCGATCACGATCAGCGAATGGCCGCCGTCCAGCAGCTTGCCGAACGCGCGCATCAGCTTGGCGATGTCGTCGAAATGCAGGCCGGTGGTGGGTTCGTCGAACATGAACAGCCGCCGGGGCAGGATCACCGCCTTGCGGTTCTTCACCGGCTGGGTCTGCGCGGTCTCGGCCAGGAAGCCGGCCAGCTTGAGCCGCTGGGCCTCCCCGCCGGACAGCGTCGGCACGGGCTGGCCCAGCTTCACGTATTCCAGGCCGACGTCGGCAATCGGCGCCAACACGCGCAGGACGGCGGCATCGTCGGCGAACAGCGCCGTGGCCTCGCTGACGGTCAGCTCCAGCACATCGGCCACGCTCAACTGGCGCGGCGGCTGGCCACGCACGGCGCGGGCGATCTTCACCTCTAGCACCTCGGCGCGATAGCGCGTGCCGTCGCAATCGGGGCAGCGCAGGTAAACGTCGCTCAGGAACTGCATCTCCACGTGCTCGAAGCCCGAGCCGCCGCAGGTCGGGCAGCGCCCGTCGCCCGAATTGAAGCTGAACGTGCCGGCCGTGTAGCCGCGCTGGAGCGCCAGCGGCGCGCGGGCGAACAGCTTGCGGATCTCGTCGAACGCGCCCACGTAGCTGGCCGGGTTGGAGCGCGCGGTCTTGCCGATGGGCGACTGGTCCACGAAGACCACGTCATCCACCTGCTCGGCGCCGATCAGGTCGCGGAACGCGCCGGGGGACTCGGTGGCCTTGCCGAAATGGCGCGCCATGGCCGGGTACAGCACGTCCTGCAGCAGCGTGGACTTGCCCGAGCCGGACACGCCAGTCACGCAGACCAGCCGGTTCAGCGGAATCTCGACGCTGACATCGCGCAGGTTGTGCTCGGTGGCGCCTTCCAGCCGGAGGCGCGGCGTGTCCGCATCGACCTTGCGCGCCTGCCAGTGCGACGCATCCGTCACAAGGCGCCGCCCGCCGAGGTAGTCCCCGGTCAGCGTGCGTTCATGGCGGATGGCCGCCGGCGTGCCGTCGAAGACGATGTCACCGCCGCGCTCGCCAGGGCCGGGGCCCATGTCGATCAGCCGGTCGGCGGCCAGCATGACCGAGGGGTCGTGCTCCACCACCACCAACGTGTTGCCGGCGTCGCGCAGCCGATGCATCGCCTCGACGATCCGGTTCAGGTCGCGCGGATGCAGGCCGATGCTCGGCTCATCGAGCACGAACAGCGTGTTGACCAGCGAGGTGCCCAGCGCCGTGGTCAGGTTGATCCGCTGGACCTCCCCGCCAGACAGCGTGCGGCTCTGGCGGTCCAGTGTCAGGTAGCCCAGGCCCACGTCGCAMAGGTATTTCAGGCGCGTGCGCACCTCGGCCAGCAGCAGCTTGAGGGCGTCGTCGAGCAAGGCGCTCGGCAGCGTCAGATCGTCGAAGAAGCGGCGGATGCGGGCAATCGGCATCAGCATCAGGTCGTGCACGGTCAGGCCCGGCAGCGCCTCCAGCTGGGTGCGATCCCAGTCCACGCCGCGCGGCAGGAAGCGGTGATCCGGCTGGAGCACGGCGTCTGCATTGGCCTTGTCGCCCAGGCGCCAGAGCAGCGATTCGGTCTTGAGGCGCGCGCCGCCGCAGGTTTCGCAGGGCGTGTAGCTGCGGTACTTCGACAAGAGCACGCGGATGTGCATCTTGTAGGCCTTCGATTCCAGGTAGCTGAAGAACCGCATCACGCCGTACCACTGCTTGTTCCACTGGCCGTTCCAGTCCGGCGAGCCGTGGATGACCCAGTGCTGCTCGGCCTCGCTGAGCTGGTCCCACGGCAGGTCGCGCGGAATGCCGGCGCGGGCGGCGTAGCGCATCAGGTCGTCCTGGCATTCCTTCCAGGCCGGCGTCTGCATCGGCTTGATCGCCCCGTCGCGCAGCGATTTGCGGCTGTCGGGAATCACCAGGCCCAGGTCCACGCCGATGACCCGGCCGAAGCCCCGGCAGGTCTCGCAGGCGCCATAGGCGGAATTGAACGAGAACAGCGCCGGCTGCGGGTCCGCGTAGCGGATATCGCTTTCCGGGCTGTGCAGGCCGGTGGAGAAGCGCCAGACCGGGCCGTCGCCGGCGTCGGTCACCACCTGCACGCTCACGCGACCGCCGCCGCGCTTGAGGGAGGCTTCGATGGCCTCCACGGCGCGGGCCTTGTCCACATTGGCGATGCGGAAGCGGTCTGCCACCACGTCCAGCACCTTGCGGCTGCCGGTGGCGGACTCGACCACGCGCTGGCCGTGCACGCGCGTGTAGCCGCTGACGGACAGCCATTGCGCCACTTCTTCCTCGGTGGCCGAGGCCGGCAGTTCCACGGGGAAGGTCACCACCAGCCGGGCGTCGGCAAAGGGCTGGCCGGGCGCGGTGCGGGCGGCCAGTTCGGCGTAGATGGTCTCGGGGGAGTCATGACGCACCGGCAGCGCCGTCTGGCGGTCGAACAGTTCGGCCGCGCGCGCGTAGAGCAGCTTCAGGTGGTCGTTCAGCTCGGTCATCGTGCCGACGGTGGACCGGGAACTGCGCACCGGGTTGGTCTGGTCGATGGCGATGGCCGGCGGCACGCCGTCCACCTTGTCCACCTGCGGACGGTCCATGCGGTCCAGGAACTGGCGCGCGTAGGCGCTGAAGGTCTCCACGTAGCGGCGCTGGCCTTCCGCGTAGAGCGTATCGAAGACCAGGCTGGACTTGCCCGAGCCCGAGGGGCCCGTTACCACGGTCATCTGGCCCGTGTGCAGGTCAAGGTCGATATTCTTGAGATTGTGCTGACGGGCGCCGCGGATGCGGATCAGGCCATGGTCGGACAATTTTGCCTCGCAAATCAATGGGTTAAGCGCAATGCAGGGGGCGGACGCACCGCCGGAGCCCACCATCGTACTCCGATCGGCTCGGCGAATTACGATGGCTTCGCAGGCCCCGGCGGGGTCTGGTGTGGCGCTACTATACTGTACAAACGTACAGTATGTAGAGCGCGGCTTGCTGCGGCAGAGTGCGCAGCGGAGGGAGAGAGAAAATCTGGGAGGGCGGCGGTTACCCCAGCCGGTAGGCCAGCGCCACGATGATCGGCCCGAGTACGGGAAGCATCACATTGGCGATGGCATAGGTCACCGTATAGCCGAGCAGCGGCACCGAACTCTGGCTGGCGGCCAGGATGGCGCTGATCGCCGGCGTGCTCACGTGCTGCCCGGCGATGGCGCCAATCAGCAACGGGCCCTCGATCTTCAGGAACACGTGGCCGATCCATAGCGACAGGCAAGCCGGCACGAGCGACACGGCGAGGCCGACCAGCGGCAGCATCGCGCCATGCTCGCGCACCAGCGTGATGGCATCCGGCCCCGCCGACAATCCCACGCTGGCGACAAATATCGCCAAGCCGAGGTCCTTCAGCAACTGGACGCCAGCCGGCGGCATGTCCCCCAGCCCGGGCCGCTTGAAGTTGATCCAGCCGAACACCAGCCCGCTCAGCAGCGCCCCGCCGCCGCTGCCGAGCGAGATCGGAATCCCGTACACGGTCACGGACAGCATGCCCACCAGCAGACCCAGCAGGATCCCCACGCAGAGGAAGACGAGATCGGTGGTGTCCACGTGGCGCACGGCCGTGCCCAGCTCCTGCGCGGCCGCGCTCAGCGCCGGGTCGGTGCCGACCAGCGTCAGGCGGTCGCCGTGCAGCAACTGCGTCGCCGGCGTAATCGGCAGGCTCATGCCGGAGCGCATGATCTGCTGCACCCAGACGAAGCGGATATGCCGCTGCGTGGCCGCCCGGGCGAGATCGCCCAGCGTGCGGCCGTTCAGACCGGGCTTGTTGACGATCACCTGGCGTTCGTCGAGCTGGAGCACATCGTGGTGGGCCGCCGGCGGCAACACCTCCACGCCGACCCGTTCGCCCGCATTGACCAGCCGCTCGCGCACACCGATCAGGGCGACGATGTCGCCCGCCTCGATCTTCTGGTCGGGATCCGCCGTGACGGCCTCATTGCCGCGAAACAGGCCCGCGACGAGGGTGCGCCCGCCAATCTGGCGTTCAAGCTGGCCGACGGTCAGCCCGGCGGCCCCTTCGGCGCGATAGGCGCGGCCTACCAGACGCGGGAGCGCCGGTTGCGTGGCCACGTCGTCATCCGAGGCGGCCTCCAGCCGGGTGGCGAGCTCGCGGGACGCCGTCTTCAGGTTGAGCCGCAACAGCATCGGCGCGACCTGACTGGTGAAGAAGACAATGCTGACGAGGCCGACCAGATAGGTCAGCGTGTACGCGGTGGCGATGTTCGATTCCATCCGCGTGGTTTCCGCCGCGCCCAGGCCAAGGTGCTTGAGCGCTTCGGCCGCCGTGCCGACCACAGCCGATTCGGTGGCAGCGCCAGCCGCCAGCCCCGCCGCCGTGCCGGGGTCCAGGCCCATCATCCGCGTGGCGGTGAGTACGATGGAGATGACGGCAATCGCCTCGATCAGGGGCAGCACCATGAACCGCAGGCTGGAGCGGTTCAGGTTGGCGAAGAACTGCGGGCCGCCGGAATAGCCCATCGCGAAGATGAACAGCGCGAAGGCCACCTCCTTCAGCTCCCCGTGGAGCTGGCAGCCGGTCTGCCCGATCAACAGCGCCACGATCAGCGTGCCGCACACCCCGCCGAGCCCGATCGGCCCGATCTTGAGCTTGCCTACCGCATAGCCGAGGCCGACGGTCACGAACAGGACCGCCATCGGCACGTCGTTGAAGATTCCGACCGAACATTGCATGGTGACCTCTCCAGCGGCCGGCGATTGCAATGCTCGCCGTGCGACGATTGTGCTTCGGGGGGCGGACTAGCGCCGGCTGCTCGCTACATGGCTCGCCAGCGAAGATCCACCCGCCATGGCAAATCGCGCCGCCAGCACCGTCGCCACGCGGGTTTGGGCGGCGGGCTCGCCCACGACTACGACCAGTCCGGCATCCACAGCCTGCGCCCAGCCGATGCGGCCGTCCAGCAAGGCGCGCAGCACGGGTTCCCCGGTCACCACGACCACGTCGCCATCGGCCGGGCCCGCGTCGTGATGCGCATCGGGGGCGGCGTGCCGGCGGCTCGCCGCACCATATCGCGTCCAGAGCCGCGACTCCACCTGCAGCAGCGCCATCGGCGGCAGCTTCGGCCCGGCCGATGCGAGCCGCTGCTCCAGCCTATGTGCCGCATCGTCCGCACGTTCTCGCGCCTGCGCGCCGGTATTGCTTTCGGCAGCTGGCAACCTGCCCGCGCCAATGGCATCGTGAAGCGCGAAGGCCACGCCAATGGAGGCCGGATGCGCGGCGCCGACTTCATCTCCCAGCACGAAGTMGGAGCCGCACGCCGCCACCGTCGTCGGGAGGGCCCCAAGCCACGCTACCAGCGTGGCCATCAACACCGCGGTCGTCGTCTTCATGGCGTCACGATGTTGAACCAGAACGGGAAGGTGTCGAGCAGGGCGAGGAACTCGCTCAGTGCCTCGCGGCGGCCCTCCACCTTCATATCGCCCTTGGCGATGGCGTTCTCGATCGTGGTCTCCTTGAGCTGGATGGCGTCAAGCGTCGCTTTCGAGAGCGTGATCTTTGCGTCGGGCTGCGCCAGCGGCTTGCCATAGTTCAGCACCGCGTTCTCGACCGCCAGCCCGTACTGCTTCTTCAGGTCGGTAAAGTCGAGATTCAGCCCGATCTTCTTGCCAGCGGCCTTCGGCCCGTTCAAGCGAACCGCCAGATAGTCGAACAGCATCTCCGGCGGCATCGCCTTGATGGTGTCCGGGCTCGCGGTCGTCGTCCCGCCGGCCTTGGGCACGCCATTGCGCAGTTCATAGGCGCCCATCAGGTAGACCGAGCGCCATGGGCCGCTCTCCGCCTGGTATCCCAGCTGCTCGAGGGAATCGGCCAGCAGGTCCTTGCCCGCCTTGCCGTTGGGGTTGGCGAATACCACATGCTTGAGGACTTCGGCCGTCCAGCGATAGTCGCCCTTGCTGAAATCCGCCCTGGCGCGCTTGAGCACCGCCGCTTCGCCGCCCATGTACTCCACATATTTCTTGGCGGCCATTTCCGGCGGCAGGTTGTTGAGGTCGGACGGATTGCCGTCGTACCAGCCCATGTAGCGCTGGTAGACCGCCCGGGAGTTGTGGCGCAGCGTGCCGTAATAGCCCCGGTTCGGCCAGAATTTGTCGAGTTCCGGCGGCAGCTTGATCATCTCCGAGATCTCTTCCCCGGTGTAGCCGTTGTTCATCAGGTTGACCGACTGGTCATGCGTGTACTTGTACAGGTCGCGCTGCTTCTTCCAGTAGTCGATGATCTTGGCGTTGCCCCACATCGGCCAGTGGTGGGCCTGGAACTTGAAATCGACATCCTTGCCGTAGGTGTCGATGGTCTCGTTCAGGTAGCTCGACCACTTCAGTGCGTCACGCACCTGAGCGCCACGCAGCGTCAGGATGTTGTGCATGGTGTTGGTCGTGTTCTCGGCCATCCACATGCCCCGGAACTGGGGGAAGAACGTGTTCATCTCGGACGGCGCCTCGGTGCCTGGCGTCATCTGGAACACCATCTTCACGCCATCCACGGTGATCTCGGTGCCGGTCTTGCTGATGATGTCCGTGGGGACGATCAGCCCGGCGTCGCCGGTCGACACGGTCTGCCCCAGCCCGCCGTTCACGCCACCGCGCGCGTTGCGGGGCAGCAGCGCCCCATACATATAGACGGCGCGGCGCCCCATCGCATTGCCGGCGATGACGTTCTCGCTGACCGCATGCTCCGTGAAGCCTTCCGGCGCGAAGATCTTGACCTTCCCGGACCGGACATCGGCTTCGTTCACGACGCCGCGCACGCCGCCGTAGTGATCCACGTGCGAGTGGCTGTACACCACGGCCACCACCGGCTTCTGCCCGAGGGTTTTCGTGACGAATTCCAGCGCCGCCTTGGCCGTCTCGGCCGAGATCAGCGGGTCCAGCACGATCCATCCCGTGTCACCCTGCACGAAGGTGATGTTCGACAGGTCGAAGCCACGCACCTGGTAAATCCGGTCCGACACCTTGAACAGTCCGTTCTGCATGCCCAACTGGGCGTTGCGCCACAGGCTCGGATTGACCGTGTCCGGCGCCGCCTTGTCGAGCCCGATGTATTGCTTGTAGGCTTCCAGGTCCCAGACGACGTCGCCCTTGGCATTGCGGATGGTCAGCGTGTCGGGCTTGGCCACCAGACCGCGCTGGGCATCCTCGAAGTCGGCCTTGTCGTTGAAAGGGAGTTCGTTCAGCACGGCCGCGTTCGCTGCCTTGGTCGCTGCCGTCGCGGGCTTGCCGCCAATGGGCTGGGCCTGGGCCCACCCCGATGATGTCCACGCCAATGTCGTCGCGGCGATGAGGAGAGGGGCGAATTTCATGGCTGGCACTCCCGGTTAGGACAAACCAATCAAACAACGGCAACCGATAGACCCTAGCGCTTCAGCGCGGTCTCCAGGTTGTGCAAGTTCTGGGGTGGGACACGAATCAAACCGCCGCGCGGGCTGTCGATGTCCGCGATCAGCGCCAGTGACAGCGATATCGTCATCGGCAGCACCAGCAACAGGGCGGCCTTGGCGCTCTTGGTGCGCGCGCCATAGCCCTGCATCAGGCTGCTAAAGAACGCAATCACGATCATCAGGCACCAGGCCGACACCGGGATCCGGTTCAGCCACGCGGCCTCTGTATAGCCCTGGGAATTGAGGACGTCGTTCATGCCCGACACCACCAGCGACGTGATCGGGGTGGGCTTGTCGCGCGCCACGCCGCGCACCACCTTCCACAGGTCGTCGCCGATTTGTGCCGTGGCATGCTCGATTTTCTGCAGGGCGTCGGGTTCGCGCGTGCGGTAATAGAGGATGCGCTGGTCCAGGTAGCGGATCAGCAATGCCCTGATCTGCGCCGTCTCCGGCCCCTCCACCAGCTCGGCCCGCAGGAATTCGGTACCGATCGCGTTGGCCTCTTCTTCCTCCAGGTTCTTGCGCTGGTCATAGCGGCCGACCGCCATGGAGAGCGTGAACCCGATCAGCAGGGCGAGCAGCGTGAGCGTGGCGCCCTGCACGATATTGAAGTCGTCACGGCTGTCGTCCGCCATCGGCCTGATGCGGCGCAGCACCAGGAATCCGATCCCCGCCGCCAGCGCCATGAGCACGATCATGGCCAGGAAGAGGATGGCCGGATGCCTGGTGAGGTAGGTCATGGGACGATGGCCCGGAAGCCGTCAGTTCAGGCTGCCCGGATCCCGCGCGGCTTTCTGCTGCTTGGCGCGCGCCGCGAAGTAGGCCCCGATCTGCTTCTGCGTGATGCCATTGGTCTTCTTGGTGTCGATCTTGTCGTAATTCTTGAAGACTTCCGGCATGCCGGCCTCGGCCTCTTCGCGGCTCAACTTGCCGTCCTGGTTGGTATCGGCGGCCTTGAATTTCTCGGCGAAGGCGGCCTTGGCCTCCTGCGCGTTGGCCGGTTTTTGCTGCTGCGCACTGGCGGCCGTGGACATGAAGGCGGCAATCGCCGAAAGGCACGCAACGGCTACGAATTTCGAAGTCATGGTTGTCTCCCAGGTGTGTTTTGTATTCAGCGCTTGGGGCGCCACAGCCTGTGTGACTCTATCGCAGCGAATTGCGGTCTCGTAGTTAGACTTTTTGCGTCAGATATGAAAATAGTCGGGAGTCAGCGGGGCTTCGACAACTCCCCAAAGATTGTCGGAATCAACTCCGATACGGTCGGATGGATGGCCATGGTCTGGGTCATCTGCGTGGCGGTCATGCCACCGGCCATCGCGGCCAGCACCATATGGACCGCCTCGTCGCCGCCCGGGCCGAGGATGGCGGCGCCGAGAATCTGGTCGGTATCGGCATCCACCACCACCCGCATCGAGCCCTGCGCCTCGCCCTTCTCCACGGCCCGCGCCACGCGCGTCATCGGCCGCATGCCGATGCGCACCCGGTGGCCGGCCTGCCGCGCCTGGGCTTCGGTCATGCCCACGCGGCCGAGCGGCGGATCGGTGAACAGCGCGTAGACCGGAATCCGGTCACCCACGGAGCGCTGGGCCCCATCGAGCAGATTGGCCGCCACCACTTCGAAATCGTTGTAGGCGGTGTGGGTGAAGGCGCCGCGCCCGTTGCAATCGCCCAGTGCCCAGATGCCGTCCACGCTGGTGCGGAGCTGGTTGTCGACATCGATATAGCCGCGCGCATCGGTGGCCACGCCGGCCTTGTCGAGGCCCAGGTCGTCGGTGTTCGGTCGCCGGCCCACGGCCAGCAGCACGTGGGTACCGGCGATCTGCTCCGCGCCGGCCGGGCAGCCCGGGCCGCTGACGCCCACCGCCGCACCTTCGGCATGCGGGTAAAGCTGGATGCACTCCGCGCCGCAGCGGATGCGGATGCCTTCCGCTTCCAGGATCTCCCGCACCTGCAGCGAGACGTCCGGATCTTCCCGCGCAATCAGGTGCTGGCCGCGCTCCACCACCGTGACCTGCGCGCCGAGACGGCGKAATACCTGCGCGAACTCCAGTCCCACATAGCTGCCGCCGATGACGATCAGGTGCCCGGGCACCTCGGTCATCGCCACCATGTTCGTATTCGTCAGATAGGGAACCTCGGCAAGCCCGCCGATTTCCTTGGGCGCCAGCGCACGGCCGCCCACATTGAGAAAGATCTTGTTCGCGCGCAGCAGGCGGTCGCCCACGCGCACGGTGCGGGGGCTCTCCAGCCGGGCGTGGCCACGGATCAGCGTGCAGCCTTGCATGCCCCCGAGCCAGCCTTCCAGCCCCGTGCGGGACTTGCCGCTGATCTCCGCCACGCGGGCGCTGACCCGGGCCATGTCGATGCGGGCCGGCCCCGGCAGCATCACGCCGTAGTCGGCGGCGCGCGCCGTCAGATGGGCCGCATAGGCGTTGGCGACGAGCGCCTTGGTCGGCGTGCAGCCCACGTTGACGCAGGTGCCGCCGACCTGATGGCGCTCGATGATCGCCACGGTCATGCCCGCCTGCGTCAGCCGGCCCGCCAGCGACGGGCCCGCCTGGCCAGTGCCGATGATGATGGCGTCGAAGATTTCAGGGGAATCCGACATACAGCCTCCTCATCGGCCCGCCGGCCGCATGGTCGCCGAACTTACAACTGGGGCGCTACACGCATTACACGCGCGCCGGCAGCTTCCAGTTCGGGCGCACGAAGTGGCAGGTATAGCCATTCGGCAGCCGCTCCAGGTAGTCCTGGTGCTCGGGTTCCGCCTCCCAGAACGGGCCGGCCTGGGAAATCTCGGTGACCGCCTTGCCCGGCCACAGCCCGGAGGCGTCCACGTCGGCCACGGTGTCCTCGGCCACCTGTTTCTGCTCGTCATCCATATAGAAGATGGCGGAGCGGTAGCTGGTGCCGACATCGTTGCCTTGCCGGTTCTTGGTGGTCGGATCGTGGATCTGGAAGAAGAATTCGAGGATTTGGCGAAAGCTGATCTGCTTCGGATCGAACACGATCTCGATGGCTTCCGCGTGGGTGCCGTGGTTGCGATAGGTCGCGTTCGGCACATCGCCGCCGGAGTAGCCCACGCGCGTGGAGAGCACACCCGGATAGCGGCGCAGCAGGTCCTGCATGCCCCAGAAGCAGCCGCCGGCGAGGATGGCGGTTTCGGTTTGCGTCGTCATACGTCTGATCCTTTCATTCGGGGGCCGGCGAGAGCGCCGGCGCATCGACCAGTAATATACGCATGCCTCAGGAATTTCGCAGAATGGCTATGCCGTCCCCACCTTACTCGCCGGGTCTTTCCCCCGGTTTCGCCCCCGATGCCGTGCAGCGCCTGCGCCACGAGATCGCCGCCTGCACGCGCTGCGCGGCCGACCTCGCCGCCGGGCCGCGCCCCGTGGTGCAGTTCAGCGCCACATCACGCATCCTCATCATCGGCCAGGCGCCGGGCTCGCGCGTGCACGCCAGCGGCGTGCCATTCGACGACCCCAGCGGCGACCGCCTGCGCGACTGGACCGGCCTCACCCCCGAGGTGTTCTACGACGCCAGCCGCGTGGCCCTGATGCCGATGGGGTTCTGTTATCCGGGCAAGGGGCCCAGCGGCGACCTGCCGCCGCGCCGCGAATGCGCGCCGCTCTGGCACGAGGCCATCCTGGAACACCTGCCGCCGGACCGCCTGACGCTGCTGGTCGGCAGCTACGCCCAGGCGCGCTATCTGCCGAAGGGTGCCGGCGGATCGATGACGGACGCCGTGCGCAACTTCCGCGCAGCCGGGCCGCATGTGTTCCCGCTGCCGCATCCGTCCTGGCGGGTGGTGGGATGGATGCGCCACCATCCGTGGTTCGAAGCCGAGCTGCTGCCCGCGCTGCAAGCCGCCGTGCGGGAGCAACTCGCTGGATAACTACGCGGCGGAAGCCAGCACCGCCGGTCGCGACGACACCAACCGGGGCGTGGCCGACCCGGGCGTCTCCAGCATCCGCCAGAACTCCAGCAGCGTGGGATTGCTGCTGATTACGGGCCGAAACGCGACGATCTCGAGTTCCGCGTACCAGGACGCATCGCCGGCATGCACCAGCGTGCCGTCGGCCAGCGCCTCGGCGGCGGTGCTCAACGGCAGCCACGCCAGCCCGTGGCCCTCGGTCGCCATCTTCAGCAGCAGCATGGCCATGTCGGCCTCGTAGCAGCGCACCAGCCCCCGGTGCGCGTTGTGCGTCTCCAGGACAGTATCGAGCACGCGCCCGAGCGTGGTGTTGGGGGTGTAGGCCAGGAAGGGGATGGGCGGCGCGTCGCCCGGGGAGGCGGCGGGCACGGCGAAGCGCGGGCGGCCATCGGGCCGGGGGGCCGAGACCGGCAGCAGCGTGTCGGCGCCCACGGTCAGGCTCAGGAAACGGTCCGCATCGAGCGAGACCGGCACGCGCGGGTGGTTGTAGCCGAGCATCAGGTCGCAGTGGCCTTCGGACAGCGCCACCACGGCGTCCAGCACATTGGCCGCCACCACACGCGCGTGGAAGTCGCCGAAGCGTTGCTGGCAGCGCTTGAGCCAGGCCGGCAGGAAGGCCAGCGAGAGCGTGTGCCCGGCGGCGATGTCGATGGCATTGCCAGGCAGCGACGCCTCGCGCCGCAAGGCGGCGCGGGCGTCCAGCAGCAGGTCCGCCGCCTGCCCGGCCGTCTCGCAGAAAGCCGCGCCGGCCCGTGTCAGCGCCAGCGGGTAGGTGTTGCGGTCCACCAGTTCGGCGCCGACCCAGTCCTCCAGCGAGCGGATGCGGCGCGACAGCGCCGACTGCGTGATGTGCCGCAACTCGGCGGCACGCGAGAAACTGCGCGTGCGTTCCAGCACGAGCAGGTCTTCGATCCATTTCAACTGCATGATGCGACCCCATGACCGGGCCACGGATGCCTGCGGCGCCCGGATGCGCAGGCCCTATTCCGGTTTCGCATAGGTCCATGGCCAATTTGCATCCCATGATGCACGGACCGTGCCTAGAATCGATCCCACTCCCAACAGCAGGCCGCCCCAAGGCGCGCGGCCCCTGGCATGACAGGCGCGACAGAGCCCGCGAGACAGCGGCCGGTGCGTCAGATGTTCCGCAACCCATCGCCCTCGGAGTCTCTCCCATCATGTTGAAGTCGTCGTTCCCGTCTCCCTTGCCCGCATGCACCGCGCCGGCGCATGCGCGCACCATCCTGAACCGCGCCCTGCCGCTGCTCGTGGCCGCCGCCGGCCTCTCGGGCGCCCTGGCCGCACCGGCCGCATTCGCCGCACCCGCCGAGTATCCGGATCGTCCGATCCAGCTCGTGCTGTCGTTCCCGCCCGCCGGCGCCACCGACGTGCTGGCCCGCGCCGTGGGCACGCGGCTCTCGCAGGTGCTCAAGCAGCCGGTGGTGGTGGAAAACCGCCCGGGCGCCGGGGGCGCGCTGGGCATGGGCTACGCCGCCAAGGCCGCGCCGGACGGCTACACGCTCTACATGGCCGCCGTCAGCAATGCCGCCATCGCCGCCGTCACCTACAGCAACCAGCCGGCCAACCTCGCCAAGGATTTCGTGCCGATCGCCGGCATCGGCAATGTGCCGCACATCCTCGTGGTGCCGTCCACGCTGCCCGTGAAGACCGTGCCGGAACTGGTGAAATACCTGAAGGCGTCGCCGGGGCAGTACAACTTTGCCTCGCAGGGGTCGGGCACGCTGTCGCACCTGGAGTCGGAGCTGTTCCGGCTGCGCACGGGGGTGGACGTGATGCACGTGCCGTATAAGGGCAGTTCGTTCGCGCTGCCGGACCTGATGGCGGGCCGCTCGGCGATGATGTTCGACAGCATTCCCTCGGCCCTGCCGCACGTGAAGGCGGGCAAGCTGCGCCTGCTGGCGGTGGCCTCCGACCAGCGCGTGAAGTCCCTGCCCGAGGTGCAGACCATGGGCGAAGCCGGCATCCAGGACTTCCGCGCCAACAACCTGTTCGGCCTGGTGGCGCCCAAGGGCACTCCGCCGGCTGTGATCGAGAAACTGGCCGCCGCCACCAAGGCCGTGCTGGCCCAGCCGGATCTGGTCGACACGATGGATGCCCAGGGCGTGCAGATCGTCTATTCGGCGCCGGACAAGTTCGGCCGCATGATCAACGAGGAAATGCGCGACTGGGCCAAGGTGGCGCAGGCCGCGAAGGTCAAGGTGGACTGAATATGACGGCTTTCTGGGATTTTCCGTACACGGCGCGCCGCTTGCCGGTGCTTGCCGACAATGTGATCGCCACGTCGCAGCCGTTGGCCGCCGCCGCCGGGATGCGCATGCTCGCGCGAGGCGGCAATGCCGTGGATGCCGCGCTGGCCACCGCCATCGCCCTGACCGTGGTGGAACCGTGCATGAACGGCATCGGCGGCGACGCCTTCGCGCTGATCTGGGACGGCGAGACGCTGCACGGCCTCAACGCCTCCGGCCGCGCGCCGCGCGCCTGGACGCCAGAATCGTTCGCGCGCCACAGCAGCATGCCCTTCACCGGCTGGGACAGCGTGACGGTGCCCGGCGCGGTCTCGGGCTGGCGCACCACGTGGGAACGCTTCGGCTCGCTGCCGTTCGAGGACCTGTTCGAACCCGCCATCGAGTACGCCACCAATGGCTACGTGGTCTCGCATACGGTCCATCGCCAGTGGCAGGCGCAGGTGCCGGTGCTGCGCAACGAGCCCGGCTTTGCCGAGTCGTTCGCCCCGCGTGGCCGGGCGCCGCTGCCCGGCGAGCGCTTTATCTGCCCGGGGCAGGCGGAGACGCTGACGCGCATCGCCCGCTCCGGCGGGGAGGACTTCTATCACGGCGAACTGGCGCGCAAGATTGCCGATCACGCGCGCGCCACCGGGGGCCGCATCGACGAAGCCGACCTCGCCGCCCACCGTGCGGACTGGGTCGAGCCGATCCGCATGGCCTACCGCGACCTGGAACTCTATGAAATCGGCCCGAACGGCCAGGGCATTGGCGCGCTGATGGCGCTGGGCATGCTCGAGCATTGGGATATTGCCGAGTCCGGGCTCGATAGCGCCCGCACCATGCACCTGCAGATCGAGGCGATGAAGCTCGCCTTCGCCGACCTGCAAGCCCATGTGGGCGATATCGATGCCATGCGCCGGCCCGGCGCGGTGTCGCCCGAGGCGCTGCTCGATCCCGCCTATCTGGCCGAACGCGCGCGCGCCATTCGCCCCGACCAGGCCTCGTATCCCGGCCCGGGCAAGCCGCACACGGGCGGCACGGTCTACCTGACCGCCGCCGACCGCAACGGGATGATGGTGTCGTACATCCAGTCGAACTTCAAAGGCTTCGGGTCCGGCGTGGTGGTGCCCGGCACGGGCATCGCGCTGCATAACCGGGGCTGGGGCTTCAGCCTGGAAACCGGCCATCCGAACCAGGTGGCGCCGGGCAAGCGCCCGTTCCACACCATCATTCCCGGCTTCCTGATGCGCGACGGTGCGCCGCTGGCGTCGTTCGGCGTGATGGGTGGGTCGATGCAGGCGCAGGGCCACGTGCAGATGACGAGCCGACTGGCGGATTTCGGCCAGAACCCGCAGGCCGCCAGCGACGCGCCGCGCTGGCGCGTGATGGACGATAACGTGGGGGTAGCCGTGGAAGCCCATTGCCCGCCCGCCACCGTGGAGGGGCTGCGCGCCATGGGACACAAGGTGGAGCAGGCACCCGCCGACAGTCTCGACTTCGGCGGGGCCCAGATGGCGATGAAGATGCCGCACGGCTATGCGGCGGCATCGGATTCCCGCAAGGATGGCTATCCGGTGGGGTTCTGACCCCGCCGGACGGCCATCCCGCCTCAGCGGGGGCTTACCAGCGGTAGCGCATGCCCAGTTGCGCCTTGCCGGCCGTGTAGTCCTGCGCGCCGGCCTCGACGCCAATGCTGCCCCACACGGTCAGGCGCCGCGTGACATCGCCCTGCATGCCGACCCGGGCTTCGAGGCGGTTGGCAGGCAGGTCCTCGCGGACGACGAGCGAGTCGAACTGCGCGGTCTGCGTGGCGGGGCCATGCCACCAGTTGATTTCGGCAAACGGTTTCATCCGCATCATGCCGATGGGGCTGCCGGCGGTCTCGGGATGGCTGACATCGCCATGCAGGCGCAGGCCCAGCCGCGTGGTGATGCTGCTCTCCGAGAGCTGGCTGACCACGGTGCCGCCCTGCTCGACATGGCGATCCGCCCAGTAGTTCGCGTAGAGGATCTGCAGTTGCGGCTCCAGATACGTCTGCACGTCMGCCGAGCGTTGGAGCGGGAAGGCGTGGCCGGTTTCGATGGAGGTGACGAGGTTCGACGAGCGATAGCGCTCCGAGGGCAGGCCCGCGCCGTTGACCTCATTGTCATAGGCGCCATACATGACCCACGCATCCACGTAGGGGCCGGTTTCCGTGTGGCGATTGCCGTACCAGGTGCCGTAGACCCCCGCGCTAACGCCATCGACCTTGCCGTGCGCGGCCAGCGGCCCGTTGTTCGACACGTTGCGGCTGCCGCCGTACGCGCCCATCACCCCCACATGGATGCTGCCCTTGTCCACCGGCAAGCGGAGCACATCGCTGCCGCCATGCACGAGGTAGCGGTTGTCGCTGCCGGTCAGGCCCAGCGCGCTGTCGCGGCTGGCCGTGGCGCCGACCGTGCGCAGCCAGGCGTGGCGGCCTGCGCGGTTGGCGTCGCCGGTACCGGCGGCGGTGCGCTCGCCCTCCCGGTCGCGCAGGGTGTGGAACAGCAGGGTGCTGGCGGCGAGCTTGTTGTTCAGATAGGCGCCGACCTCCGGCCGCAGCGGCGGCAGCGGATCGACGTCGTCAGGCTTCCCGTCGGACCGCACCTGCGCCACCAGATACCAGTCTTCGGCCGTGCCACCCTCGCCGCCCCGCAGCAGTTGGTAGTCATAGGCGCCGGCGGCGATCGATCCCACGCCTTGCCGGTAGCCGTCCGAGCCGGGGTTCAGGCGGAACGCCGTGGCGTCCGTGGCGCCGCCGTTGCGCGTCTCCACGAGGCGGATGCCTTGCACGGTCTGCGCGCCTTCGCCGCCAGCATGGCGGATCAGCAGGCTGGTATCGCCCGAGGCGCGCGCGCCGTCGAGCACGATCTTGTCGGTGGCCGATCCATCGCCGCCCATCTGCGTGGCGAGCCGCACGGTACCGCCGTTGCCGGTGTAGTCACGCGTCACGGTCAGCGTGTGGCCGGGGGCCGTGCCGGTGACGAGGTTGACCATGCCGCTGTTGGCGAGGCTGGCGACCACGGCATCGCCCTGGGTGTTCCAGGTCGATAGCGGGTCCACAGACAGGCTGAAGGTGCTGCCGGCCTCGATGCGCGCCGCGCCGTCCAGCGTCGACGATTCCAGGCCGAGGTTCAGCGTTGCCGGGGCGGCAGCGTTGCCATTCACCAGTTCGATGACGTGCGTGCCGCCGGATACCGTCGCGCGCCGCAGCGTGGCGTCCAGCGTGGTGCCCTCCACAAGGATGCCTGCACCCTGATGGGCCACGAGCCGCGCGTCGGACACGAGGGCTGAACTCGTGCCCTGCCCGTAGGCCGTGGCGACCAGGGCCGCCGCGCCCGCGCCGTGCGTCGTGACCGAGCCGTGATGCAGGTGCAGGCTGGCGGCGCCGCCCAGGACCGTGCCATGGGCGTCAGCGCCGTGCGTGGCGATGTCGACATCGTGCGTGATCAGCGTGGCGGGATGGGTCGTGCCCGGTTTCTCGCCGATCGCCAACAGGCCGTAGGCTTCCGCGCCCTCGGTGGTCACGGCGCCGCCGGTGAGCGCCACCTGCGCCCCGTGCATGGCGAAGGCGCCTGCGGCGCGCTGCCCTTTGGTCGTCACGGCCAGATCGCGGGCCTCAAGCTTGCCGCCCGACAGCGCGCCCAGGCCGTGGGCGAGCGCACCCTGCGTCTGCACGGTGCCGCCCCGGATATTGGCCGTGCTGACGTAGTCGTGCTGGTCGTTGACGCCCTCCACCCAGACGCCGGCGGCACCTTCCCCGCCGGTGACGATATCGGCCTGCGCCACGTTGATGGCGCCGGACATCGCATGGGCRCCGTGCGCCGCCTTGCCGGTGGTGCGGATGCGCGTGCCGGTGGCCTCGACGAGGGTGCCGTGGCTCAGGCCGATCGCCTCCAGCCCGTGGCCGCGCAGCCCGCTGGTGTTGATCACGCCGCCCGTGATGGTGACGGTGGCCTCGCTGTTGGCCTCCACCGCGCTGATATGGTCGCCGCTGGTGTTGATGGTGGTGTCACGCACGTCGATCCGGGCCCCGCCACTGAAGGCCATCACGCCATGGCCGGCTTCGGCCGTGATCGTGCCGCCCGTGATGCCGATGCGCGCACCGTCGTCGGCCCGCGCGCCTTCGTAGGTCTGGCCCGCGAAGACCTGTACGTTGTGGAGGTCGATGCGGCTGCCGTCGTCATAGGCAAACAGGCCCATGCCTTGCTCGGCGCTGATGCCGCCGCCGCGCATGGTGATGACGCCGCCGCCATGCGCCACCAGCCCATGGGCGCCGCCGCCATGCGTGGCGATGGCGACCGCGCCATTGGTATCGACGATGTTGACGATGCCGCCGTCGTAGGCCAGGACCGCGGCGCCTGCCCGCCCGACCGTGCTGCCGGTGTCGATGGCGCGACCATCATCGACCTGAACCTGAACGCCGTTGGCGACGACCTGCTGGGCGATTGAGGAATGGGAAAAAACGAGACAAGCCGTGGCGATCACGGACAACGGCGTGCCGACAGCCCTGCGCTGTCGGCGGGCCTGCACTGGAGGTAGCACCTGCATGAATGGACTCGAAGAGTAAGTAGGAAGGGCCGGTCCGCCCCGCCTTGTGAGCGAGGCTTCCCGGGCGCCCGCGCATTCTCACGAGTCACATTTCCTGTTTCTATGGGCATTTCCTTAAATTGCAGCAGGATGCCAGTCGCATCAATGTCTACCCCAGCGGCAGCGCCGTGCTGTACAGCACCTGCTTCAGCGCGAAGCTGGAGCGGATGCTGGCCACGCCCGGGATGCGCGTGATCTGATCGATGATCAGACGCTCGAGCGAGTCCACGTCGGCCACCACCACCCGCAGCAGGTAGTCGGCATCGCCCGACATCAGGTAGCACTCCAYCACCTGTGGCAGCGCGGCGATGCGGCGTTCGAACTCGTCCAATGTCTCGCGGCGCTGCTTGTCGAGCGTGATCGAGATGAACACCACCACCTTGAGGCCGAGCCGGCGCGCGTCCAGCAGCGTGACCTTGCGCGCGATCACGCCCGATTTCTCCAGTTGCTTCACCCGTGCCAGACAGGGCGACGGCGACAGGTTCACGCGGCTGGCCAGCTCCACATTGGTGAGGCTGCCGTCGCGCTGCAATTCGCTCAGGATCCGGATATCTGTGGCGTCGAGATCGATGTCCAGCATGTTGCGCTTCCTATTCGTGCAAAAACGGCATTCTATGCTGGAATCGGAAGTCAGCGCAGTTGTATCCGGTGATTGCTGCGGCGCAACCAGACGTAGACTTTTCAGCACCCCGCACCCGTTCCGGAAACCTTTCCCGATGTCTGCCCAAGCTCCTGCCGGCGCCGCTCCGACCGCCGGACTCAAGAAATTCCTGCCCCTGATCGGGGCCGTCGCCATCTGGGGCGGCAACTGGCCCGTGATGAAACTCGGCCTGGCCCACGTCAGCCCGCTGTGGTTCGCGGCGCTGCGCTTCGGCTCGGCGGCGCTGATCAGCGTGGTGGTGCTCGGCGCGCTGCGCCGGCTGCGCCTGCCCACGCGCCAGGAATGGCCGCTGGTGATCAGCGTGGGGTTGTTGCAGATGGGTGCCTTCACGGCGCTGGCGCTCTGGGCCTTGCAGTACGTGGCGCCGGGGCGGGCCTCGGTGGTGGCCTACGCCACGGCGATCTGGGTGATTCCGCTGTCCGCGCTGGTGCTGGGCGAGCGGCCGTCGCGGCTGCAATGGCTGGCCACGGCGTTCAGCTACGCGGGCATCGCCGTGATCGTGGCGCCCGCGCTGGGCGACTGGGAGTTGCATACCGTGATGGGGCTGACCATGTTGCTCGGCGCCTCGCTCGCGTGGTCGGTCAGCATCATCCATCTGCGCGCGCACCGCGCGGTGCGGCTCGGCGCGGACATGATTCCGTGGGAATGCGCGGTGGCCACGGTGCCGCTGCTGTTGCTGGCCCTGTTCCGCGATGGCGCGCCAGATCTCGGCGCGATGGCGGACATCTGGCCGATCATCCTCTACACCGGCCCGCTCGCCACGGCGCTGACCTTTATCGTCGTGCTCAATGTCACGCAGGCGCTGCCGCCGGCAGCCACCTCCATCGCCATGCTCGGCGTGCCGCTGCTCGGCCTGCTGCTCTCGGCGGTGGCCTGGCACGAGCGCATTTCCGCGGATCTTTCGATTGGCCTCGCGCTGATCGGCCTCGGCGTCATTACCACCGCGCTGGCGCCCCGCCTGGGCAGGCTGGCTGCGCCGCGCTGATTTCTCGGAAAATGACTAGCGACTAGGGCTGGACGGAGGGCTCGCGCTTCAGGGTGCGCAGCACGAAGGTCGAGTGGCTGTGCCGCAGGCCGGGCAGCTTGTAGAGCTTGTGGCGCAGGAATTCCTCGTAGCCCTCGGTGCCGGCCACGGCCACCTTGATCAGATAGTCGTACTCGCCCGTCAGCAGATGGGCTTCGAGCACTTCCGGCAGTTCGGCCAGCGCCTCGCCAAAGCGGCGGAACATGTCGTCGTCGTGGCGATCCAGCGTGACTTCGATTAGCACCGTGTCCGGCAGGCCCAGCGCCTTCTGGTTCAGCAGCGCCGCGTAACTCTCGATCACCCCTGCTTCCTCCAGCGCCCGCACCCGGTTCCAGCACGGCGTGGCGGACAGGCCAACCAGCTCGGCCAGCTTCGCATTGGAGATGCGCCCGTCGCGGCGCAGTTCGCGCAGGATGCGGCGGTCGATGTCATCGAGCTTGGGAAGGTTCGACATGGCGGATTCGCTTCAAGAAGAATAATCATCCGATGATTGTATGACAATCAGCGATTTCTTCTTCATCTGTACTCATATCGAAGAAAAATCAGAAGCTCATTTTCCGCCGGCGCTGGTAAATTTACCGGACACCTTTCGCATCACATCCGGACCGCCTGCCATGCCGCTTCCCACCCTCGACCTCGCCCTCGAACTCGATCCCGCCGATGTCTTCGGCAGCCTGGAATGGGTGCTCGCCAATGCCCGCCGCACGGGCCTGACGCTGCAGGCGCTGCGCTTCGACGCCAATGCTGCGCAGGGCGTGCGGTTCTCCGCCAGCGCGCCGGTGCCGGAACTGCTGCACGTGTTCGTGCGCCGCATCGGCCATGGCGTCGATGTGCGGATCGTGGACGCGGAATTTGGCGATGACGTCGATGGGCTCGACGGCCTGATCTCCGTCACGCTGCCCGAGCCGGCGGCGCTGCCCGCCTGACCTGGGTCAGGCGGCGGCATGAATCAGAACTAGGTTAGAAATCGGTCGAAAAACCGGCCTCATGCGCGCGTAGCTGTGTCTTTGTGTCACATGGTGCGCGCGCAGGCCAGGCCGTATCCTCTCGGGAAAAATTCCAAGAGGAAGTCATGAATCGAGCCAATCCGTGGCGCCGCGCGGCAGTCTTGCCCGTGGCCGCCTTGTCCACGGCTGCGCTGGGCCAGGCGGCCAGCGCGCCCGACCCCGCACCCGAACACGTGCTGCCCACCGTCACCGCGACGGCCCCGGCGGCGGGATCGCTGACCGCGCCCAGCATCAGCCAGCAGCGCCGGTCGCTGTTCGAATCGGCGGGCTCGGTGGGGTTTGTCGACGCGGCGTCGTACACCAACACCTACGCCAGCGATCTGCGGGATGTGCTCAAGGATGCACCCGGCGTCTACGTCCAGGAACGCTACGGCCAGGAACTGCGGCTGTCGATACGCGGCTCGGGCGTGGCGCGCGGCTTCCACACGCGCGGCATCGACATCCTCCAGGACGGCGTGCCGACCAACTTCGCCGATGGCAGCGGTGACTTCTACCAGATCGATCCGATCGGCCTGTCGGCGGCGGAGATCTACAAGGGCGGCAACGGCCTCGCCTACGGCAGCACCACGCTGGGCGGCGCGATCAACTTCACCACGCCGACCGCCCTGAACGCCGAGGCGCCGAACATGGCGCGCGTGGACGGCGGCAGCTTCGGCACGATCCGCGCGAGCGGGCAGGTGTCGCGCCAGATCGGCGCGTGGGACTTCCTGGCCAACCTGACCGTGAACCATTCGGAGGGCTACCGGAACCACGAGCGCGGCCAGTACGAGCAGCTCAACGCCAACCTCGGCTACCGCTTCAGCCCGTCCGTGGAAACGCGCTTCTACTTCGGCGCGTACATCGTCGATCAATTGCTGCCCGGCACCCTGAGCCTGAACGACGCGCTGAACAACCCGCGCATGGCCTCGGCCAGTGCGCTGGCGGGCGACCAGGCCCGCAACACGCGCACCGAGCGGCTGGCCAACGTGACGACCGTGAAGCTCGACAACGGCCAGCTCGACTTCAGCACCTGGGTCATCCACAAGAGTCTGTACCACCCGATCTTCCAGGTCATCGACCAGGATTACTGGACGTACGGCTTTGCGCCGCGCTACACGGGCAATTTCACGCTGGGTGGCATGCGCAACCAACTGATCGCGGGCGCGCGCTTCTTCGGCGGCAACAACGATGCGCGCCAGTACGTGAACGTGAACGGCAGCCGGGKGGCGCAGACGCTGAACGCGGCGCAGGATGCGTATAACTACGAGGCGTATCTGGAAGACCGGCTCTACGTGGTGCCCACCGTGGCGCTGATGGCCGGCGCCAAGGCGTACCGCAACCGGCGCGAGTACCAGGACTACGGCGGCCTGCCCGCCAGCCCCACGGCCAAGTCGGACGGCGCCACCTACAGCGGGGTGAACCCGAAGTTCGGCGTGCTCTKGGAACCGCGCAAGGACGTGCAGGCCTTCGTCGACATCACGCGCAGCGCCGATGTCCCGGATTTTTCCGATCTGAACCAGACCATCGGCGCGACCAACCAGTTCGTGCCGCTGGCCGCGCAGCGCGGCTGGACGCTGGAGGCCGGCACGCGCGGCCAGGTGGACCGCTTCGGCTGGGATCTGACGGTGTACCGCTCCCTCGTGCGCGACCAGTTGCTGCAATACACGGTCAGCCCCGATGTACCGGCTTCCACCTTCAACGCCAATCGCACCATCCTGCAAGGCGTGGAGCTGGGCGCCAGCGCCGACGTGCTGCGCAACGTGGCCGGCCCCGGCGACAAGATCACCGTGTCGCAACTGTGGAATTTCAGCGATTTCCGATTCGACAACGACCCGGTGTACGGCAACAACCGCATCGCCGGCATCCCGAAGCACGTGCTGCGCACGACGCTCGCGTATAGCCAGGTGGCGGGATTGCGGGTGGCGGGAACGATCGACTGGGTGCCGACCGGCGCCTATGTGGATTACGCCAACACGATGAAGGTGCCGGCCTACGTGCTGTTCGGCATCCAGGCCAGCTACGAATTCCAGCGCGGCGTCACGCTGTTCCTCGATGCCCGCAACCTGGCCGACAAGCGCTATATCAGCGACTTCGGCACCGTGGCCGACGCACGCACCGCCAACACCGCGGTGTTCTACCCGGGCGTGGGGCGCGCGTTCTACGCGGGCGTGAAGTTCAAGTTCTGATGGGGGTGGGCCGCCGGTTCGCGCGTCAGTTCACGCGCTGCACGGCCGGCGGCGCCCACTTGCCTTCCAGCATGGCCTGGTCCGGCCAGTAGGCGCGCAGCACGAGGTTGAAGCCATCGGGCGGCGCCGGCAGCCAGTTGGTCGCGCGCGCGCCGTCGGGGCGCTCGTACTGGATATAGATGTCGAGCGAGCCGTCGCGGTTGTAGCGCAGGCGGTCGCGGCTGCCGAGCGCGTAGCGCTGGATCGCGTTGTTCACGAACGTCTGCTTGTTGTTATAGAGCGTGAGCGACCAGAACGCCTTCACCGGCGGCAACTGCCCTTTCTCGAAATGCAGCACGTAGCGGCTGCCGCCATCGAACGGCCGGCCCGTGGCATCGGCGCGCGTGGCGGGATAGACCGCGTCCTCGGGCAGGTTCGCGCCCAGGCCCACCATGGCGATGGCCGCGCGCTTGGTGTAGTCGGTGCCGTAGCTGCCGAGGTCACGCGTCACGCGCCAGCCGGTGCTGCCGGCCGCGCCCTTGCGCGCTTCGGCGGCAATCCCGGCCAGCGCCGCGGTGGCGCCTTCCTGCACGGCGCGCGCCGTGGACGGCTCCAGCACGGTGGTCTTGAACGGCTCGCCGGCCTCGATCCCCATCCGACGCATTTTCCCGACCATCGCCGCATCCTCGGGCGCCGGCGGGTTGGCCTCCAGCAAGTCGGCCATGCGTGTGAAGAACGCCTGCGCGTCCATGGCCGCTACCTGCTCGACGGGCGGCGTCTGGGTGTCGATCAACGTGGCACGCGGCGGCGCGGCCGGCGGCGCCACGCGAGCGCCCTTCTGCCAGGCGGAAAGCGGAATCAGGCGGTACTGGTCCTGGAGTCGGTGCACGTTCGGGAAGTCCTGCTTCCCGTTGGTCTGCGTGCGGCCAATCAGCCAGACCATGGCGGTGGGCGAGCGAATCTCCTTCACGCCCTTGGGCAGCGTGCCCTGCCAGTCCGGCCCGACGATGGCGAACGCGCCGCGCTTGGTGCCCGAGGTGCGCTTGCCCGGCGACGCGAAGACATTGGTCCACGCATCCATCAGCGGCATCAGGTAGTAGCGGCCCGCGGTATCGGGCACGGACAGAATCACGGGCTCCTTCGACAGGTCCAGCCAGGCCGTCGAATACAGCGTATCGGCGTTGGGGCTGACCACGTCGGTGAACATGGCATCCGGGAAGTTGCGCTTGTGGACGAAGGTGTTCGCCGGCGTGCGGGCCGTCATCACCTCGCGTGTCACGTCCATCAGCACGAGTGGATAGCCGTACGTGAACACCTCCGCGGACAGGGCCTTCATGGCCTGATCGGAGGGCGGCTGCTCCACGGCCGTGGCGGTGGTCGCACGTTCGTTGGTGGACGAACATGCGGTGAGCAGGACGGCCAGCGCGACCACGCTGGCCAGATTGCGAATGGAAGGATTCATGACCCCGTTTCCCTTTGGACTGGCGGCCTTCCGGATAGACGGGCAAACGGACGGGTAAAGCGTCGCTTGTCGCCCCGGAGGCGCATCTCTTCCGGACGAATGATGTGCCCGCCGATCCGCCCGTGTCAATGTCCCGGCAACCCAATTAAGGGGGGAAACGAACACGCTTCGGGCGAATACCGGCAAGGGCTGCCAGGTCGGGAACCCAGCGCTACAGGTAGGTGGCGATCACGACATAGCCGGCGGGGGTGCCGACAGGGATACCGGGGCCATCCGCCGGCCGGACATTGAGGTGATAACGGCCCACGGACTCGCCCTCCCCGGCTGCCGGCAACGCCAGGGTCCGCACGACGGCACCACCTGGCACCGGGCAGCGCGACTGGAGCGTCGGCCGCTCCCCGGATTGCGGCTGGATGTCGCAGGTCGGCGCGGTGACGGCCCCCTCGAACCGGATCGTCCCGCCCTCGGCGCACGCCACCCCCACCTGCCCCATCAGCAGCCCCGCCGCCACCGTCATCGCCGCCATCGGGAATGCCCACGTCTGCGCCTTCATGCTTCTCTCCTTGATGTCTGAGACTGCCTGAGAAATTTCCTAAGCGACCAGTGTAGCGACGCKACAGATCAGCGAGAAGTGAAGGATTTCKGGATTGTGTGAACGGACGGGGGATGGCGGCTTCGCGAGGCGGAAGCCGAATAGCGGGAGGACCTGCAGGAGGATGTCCGAGGACAAAAGAAAAACGGGATTGGCAAACGCCAATCCCGTGTTCCTTGCAAATAGTGGCGCGGCTGGCAGGATTCGAACCCACGACCCCTTGGTTCGTAGCCAAGTACTCTATCCAACTGAGCTACAGCCGCACGCGAGGCCGCAATTGTATCGCAATTCGCCTTTCGTGCAAGCGTTTGATGAAAAAAATCGGCATGGTTACCAGCGGTACCGTGCGCCGAGCGTTGCGCCTGGGTTACGACCGGCGCGCCCCTTCATCCAGACCTTCAGGCCGGTGATGGAATTGCGCTGGGCGCCGACGTTGAACGACAGCAGTCCGCGCAGCAGGTCGGTGTCGATGCGGGTGCCGTTGATGTTGATGGTCTTGGCGCGGTTGTCCTGCCACCAGTCGGCTTCCACATAGGGATAGACGCCGGAGATGCGCGTCGGGCGGGAGCCGTAGAGGCGGACGGCCAGGCCGGTGGCGCTGGACTCGCCGGGCGGGGTGTCCCAGTTATTGCCGACGGGCGACATGCCGGGGCGATAGGCCATCTCCACGCGCGACTGCAGCGTCAGTCCTTCCGCGTTGCGCGACAGTGGCGTGTTCATTGCCAACGCCATGCTGCGCACGCTGCTGTCGACAAAGCCGGTGGCGGAGGTCACGTCGTCGAGGTGCAACCGGGCGGGTCGGGGCGCGCCGCGATAGGTCTCAACCTGGCGATCGATGGCGCCGGGGCCCGGCGCGTCGTCGACGGGCCGCGATTGCGCGGACAGCGAAGCGTAGTGCGGACGGGGCAGCCCCGGACCGTCATCGCCGTCCACCATGCGTGGCGGCGCGAGGGCATCGGGCTGGGCGGGGGACTTGGGATGCCCGCTGGCGAGTTCGGGCGGCGCGGCGCCTTCGCCGGTGGGCCMGGGCGCAGGGGCGGACGCGGCGGCGGGCGCGTTCCAACTGTCCGCCTCCTCCGCATGGACCACAACTGCGCCGGCCATCAACGCCATGAGCAACCACCATCGGAGCGACGGATGATGTGCCCAGTCTGTCGCGGCACAAGGTTTCCATCCGGGATGGCACCCGGACCGCTCCTCTCTCTCACGCAACGCCAGCTTTCTCATGGCAACCACCTTGCCGGGCGTTTCTGACCATGCCCGATCAGACTTGAGCATAGGTCAAACATCCGGCGATGGTGAATGCCTGTGTGAACTGCCGCGCAAGCCAAAACCCGCAGAGATCGTACAAGCGCCGAAAACGAAAAAGGCCCCGAGGGGCCTTTTCTTCCGTACAAATAGAAATGGCCCCGCTTTCGCGGGGCCATTTAAATATTGGTGCCCAGAAGAGGACTCGAACCTCCACAGTGTTGCCACCGCTAGGACCTGAACCTAGTGCGTCTACCAATTCCGCCATCTGGGCTTCGTCTCGCTGCATGTCTGCGGCGATGCGAAGAAAGAGATTATGCTGCGATGGTCAGCCTCTGTCAACAGGCTATCGAAAAAATCTTAGCGCAACTGGAAGTCCACCTGTGATGGCCGGCCGTCCAGCGTCAGCGTGGCGGTGGCGGCCGGGGTACGGGCCACCACCTTGCCGGCGCGCAGCACGGCCAGCCGCGTGGCGCGCAGGCGGAGGGCCTCCACCGGATTGCGCGCCTGCAACAGCACCAGGTCCGCCCGGCAGCCCGGGGCCAGGCCGTAGCCGTCCAGGCCGAGGATTTTGGCTGGCGTCTCGGTCACGGCGGCAAAGCAGGCGCGCATGGCGTCCTGCCCGGTMATCTGGGCCACGTGCAGGCCCATGTGGGCGACTTCCAGCATGTCTCCGGTGCCGAGCCCGTACCACGGATCCATCACGCAGTCGTGCCCGAAGGCCACCGGCACCCCCGCCGCCAGCAGCTCCGGCACGCGCGTCATGCCGCGCCGCTTCGGGTAGGTGTCGTGCCGGCCCTGGAGCGTGATGTTGATCAGCGGATTGGCGATGGCCGCCACGCCGGCCTCGTGCATCAGCGGCAGCAGCTTGGACACGTAATAGTTGTCCATCGAATGCATCGACGTCAGGTGCGAGCCCGTGACGCGCCCCTGCAGCCCAAGCCGCACGGACTCGCTGGCCAGCGTCTCGATATGGCGCGACATCGGGTCGTCGCTCTCGTCGCAATGCATATCCACCCGCAGGCCGCGCGCGGCGGCTTCCTCGCACAGCAGCTTTACGGACGCCGCCCCGTCCGCCATGGTCCGCTCGAAGTGCGGAATGCCGCCGACCACGTCCACGCCCATGTCCAGCGCGCGGCGCAGGTTGTCCAGCGCGCCGGGCGCCCGCAGCACGCCGTCCTGCGGAAAGGCCACCAGTTGCAGGTCGAGGTAGGGCTTTACGCGCTCGCGCACGTGCAGCAGCGCCTCCGTAGCCAGCAGGCGCGGATCGCAGACATCCACGTGCGAGCGGATGGCCAGCAGCCCCTTGGCCACGGCCCAGTCGCAATAGGCCAGCGCGCGCTCCACGATGGCCTCCTGCGTCAGCAGCGGCTTCAGTTCGCCMCACAGGGCGATGCCCTCGAGCAGCGTGCCGGACTGGTTCACGCGCGGCAGCCCATAGGACAAAGTCGAATCCATGTGGAAGTGGGCGTCGACGAACGGCGGCGTGACGAGCTGGCCGGCGGCGTCGATCTCCTCGCCCGCCGTGGCGGCCAGGCGCGGCTCCACGGCGGCGATCTTGCCGTTGGCGATGCCGATGTCGATGTCGGTACGGCCATCGGGCAGGCTGCAGCGGCGCAGGATCAGGTCGAACATGTGGAATCTCTCTMTTATATATAGGGGGCGATGGGACCGGATCAGCGCTCGCCCTTGCGGTACGGCTTCATCAGCGCCTGCGGATAGGCCGCGCGGCGCGCCACCAGCACCAGCGCCAGGATCGACAGCACATAGGGCAGCATCAGGTACACCTGGTACGGCAGCGGCGGCAGCCCCGGCAGGCTCGCCCCGCCCTGTTGCAGACGCAGTTGCAGGGCGTCGAACGCGGCGAACAGCACCGCGCCGAGCAGCGCCCGGCCCGGCCGCCACGAGGCAAAGACCACCAGCGCCACGCAGATCCAGCCGCGCCCGTTGATCATATTGAAGAAGAACGCGTTGAAGGCGGAGAGCGTCAGGAAGGCGCCGCCCACGGCCATCAGCGCCGAGCCGGCCATGATCGCACCGATCCGCACGGCCGCCACGCGGATACCCTGTCCCTCCGCCGCCGCCGGATTCTCGCCGACCATGCGCAGGGCCAGCCCCAGCGGCGTGCGATAGAGCAGCCAGCCGATCAGCGGCGCCATGCACAGCGCCAGCAGCGTCAGGGCTGTCTCGGCGGCCATCACGGGACCGATGACGGGTACCTGCGCCCACCACGTCATCGGCGCGAACGGGGTGATCGTCGGCGGCGACGACACCTGCGCGAAGTTCAGCCGGTAGGCGTAGTAAGACACGCTGGTGGCCAGCATCGTCACGCCCAGCCCCGCGACGTGCTGGGACAGCGCCATCGACACGGTCAGCCAGCCGTGCAGCAGCCCGAAGGCCAGCCCCACGCCCGCCGCCACCGCCACGCCGCCCCAGAGCGGCGCGCCGAGGTAGACCGCCAGCCAGCCGGAGAAGGCGCCGGCCACCATGATCCCTTCGATGCCGAGGTTGAGCACCCCGGCGCGCTCGCACAGCAGCACGCCCAGCGTGCCGAAGATCAGCGGCGTGGCCACGCGCAGCACGGCGACCCAGAACGGCGCCGCGCTCACGATATCGAGCAGTTCCATCAGGCGGCCCTCCCGATGCGGTCGAGCCGCACGCGGTAGCGCGTCAGCATCGTGGCTACCAGCATGGTCAGCAGCGCCACGGCGACGATCACGTCGGCGATGGCATTCGGCACGCCCACGGCGCGGCTCATGCCGTCCGCACCCACCAGCACGCCCGCCACGAACACCGACGCGGCGATCACGCCGATCGGATGCAGCCCAGCCAGCATGGCGATGACCACCCCGGCGTAGCCGTAGCCGGGCGAGATGTCGAGGGTCAGGTAGCCGGTGCGCCCCGCCACCTCCACCACGCCGGCCAGCCCTGCCAGCGCGCCGGACAGCATCGCCGCCAGCAGGGTCACGCGCGTCACTGGCATGCCCGCGAAAGCCGCCGCGCGCGCGTTGGCGCCCACCGCACGCATCTGCAGGCCGAACACCGTGAAGCGGTTGACCGCCCACAGGATCACGGCCAGCGCCACGGCGATCAGCAGCCCGCTATGCACGCGCGAACGCTCCAGCAGCCGCGACAGTTCGAGTTCCGGCACCAGCGCGACGGACTGCGGCCAGCCCATCGCCAGCGGGTCCTTCATCGGTCCATCCAGCATCATCGACACGCCCAGCAGGACGATRAAGTTCAGCAGCAGCGTGGTGACCACCTCGTCCACCCCCAGCCGCAGCTTCAGCAGTGCCGGCACCAGCAGCAGCAGCCCGCCGGCCAGCATGCCGGCCGCCACCATCAGGCCGAACAGCAGCCCGTTCGGGAGCGAAGCCGCCCAAGGCACGGCAGCCCCATCCACCTGCCCGCCCACGGCCACCGCCGCCAGCGCGCCCAGGTACAACTGCCCTTCCGCGCCGATATTGAACAGCCGCGTGCGGAACGCCACCGCCACAGCCAGCCCGGTCAGCATCAGCGGCGTGGCGCGGGTCAGCGTTTCCGACCACGCGAAGCGCGAGCCGAAGCCGCCTTCGAGCAACAGCCAATACGCCTTGCCGACCGGCGCGCCGGCCCAGGCGACCAATACGGCACAAATACCAAGTGTGGCGACGATGGCCCCGAACGGCGCGGCCACCAGCGCGGTGCGCGAGACCGTGGTGCGTGCTTCAAGCCGCATGGGCCACCTCCCCGTGCGTTGCGGCGTGGTCCGCGCCGGCCATGGCCAGACCCAGCGTGCCGAGCGTCCAGCCGGACGCCGCGCGGGCCGGCGTCAGCCGTCCGCCATGGATCACGGCGATGCGGTCGGCCAGCGACAGCAGTTCGTCGAGATCCTCGGAAATCAGCAGCACGGCGGCCCCGGCCGCCGCCGCTTCCAGCAACTGGCGATGGACGTAGGCCACCGCGCCGATGTCCAGCCCCCAGGTGGGCTGGCTGGCGATGACCAGCCGAGGCGTCTGCGCGCCGCGTACCGACAGCGCGCGCCCCAAAATCAGCTTCTGCATATTGCCGCCGGAGAGCGTGCGCGTGGGGGCGTCGATGCCGCCGCCGCGCACATCGAATTTCTTGGCCAGCGCCGCCGCAAAGCGCCGCGCCGGTCCGCTGCGGATCACCCCGCCGCGCACGAACGCCGGGTTGCCCAATTGCTCGGCAATCGCGTTCTCCCACACGGCCAAGTCGCCCACGGCGCCTTCGGCATGGCGATCCTCGGGCACGCGCGCMACGMCGGCGGCAATCCAGCGCCGAGGCACGGCCGGCAGGTCGATGCCTTCCACGGTCACCGTGCCGGACGATGGCGCGAGCATGCCGCTCATCAGCTCGGCCAGCGTCACCTGCCCGTTGCCGGACACGCCGGCGATGCCGACGATCTCGCCCGCATGGAGCGCCAGCGTGACATCGTGCAGTGCCACGCGGCCCTCGGCCGCCGCCACATTGGCGCGGCGCAGGGTGGCGACCAGTTCCCCAGCCGTCTCGACGGCCACGCGCCGCGGCATCTCCACACGCCGTCCCACCATCAGTTCGGCCAGCTCCTGCTTGCTGGTCTCGCCGACCGCGCGCATCGCCACCAGCTTGCCGCCGCGCAGCACCGCCACGCGATGTGATACACGCAGCACTTCGTCGAGTTTATGGCTGATGAAAATGACCGACAGCCCTTCGGCGATCAATTGCGCCAGCGTGGTGAACAGGCTGTCCACCTCCTGGGGCGTCAGCACGGCTGTGGGTTCATCGAGAATCAGCACCCGGGCGCCGCGATACAGCGCCTTGACGATTTCCACGCGCTGGCGCTCGCCCACGGACAGCGCGCCGACCCGCGCGTTGGGCTGGACGGCAAGGCCGAAGCGCTGGGCGATGGCCTGAACGCGCCCGAGCGCGGCGGCGCGCTGCTGGCGCCAGCGCCAGAGCGGCTCGGTGCCGATCAGGATGTTGTCGAGCACGGTGAGGTTGTCGGCCAGCGTGAAGTGCTGGTGGACCATGCCCACGCCAGCCGCCAACGCTGCGCGCGGGTTGCCGGGCGGCAGCGTCGCGCCATCGACCTCGACGCTGCCGGCATCGGCAACGTAGTGGCCGAACAGGATATTGACCAGCGTGCTCTTGCCGGCGCCGTTCTCGCCGAGCAGGGCGAGCACCTCGCCACGCTGGAGATCGAGCGAAATGTCGTCGTTGGCGGTCAGCGGGCCGAAACGCTTGGTGATATGGGAAAGACGGAGGACKGGAGGCGATGCCATTTCAATGTTCGTGGGTGTTCTCCCCTCTCCCGCACGCGGGAGAGGGGAGTAAAACCAACCTTACGGCGTGGACTTCGGCTCCGTTTCCACCACCTTGACCGTGAACTTGCCATCGAGGATGGCGCGCTCCTTGGCCTTAACCTTGGTCATCACGTCAGCCGGCACCTTGCCCTCGAAGGTGCCCAGCGGCGCCAGCTCGGCGCCCTTGACCTTCATCAAGGAATACTGGCCGTAGTCCTCGTTCTTGAACTGGCCGGCCTTGACCTTGGCCAGCGCGGCGCCAATCGTCGGCTCCATGTTCCACAGCGCCGAGGCCACCACCGTGGCCGGGTATTGCGGCTGGGTGTTGATCACGTTGCCGATGGCCAGCTTGCCGCGCTCCTTGGCCGCGTCGGAAACGCCGAAGCGCTCGGCGTAGAGCACGTCCGCGCCCTTGTCGATCATGGCGAAGGCCGCTTCCTTGGCCTTGGGCGGATCAAACCAGGAGCCGATGAAGCTCACCGTGAACTTCACCTTCGGGTTCACCTCGCGCGCGCCTTCCATGAAGGCGTGCATCAGCCGGTTCACCTCGGGAATCGCATAGCCGCCGACCATGCCGATGTGGTTGGTCTTGGTCATGCCGCCCGCGATCATGCCGGTCAGATAGGACGGCTCCTGGATGTAGTTGTCGAACACCGAGAAATTCGGCGCCTGCGGCTTGCCCGAGGAGCCCATCAGGAAGCCGACCTTCGGGTAGTCCTTGGCGACCTTGCGCGCGGCGGCCTCCACGGCGAACGATTCGCCCACGATCAGCCCCGAGCCCTGCTCCGCGTACTGGCGCAGCACGCGCTCGTAGTCGGCATTCSACACGCTTTCCGAGAACACATAGTCGATCTCGCCGCGCGCCTTGGCTTCGTTCAGCGCCTTGTGGATACGCGAGACCCACTGCTGCTCCACCGGCACCGTGTACACCGCGGCCACCTTCACCTTTGTCTGGGCATGGGCCAGCGGCGTGGCGCCGAGGGCCACGATACCCGCCAGCGCGGCCCCCGCCGCCGCCACTTTCAGCCAGGTGCGGCGATAGCTTTCAATAGGCATGACTTCACTCCCCTTTCGCGTCGTTGCGCGTGATCGAGTACTGCGTTGGAATTCTTTTTTTCTGGTCCAGCATCGGCCTCAGGCCATGCCATGCGCGCGGGCGGACGCTGGCTCGAGCCCGCAGCCGCGCAACAGCAAGGCCACCAGATGCTCGGTGGCTTGCTGGAAGTCCTGGGCGTCCAGCCGCTTCACGCCCAGCACGGCACAGATCTGGGTTTCGAAGTCGGCATAGGTCTGCGTGGCGGCCCAGATCGTGAAGAACAGATGCTGCGGGTCCACCGCCGCCATCTGCCCGCCGGCGATCCAGGCGCGGATCACCCCCGACTTGCGCGCCACCAACTCACGAAGTGCCTCACGCAGCACCCCGCCGATCTCGGGCGCGCCATGGAGCAGCTCGTTGGCAAACACGCGCGAGGCGTCCGGGTGGCTGGCGGAGAGCCGCATCTTGGCGCGGATGTAATGCTCCAGCGCCACCTCCGGCGGATAGTCGACGCTGATGATGTCGGTCTCGGACAGCCACAGTTGCAGCGTATGGGCCAGCACCGCGCGGTACAGCGCCTGCTTGGTGCGGAAGTAGTAGTGCAGGTTCGACTTCGGCACGCCGGCGCGCAGGGCGATGTCGGCCATCGTCGCCCCGGCGAAACCCGCGCGGGCGAACACGTATTCCGCCGCGCGCAGGATCAGCGCCTCGTTCTCCTGTCGAATGCGGCCCGCCGCTTCGCGGGCGGCGGGCGCGACCAGCGCGTCCATTACTTCGTGCCGTAGAGCCGGTCGCCGGCGTCGCCGAGGCCCGGCACGATGTAGCCGTGCTCGTTGAGCTGCTCGTCGATGGCCGCCGTGACGATCGCCACGTCCGGGTGCGCCGCGCGCAGCGCCTGGAGCCCCGGGCGGGAGGCAATCAGGCAGACATACTTCATGGTCGTCACGCCGGCCTCCTTGAGCCGGTTCAGTGCCGCGATGGCGGAGTTGCCCGTGGCCAGCATCGGGTCCACCACGATCACCATGCGCTCGTGGATGTCTTCCGGCATCTTGAAGTAGTACTCGATGGGCTCCAGCGTCTCGGGGTCGCGGTAGAGCCCGATATGGCCGACGCGCGCGGCGGGCAGGAGGTCGAGCATGCCGTCCAGGAAGCCGTTGCCAGCGCGCAGGATCGACACCAGACAGAGCTTCTTGCCCGACAGCACCGGCGACACCATCGGCGCGATCGGCGTCTTGATGGCGATGGTCTCCATCGCCAGGTCGCGCGTGGCCTCGTAGGTCAGCAGCTGGCTGATCTCGCGCACCAGCCGGCGGAAGTTATCGGTAGTCGTTTCCTCGCTGCGCGCGAGCGTGACCTTGTGCTGCACCAGCGGGTGATTGACCACCATCACCATGGCTGACGGCGACGTCTCTGTATCGGCAATGGCTTGCGCGGCCGTAGGCACGGCGGACAGGTCATTCATGGTGCGCTCCTTGGGTCGACTCGCTGGTTTCATCAGGCACGACGGGCCACTGGCCCGCCGCGCCCGGCTGCCTGCAAAAACGTGGGTGGTAAAAGGCTCTCGTCAGAACACCGTGCCGTCGCTCTGGATCGCGAACGGGGGCGTGCCGCCCGGCCTGCGCTGCGCGGCAATGCGCCGGCCCGCGGCCCAGGTGCCGCCCTCCAGCACCCGCGCCAGCGGAAAATCCTCCTGGGTGACGCCCAGCGCCTGCCGCACCCCTTCGGCCACGAGGTCGAGCCCGGTCACGGTCAGCGCGCGCCATTCCACGATCACCGGCTCATCCACCGTGTGCGTGCCCGCCGCGAAATCGGGGTTGCGCGGCACCATCAGCTCGAAATCGAACAGCAGGCCGCCGTTGCGGTACTCGGGCAGGCCGGTCAGGGCGTCCAGCCCGGTGACGATGAGGCCGGCGTCCTCGAGCGGCTCCAGCAGCGAATAGGTCAGCCACTGGGTGAGCTTGTGAAACGGCACCAGCCCGTCGGGCGCGGCTTCATGGTGCCAGCAGTCGCCCAGCGAGATGCCATCGAGCTGCACGCGGCCCGGCCAGACCGGCCCGAGCGCCACCAGCAGCGTGCGCAGCACGAAGCTGGCCTCGATGCGGCCATCGACGGCATGTTTGGCGAAGTAGTCGTACAGATTGCCGAGCCGGGCCGGCGTGCCGAAGACGGCCGGGGTGGCTTGCACCACCTCCCCCAGCCGGCGCAGCAGGCCGGCGCGGCCTTCCAGCCCCACCAGCGGGTTGTGCGCGGCCACCTGGAAAGCGGTGGCGATGGTCGAGGCGTCCATGCGCGCCAGCCGCTCGCCATCGGCACGCAAGGGGTCGCCATGCTCGGCGGAGAAGCCGCCGCGCGCGAAGAGATCGAAGCTGGCCACGCCGAGGCCCTCGGAGCGGGTCAGCATCAGGTCGCTGGCCGGATCGCGGTAGCGCCAGTCAGCGCCGGCACCGGCATCGAGCAGTACGCTCGGGATGACCAGGTCGATGCCGATGCGCGCGCGTTCCTCGCAATGATCGGCGCCGGACATGCCCGCCCGCTCGCACAGGATCTGCCAGCGGTCGAGCTTTTCCTCGCCCGGACCGCCGCTCTCGAAATGGCGCCAGCGGCTGTGATACGGCACCTTGAGGTCGCGGTAGCGGCGCCGGATGGTGGCCGCCACGTAGTCCGCCACGGCGTGCACCCGGTCTGGATGCCAAGTAAAGAGCGCAGACTCGCCCGCCGCCACGTATTCCGTCACGATGGCGCACCGGCTGCGCACAGCCTCCGCGCTCAACAGCGCCGAGGCGGGATGGTCCGGCGGCACCGGGGTGTGCCAGCCGCTGCCATCGCCATCGATCCGTGCGTCCTGCCCTCCTTCGGAATGCTGGTTCATTCGTTCAACCCCCTGCCCTTTGCCAGGGCGAGTTCGTCGGCGTCCGGCGGCGTGTACCGCGTGAAGTACCCCGCCGCCACCTTTGCATCGATTTCCACGCGCGCGTCGGCCGGGATCAGCGCCTCGGGAATGGCCACCTGCTCCACCACCTCGATGCCCTGCGCGGTCAGCGCGCCATGTTTCATATTGCTCATGGACGCCCAGCGGTCGATCCGCCGGATGCCCAGCCAGTGGAAGACGTCGGGCATCAGTTCCTGGAACCGCATGTCCTGCACGCCCGCCACGCATTCAGTCCGCGCGAAGTAGGTTTCGGCGCGGTCGCCGCCCACCTGGCGCTTGCGCGCGTTGTAGACCAGGAACTTGGTCACCTCGCCCAACGCGCGGCCCTCCTTTCGGTTATAGACCACCAGGCCTACGCCGCCCTGCTGCGCCATCTCGATACAGACCTCGATGCCGTGCGCCAGATAGGGCCGGCACGTGCAGATGTCGGAGCCGAACACATCCGAGCCATTGCATTCGTCGTGCACGCGGCAGGCCACGCGGGTCTCCGGCTGGCCCAGCTTGGCCACATCGCCGAAGAAATAGAGCGTCATGCCACCGATGGGGGGGAGGAAGACCTTGAGGTCGGGCCGCGTGACGAGTTCCGGGAACATGCCGCCGGTCTGCTCGAACAGGCTGCGCCGCAGGATGCTTTCCTTGATATTGAAGCGCCGCGCCAGGCCCGGCAGGTACCAGACCGGGTCCACGGCGGCCTTGGTCACGCGCACATCGCCATTGGGATAGAGGATCTCGCCATCGGGCACCAGCCGGCCAGCGGCGATGGCCGCCGTCAGCTCCGGCATATTGATATGGGCGCGCGTGACGGCGATGGTCGGGCGGATGTCCACGCCGGCGGCGATGCGGTCTGCGAAGACGGTGGAGACGAGGTGGCCCCAGGGGTCGAGCGAGACGATCTTGTCCGGATCGCCCCACTGGGCATGGGGCCCGATGGACTCGGCCGGCGCCGTGTCGGTCAGGTCCGGCCGATGCGCGCGCTGCAGGCTGCCCGAGGCCACCGCCAGCGCGCGATAGATCGCATAGGCCCCGGCGTGGGTGCCGATCACGTTGCGGCGCGTGAGGTCCGTGAGGCTGGCGATGACCGGTCCCCGCTCGGCCGCCGTGGGGGCGCCCCAGTGGATCGGCTCGGCCGGCTTGTCGCGGCGCGCGTGCGAGGTCAGGACGATGTGATCGGACATGACAGCCTCTTCCCCGGATGCCCCGGTATCTGGAATCCTGACCAAATGGTCAGGTTTGTATCTCCATACTAGGCAACGTTCGTGCCATCGCCCAAGTGGGGTTGTTACGGTAGGTGTGGCGCCGAACGCACCGTGGCAGTGCGTTGCCCGCGCCAAGGCGAGGCGGTGGGCACCATCAGGGCGATGGGGTCAATTTAGGACTTCGGCTATGTCGAGGTCGACAGGCATTTTCCATACTGGCTGCATCGCGCCCCAGACGGGGCCAGCCACAGCATGGAGAACATCATGAAACTACTATCCGCCTTAGCGGCAGTCGCCGCATCCCTCAGCGTGTTGGCGCCTGTGGCGGCGCAGGCCGCGGGGACATCGGCCAGCCTGCTGCCCGCCTCCTGCGTGACGGTGTCGGCGCAGGCCGGCGAGGCCCAGCGGGCACCCGGGCCGCGCGTGCGATGTGTGCTGCCGTCCGGCAAGGTGTCGGGCATGGTGCCCGTGGGAGGGATGTCGCACGGGGCGCCCGCGGACTGGCGCCGGGTCATCGAGGACCCGGCCGCCCGCAAGGCGCTGGTGCCGACATACAGCTGAGAGCGCTAAGGCGCTAAGGCCAGATCAGGCCTCGGAAGTGACCGACTTGTCACGCGCCGGCCAGATCGCCTCGCGCAACACATGGAGGACATCGACCGATTCCACATAGCGATGGAACACCGCCCCGGCCAGATTGCTGGCGACCCAGGCGGCCCCCATGCCCAGTGCGTTGAGCACGGGCTGCCCCGGCGCCAGGTGCGAGACCGCCGCATTGACCACCAGGCAAACCGGAAAGTGGACCAGGAAGACCGAATAGGAAATCTTGCCGAAATAGGCCGAGAGATCCGCCAGACGGCCGCCGGGCCAGCGCTCCAGCCAGTCCCCGCGCCGGGAGATGGCCAGTAGCAGCGCCGTGGCCAGCGCCACCGCGATGCGCAGCCGGAAGTCCACCACCAGCGCCGCCACGCCCAGCGAGGCCAGCAGGATCAGCGCCATCGGCGAGCGCCCCGGGTTCGACACCCAGTAGGCCAGCGTGCCCATGCCATAGGCACCAAAGAAATAGATCGCCCAGATATCCCAGCTGGCGTCGCGGTTGAACCAGAACAGCGACGCCACGGCCAGCGCACCCACCAGCGCCATGCCCCACGGCAGGCGCCGACGCGGCGCCGCGCGCGCCACCCACAGCACCATCACGAGCAAGGCGAACAGTTGCAGGTCGATGGCGATATACCAGACGCCGGCGGACAGCGCGTCCACATCGAGAATGTTGTGCAGCAGCAGCAGATGCGCGACGAACTGCGCCAAGTGCGGGGCGGCCGGAATGGAGTCATGCGTCATCCAGGTGCGCGCCAGCGCAGCCCCGGCAATCGCCACGAGAATGGCGACGGCAAACGGCACCACCAGCTTCTGATAACGGCGCCAGATGGTCCCCAGCGGATTCGCGGCCGTCAGAATCCCGCCCGGCGCAAGGCTGCGCGCGGCCAGGAAACCACTGACAACAAGAAAGACCTGCACGGCAATGCGCGCATAGTCGGCCAGCCAGCCAATCAGCCCCGGGGCAAGGGCGTGCGCGGCATCGGACATCGGCCCGTAGAAGGCCAGATGGTGCAACACGATCAGCTGTGAGCTGACCGCCTTCAGCGCGTCAATGCACGCCAAACGAGAAGGACGGGTGCCCATTTGTTATGAGAACGATACAAAGGTGCGGGATTGTACCTTGTTGGTGCAGGGACGGATGGGGGTCAAAGGTTACGGATGTAACAAGGATAGGTGGGATGGCGCGCCGGCCACGATGAAAGTCAAACCATGCCCAATTCTTGGGCGCGTCTGATAGACCTCTCAGACAATGCGCGGGTAGAACGTCTGCTGGTTCAACCCTAGTCATACAGACCAGCGCATGGAAAACGAAATCAAAAACAATCATTTACTGCGGCGGGACCTCGAAGATCTCGTTCGCGAAAGATTCGGTTATCGGCTTTTTGGCACGACGCCGACGCCACGGGAAATCATCGAACTTCTGGATCTCGAAGGAACTGCCCGGCGCATCGAAATAAGGAGTTTATGTATTGTGCAAAAGATATGGAATTACAGGTTCGTTATTAAAATAATCGCTGGCATCATTCTCGCCTTCATCGTCGTTATTATGCCTGCAGATATCTGGGACGCATGGACTGTCCCTCATGAATACCCCTTTGGAGAGGAAGGCCCAGCCGCTTCGATGTGGGCTTATCGGTCCCAGCAGAATTATCTGATATCAAGCATCTCACTCTGGACCACCAGTACTCTCGCCCTCTGGCCCCTGCTTGCCAGGCGCGCCCGAATGCGGACCCGCATCCTGCGCGCGCTCCCCTTTGCCGTGGTCTGGGCGCTGATGGCCTATGACGGCTCCCGGTTGACCTAGCGCGGCCCGTTCCCCAAAACCGGGCATTTGCTTATGACGAGAATATCCTTCCTGCGCCGCAGGCCCGGGGTATACCCTTGCCGCTTTCGTCAGCACCCTCGGATCCCATGTCGCCGTTTGCCTCGTTTTCGTCCCTGCAACGCCTGATTGCCGCTGCTGCCCTGCTCGCCGGGGTAGTGGCGCCTGCTCTCGCCCATGCCGATAGCCCGGTTCTCCACAAGATTCGCGAGACGGGCACGATTACGCTCGGCTATCGGGAATCGGCGTTGCCGTTTTCGTTTGCCGACGACAAGGGCCAGCCGGCCGGGTATGCGGTGGATCTCTGCCTGCGTGCCGCCGAGGCCGCCCGCGTCAAGGCCGGGTTGAAGGAGATCAAGGTGCGCTGGCTGCCGCTGACGCCGCAGAACCGCATTCCGGCCGTCGTCAATGGGCTGGTCGACCTCGATTGCGCGCCCAATACCAATACGCTGGAGCGCCAGAAGCAGGTGGCGTTCAGCGTTTCGCACTATGTATCCACGGTGCGGATGCTGGTACGGGCCGATTCGGGTATCAAGTCGCTCGAGGATCTGCGTGGCAAGACCGTGGTGACCAGCGCCGGCTCCACCGGCGACCGCCACGTGCGACGCCTGAAGGCCGACTATGGCTATCGGGACGTCTACGCCAAGGATCATGGCGAGTCGTTCCTGCTGCTGGAGACGGGCCGCGCCCAGGCCTTCGTCATGGACGATGTGCTGCTGGCCGGGCTGCGCGCCAAGTCGAAGGATCCGTCGCAGTTCGTGATTGTCGGCCCGGCGCTGTCGGTGGAGCAGAACGCGCTGATGATGTCCAAGGCGGACCCTGAGTGGAAGCGGCTGGTCGATCAGGCGCTGGCGGGCACCTTCGCCACGCCGGACGTCGTCGCGCTGCAAAAGCGCTGGTTCCAGCAGCCGATTGGCACGCGTGGCACCAACCTCGCGCTGGCGCCCTCCGCCGAGGTCACACAGGCCTGGAAGCACCCCTCTGACGCCGTGACCGAATAAGCACTTTTCGGCATCCATCTCGGGGCGGCACGCGGCTGCCGCCCCCGGAAAACCCCTGAGTTGACGGCTTCACCGGCCTTGGACACACTGGCCCGAGCGGGCTGACATGCTGTTTACTGGCCGGTAAGCCCGCACAACGCGAACCGCCGGAAGGCGGCACCACTCAGGAGATCCCATGAACAAGATCATCGCCACCGCAGTTGCGCTGGGCCTGGCTACCGCCTCCGTGGCGGCCATCGCACAGGACAAGAAGCAGTTCGACCCGTACTCGCAAGGCGCGAAGTCCGGCGAGAAATTCGACACCTACAGCCAGGGTGCGAAGTCCGGCGACAAGTTCGACCCGTACAGCCAGGGCGCGAACAAGAGCACCCGTGCGGATCTGGTGGATCAGTCGGGCCAGCCGAAGAAGGACAAGACCAAGAAGACCACCAAGAAGCCCACGCAGGGCAACTGATTGGCCGCTGGCCGGTCACGGATCTTCCCGTGCGGAAACAGGCCCCCCAAGACATTGGGGGGTTTTTTATTGGCCGGATGCGGGTGTCAGCGCTCCGCTGGGGCCTCGGGGTCCAGCATTTCCAGCCCGGTCACGTCCACGCGCTGGACCTTGTTGTTCTGGCGGACTTCGGTGCGCAGCACGAAGGCCTCCATCGGGCAGTACCAGTCGGTGACGTGCAGCACGCTCGGCTCCAGCTGCAGGATCTCGTCGCCCACCATCAACGGGCCCAGCGAGGTGCGCTTCTCATAAGTGATGGGCATGCACTCCTTGCGTCCCATCACGGTATTGATCATCTGGCGTCGCCCCACCATGCGGGAGCCGACGATGATCGACGCATGCAGGGCCTGCATCGTGCCCACCACCTCGTCGGCGCCGAGCGGATAGATCTTCAGCGAGACGCTCGACTGGAAGGTCTCGCCCTCGAGCATCGCCCCCTCCTTGATCTCCACGCCGGCATAGTTGAAAACGCCGCTACCCGTAAACGACGCCTCGCCGAACATCCGCGCATATCGGGCCCGGGCGTTGATCACCGCGTTGCGGCTGTCGATGCGCGTGCGCATGGTGGCGCTGCTGCGGTCGATATTGATCTCGTGCACCTGGTCCATCACCACCGGGGGGCCCATCAGCGCCGACAGCGCCGACTTGGAGCGCACTTCGAGCTGGGCGCTGCAGCCGCGCGCCGTGCGCATCACCTCGCGCAGCGTCATGGTGATCGACATCGGCATCTCGCCGTCGCCTTCCATCTGCACGCGGGAGCCGGAGCGGAACCACGGGGCGTCGCACAAGGCTGCACCGGCCGGCATGGGCACGGGGGACATGCCGGCCACGGGCGCGGCGTCGGCGGCGTCGGCGGCCGGGGCGGCCGGGGCGGCCGGG
>NZ_JBFTLH010000018.1:0-110173 GCF_056396345.1 Cupriavidus sp. 05T42
GGGCCCCTGGTTTTTTCCCCTCTCCCGCAAGCGGGCGAGGGGAGCACACCGGCAGGCTTTGATGGGCCCCTGGTTTTCTCCCCTCTCCCGCAAGCGGGCGAGGGGAGCACACCGGCAGGCTTTGATGGGCCCCTGGTTTTTTCCCCTCTCCCGCAAGCGGGCGAGGGGAGCACACCGACAGGCTTTGATGGGCCCCTGGTTTTTTCCCCTCTCCCGCAAGCGGGCGAGGGGAGCACACCGGCAGGCTTTGATGGGCCCCTGGTTTTCTCCCCTCTCCCGCAAGCGGGCGAGGGGAGCACACCGACAGGCTTTGATGGGCCCCTGGTTTTCTCCCCTCTCCCTCCGGGAGAGGGGCGGGGGAGAGGGACGGCGTATCCACGGGCGACGCCGCGCGCAAAACCTGCATCGTTCTCCATGCATCCCCTTGTAAGACTTGCCAAGCCGCCCCACTGGCGGGCGCTGCGGGGTGGCGCCTATCTTGCAGAGACCTATGCGTCACCACAGAGGGGKAACGCCATGGACAAAGACGCCGCCCACGACGTGCGCAAGGGGCAGGTCACCGAAAAAATGCCGCGCGAGGCGTTTCGCGAGCGCTTCCGGGCGCGCTTCTACGACCCGGCGTTCCGCGCCGAAGAGGCCGCGATCGACCGGCTCGAAGCCATCGCCTGGGCCGCCTACGCCGACAGCCGCAAGGCGCCGCTGACCGCCAAGGCCGGCCCGGGCGCGGCGGACCCCGGCTACGACGTCTCCGTGGAATGGCTCGCCGCCCGGGACGCCATCGCGGCAGCGCAGCAACGGCAGTCAGACCCCGCCACGCCGCCCCGCGTGCTGCTGGTGGTGGCTGCCGCGCGCAACGACTTCACCTGCCCGGGCGAGATGTCGAAGTCATGGCGGCTCGCCGAACTGGCCCGGGCGCGGCTCGAACACGATGGCATGACCGTCGATGTGCTCGACCTCAGCGTGCTGACCTCGGACCCGGACCGCCAGATCCACCCCTGCAAGGGCTGCGTCTCCACCGCCATGCCGCTATGCCACTGGCCGTGCAGCTGCTATCCGAACCACGCGCTCGGGCAGGTCAACGACTGGATGAACGACCTCTACCCGCGCTGGGCCGCCGCGCACGGCGTGATGATCATCACGCCGGTGTACTGGTATCAGGTGACCAGCCCGCTCAAGCTGATGATGGACCGGCTGGTCTGCGCCGATGGCGGTAACCCGGACCCGAGTAGCACACACGGCAAGACCGTGCCCGAGGCCAAGGCACTGGAACTGAAGGGCTGGGACTACCCGAAGCACCTCGCGGGCCGGGTCTACGGCCTCGCGGTGCATGGCGACGTGGCCGGCATCGAAGGCGTGCGGCGCGCGCTGTCTGACTGGCTCGACTGGATGGGGCTGGTCGATGCGGGGCAGAAGGCCCGGCTCGACCGTTTCATCGGCTATTACAAGCCCTACGCGACGTCGCACCGTGAACTCGATGTCGATGGGGACGTGCAGCGCGAGGTGGAAACCGTGGCCGGGGCCGTGGCCAGCGCGGTGCGGCTGCGCCGGTCCGGCGGCCTCCCGCAGGCGGACKAGGGTCTGCCGGCGCCGCGCGTGAAGTAGGGGGATGAGGCCGGCGATGCTAGCCGGCGTCGATGGCCTGGAGCAGCGCTTCCAGCTCCACCGGCTTGACCAGATGCCGGTGGAAGCCGGCCTCCTGGGTCTGCTGGCGGTCCGAGGCCTGCCCGAAGCCGGTCATCGCGATATAGCGCGTGTTGGCCAGCGCGGGCATCTGGCGCAGCGCGTGGACCACCGCGAAGCCGTCCATGCCCGGCATGGCCAGGTCGACCAGCGCCACGTCCGGCCGCATGCGCGCCGCCACGTGCACGGCTTCCATGCCATCGTAGGCAATCGTCACGGCGTGGCCGGACATCTCGAGCAGGATTGCCATGCTGTCGGCGGCGTCGCGGTTGTCATCCACCAGCAGCACGCGCAGCGGCCGGGGCGTGCCGGCGGCGGCATCGGCGTTCTCGCCGGCCGGATTGAACGCCGCGGCCAGCGGAAGCTGCACCGTGAAGGTGGCGCCCAGCCCGGGCCCCTCGCTCGTGGCCGAGACCGAGCCGCCGTGCATCTCCACCAGCGAGCGGCACAGGGACAGGCCGATGCCCAGCCCGCCCTGCGCGGTGCTGCCGGGGCGGTCTTCCTGCACGAACAGGTTGAAGATCGTGTCGAGCGACTCGCGCGCGATGCCCCGGCCATGGTCGATGATCTGGATCACCAGCGTGCGGTGGCGCACCATCGACGTAATCGAGATCGACGCGCCCGGTGGCGAGAACTTGGAGGCATTGAGCAGCAGGTTCTGGATCACCTGCACCAGCCGCGTGCGGTCCGCGAACAGCGGGATGTCCTCGGTGGCGGCGGTTACGCCCACCGGCTGGGACTTGGCGGCCAGCGTCGGCTCGGCGGCCTCGATGCCGAGCGCGATGATCTCGCGCGCCTGCATCGGCTCCCGCCGCAGCTCGATCTTGCCGGCGGCGATGCGGCCCACGTCGAGCAGATCGTCCACCAGCCGGGTGAGGTGGGTCATCTGCCGGTCGATCAGGCTCAGGCTCTTTTCGGTGACGGCGGGCTCCTGCGGGCGCAGCCGCATCACGGTCAGTGCGTTGCGGATCGGCGCGAGCGGGTTGCGCAACTCGTGCGAGAGCGTGGCCAGGAACTCGTTCATGCGGCGCTCCGATTGTTCAAGTTCGACCAGCCGCTTGCGCTCGCTCATGTCGCGCGTGACCTTGGCGAAGCCGCGCAGGTTCTGGCGCTCGTCATAGACCGCCGTGATGGTCACGTTGGCCCAGAACAGCGAGCCATCCTTGCGCACGCGCCAGCCCTCGTCCTCCACGCGGCCCGTGGCGCGGGCGATGGCCAGCTCGCGGCCGGGCTTGTCCGCCGCCAGGTCCTCGGCGGGATAGAAGACCGAGAAGTGCTTGCCGACGATCTCGTCGCGGCGGTAGCCCTTGATATAGGAGGCGCCGGCGTTCCAGCTCATCACCCGGCCGTGCGGGTCGAGCATGAAGATGGCGTAGTCCTTGACGCTCTCCACCAGCATCCGGAAGGTTTCCTCGCTCTGGCGCAGGGCCTCGGCGGCGAGGCGCTGCTCGGTCATGTCGCGCGTGACCTTGCCGAAGCCGAGCAGGTGGCCCTTGGGGTCGCGCAGCGCCGTGATGACCACGTTGGCCCAGAAGCGGGTGCCGTCCTTGCGCACGCGCCAGCCTTCGTCCTCGAAGCGGCCGATGCGCGCGGCGGTCTCCAGCTCCATGCCCGGCCAGTTACGCGCGCGCGCCTCGTCGGTATAGAAGCGGGAGAAATGCTGGCCGACGATCTCGTCGCGCGCATAGCCCTTGATCCGTTGCGCGCCGGTGTTCCAGCTGGTGACGTGGCCCTCGGCGTCCAGCGTGAAGATGGCGTAGTCCGTGACGGCCTCCACCAGCGTGCGCAGGCGTTCGCTATCCACATCGTTGGGCGAGGCGGCTGGCGAGGGCCCCGAAGGCTGCGAAGGCGGCGGGGGCGGGGAGGGTGGGGATGCGGGGCGCGGCATCGTGTTGGCTGGCTTCAGATCCTCCAAGGATACATAGATTTCGACCATTTCTGGCCCGGTGGCTACCCGCAGGCAGGAGATTCCCACCCATCGGGCAGGCCGGGGCTGTCGCCGCTCCGCAACACGTGGCGCGGGGCGTGCCGGGGTGGGGTAACGTCGGAGAAATGCCGACATACCGGGGGGGCGCAATGGGGTAGACTCGATCGCTTCCCTGCCAGTCCTGGCTCCACGGAGACGCCACGCATGTATGCCGAGTCCGCGCTTGACCGCCGAACCATCGATTCAGCCGTGCAGGCGGAGCCGCCGCCAGCCGCCATGGCGGCGCCGCAGCCACTGGCCGGTGACGTCGGCGTGCGGGACCTGCGGCGCGTGCCGATCCACCCCGACTACTGGTATCCGCTAGCCTGGTCCAAGGAAGTGAAGCGCGGCAAGGCGCACGGCGTGCGCTTCGCGGGCGACCCGATCGTGCTGGTGCGCACCGAGAGCGGCAACGTGTTCGCGCTCGAAGACCGCTGCGCCCATCGACAGGTGCCGCTGCACGCGGGCGTGGTCGATGGCGAATCGATCCGCTGCTGCTACCACGGCTGGACCTACGACTGCACTGGCCGCTGCATCGACGTGCCCTACCTCGGCAAGGAACGCCTGCCCAACGGCGTGCGCGCCTACCCCTGCAAGGAAGTGGCTGGCCTGATCTTCGTCTTCCCCGGGGACCCCGCGCTGGCGGACAGCAAGCCGCTGCCGGCCTTCGCCTCCGTGGCGGACAAGCAGTACAAGACCCGCCGCCTGGGCCGCGCGGTGAAGTGCCACTACTCGTTCATGCATGAAAACCTGATGGACATGAACCATCAGTTCCTGCATCGGCGCCAGATGGGCATGATGCGCGCGCGCTCGGTCGGGCGCAGGCGCGGTGAGGGCTTCGTCGAGGTCGATTACACCTTCACCCGCGAGGGCGGCAAGCAGCCCGTGGGCGAGGCGCTGGTGTTCAGCAAGGACGGCGGGGAGGCCAGCAAGGATGTGATGACGGTACGTACCGTCTATCCCTATCAGACACTGCAGATTCGCTCGGGCAGCGGGACGCTGGTGATGGACCTGTGGATTGCCTACGTGCCGCTGGACGCGGCGCAGCGCACCAACCGGACCTTCGGCATGCTGTCGATTCGTCGCCCGGGGCTGCCGTTCGCGCTGGACCTGGCGTGGCCGCTGCTGGTCTGGTTCACCGAACGGATCTTCAAGGAAGACCGCGAGATCGTGGAGATGGAACAGGCCGCCCACGACAAGCAGGGCGCGGACTGGAACCACGAGGTGTTCCCGGTCATCCGCGACCTGCGCGACCTGCTGCGCGAGTGCGGCGGCCGGACGGTGATTCCGATCCAGAAGATCTGAACCCCGTCCCAGCCGACCTACGCCATTACGACGCCGACGCGGTTTCCAGCGTCGGGTAGTCCGTATACCCGCGCGTCTCGACGCCGCCCGTGCCGTACATCGTGGCCGGGTCGACCGCGTTCAGGTCGGCGCCCAGCCGCAGCCGTTCCACCAGATCCGGATTGGCGATGTACGCGCGGCCGAACGCCACGGCGTCGGCATCGCCCGTCGCCAGCACAGCCGTCGCGGCGGCCTGGTCGAAGCCATCGTTGGCGATGATCGCGCCACCGAATTCGCGCTTCAGCAGCGGCAGCAGGGCGCCTTCGCCCGGCGTCTCGCGCACGAACAGGAAGCCCAGGCCGCGCTGGCCCAGCGCCCGCGCCACATGGCCGAAGGTCTCGGCCGGCTGGCTTTCGGCCATCGAATGACTGGGCGAACGCGGCGCCAGATGCACCCCCACGCGCTTGGCGTCCCACACGGCCGTCACGGCATCCGCCACTTCCAGCAGGATGCGCGCGCGGTTCTCGATCGATCCGCCGTATTCATCCGTCCGCACATTGCTGCCGTCCTGCAGGAACTGGTCGAGCAGGTAGCCGTTGGCGGCGTGGATGGTCACGCCATCGAAACCGGCCGCCTTGGCGTTGGCGGCGGCGCGGCCGAAGTCGGCCACCACGGTGCGGATCTCGTCACGCGTGAGTTCACGCGGCACTACGAAGGGACGCTGCGGACGCAGCAGGCTCACATTGCCCCCGGCCGCGATCGGGCTCGGCGCCACAGGCTGGCGGCCATTGAGCAGGCTCGGGTCGGAAATCCGGCCCACGTGCCACAGCTGGGCCACGATGCGGCCGCCGGCGGCGTGTACGGCATCCGTCACTTGTTTCCAGCCTGCTACCTGCTCGCCGGACCACAGGCCCGGCACGTTCTGGTAGCCCACGCCGTCTTCGGAGATGGGCACGCCCTCGGAAATCAGCAGGCCGGCGGAGGCGCGCTGGGCGTAGTACTCGGCCATGACCGCGTTGGGGACATGCACGGGCTCGGCGGCGCGCAGCCGGGTCAGCGGCGCCATGACGATGCGGTTCGGCAGCGCCAGGTCACCAATTTGCAGGGGATCGAACAGGGTGGGCATAAGCATATCCGTCACGGTTATAAAGCTTGCAAACTGCAAGTAACGCAAGCTTAGCAGCGCGCGGTAAGATCGCAAACGTCGATTTCGACCCACTCAATTGTTGCGGGTGGAACAATCCAGGAGCGGTCCGATGCGCGTTGCAAACTGGCTGATGGCGGCAGGAGTGATCGTGATGTCGATGCTGGGGGCGGGCTGCGCCAACCTGCCGCCGCATCCGGCCCAGCCACCGACACAGGCCCTGGCCTTGGCCGATTCCGCCGATACCGCCGATACCGCACTCGGCCGGGCACTGGCGCCGCGCCTGGCGCAGCATCCCGGCGAATCGGTGTTCTATCCGCTCACCGCCGGCGCCGATGCCTTCGCCGTGCGCCTCGCGCTGGCCCGCACCGCCCAGCGCAGCCTGGACCTCCAGTACTACATCTTCGATGCCGACGACACCGGCCTGACCCTGCTCGCCGAGGTTATGGCTGCCGCCGATCGTGGCGTGCGCGTGCGGCTGCTGCTGGATGACCTCCACACGGATGGCCAGGACCAGGCGCTGGCCGCGCTGGACGCCCATCCCAACGTCGAAGTGCGCCTGTTTAATCCGTTTGCCAACCGGGGCGTGCGGATGTTCGAGTTCGCTACTGATTTCCGCCGCGTGGACCGGCGCATGCACAACAAGTCGATGACGGCGGACAACCAGCTCACCGTGGTGGGCGGCCGCAATATCGGCGATGCCTACTTCGCGGCCAAGAGCGATGTCGATTTCAGCGATCTGGACCTGCTGGCGGCCGGCCCGGTGGTGCCGCAGGTCTCGGCCGTGTTCGACGATTACTGGAATGCCGAGGCCACCTATCCGCTCGCCACCCTGGCGACGCCCCAGTCGGACGCCGAGACCGTGGCCTTCCAGCAGCGCGTGCGCCAGTACCTGGACGACCGCAAGGTCAAGCTGCGCGCCACGCCGTACGGCAAGACCGTGCTGGAGTCCGGCGTGATCCGCGCCATCCAGCAGGAGGCGCTGCCGGCCTACTGGGGCCGCGCCACGGTCATCGCCGACCGCGCCGCCAAGGTCACGCTGCCGCCCGAGGACGATTCGACCCACGCGATTCCGGCGCTCACCAAGGTGCTGGGCAGCGCGCAGCACGACCTCACGCTGGTCTCCCCGTACTTCGTGCCCGGCGATGCCGGCATGGCGTGGCTGACCGGGCTGCAACAGCGCGGCGTGCAGGTCCACATCCTCACGAATTCGTTCGGCGCCACCGATGTCTCGGCGGTGCACGCCGGCTACGCCCCGCGCCGCGAGGCGCTGCTCCGGGCTGGCGTGTTGCTCTATGAACTCAAGCCCAGCGCCTACGCGGAAATGGCGAAGGAGAAAAAGGGGCACGGCATGGGCGGCAGCAGCCGGGCCAGCCTGCACGCCAAGACCTATATGGTCGACCGGCGCCTGCTGTTCATCGGCTCCCTCAACCTGGACCCGCGCTCGGCGCGGCTCAACACCGAGATGGGCATCGTCGTGGACAGCGCGCCGCTGTGCGACATGCTTGGCAAGCGGCTCGACGATGCCTTGCTCGACGCCGCCTACCAGGTCGTGCTGCTGCCCGACCCCCAGACCGGCAACCTCCAACTGGCCTGGATCACCCGGGAGGACGGCGTGCTGCGCACCTACACCAGCGAGCCGGACATGAGCACCTGGAACCGTATCGGCCAAGGCTTCATGCGCCTGCTGCCGGTGGAGTCGGAGTTGTGATGACAGAGGCACATGTGTGTCTGTGCTTGCTATAACAAGCAGTAACGCCAATAATGCTTGTTATGACACGCCCGATCGCCTCGCCACTGCCCCCTGAAGTCGGATTGCGCCTCGCCGCGCTCGGCTCCCGTATCCGGGACGCCCGGCAGCATCGCAAGCTGCGCCAGGTCGATCTGGCGCAGCGCGCCGGCCTGTCCCGCTCGACCATCGAGGCCATCGAGCGCGGCAGCCCCGACACCGCCATCGGCGCCTTCGCCCGCGCCCTCTGGGTCATGGGCCTCGACCGCGAACTGGACGTCGTGGCCGACGCCGCGTTCGACCAGGAAGGCGCCGCACTCGAATACCAGCCCGGCGAGCGCCGCGTGCGCATTCGAAGGGCACTCGACAATGACTTCTGAGGCAGGGCCGCTGGAAACAGGGTTTGATGGACGAGGGAATCGGCGAGCAGGAAGCCGACGACTGGGCCGTCTGCTTTACCCCGCTGCCGGATTCCCTATGATCGATTAGCCGACCGACTTGCCGACCGACTAGCCGACCGACTAGCCGACTAACGCTGCGTCAGCGCCTTGAAGCCGTCCACCAGCCGGTCGATGTCGGCCGGGGTGATCGCGCCCATGGTGGAGATGCGGAACAGTTGCGCGGACAGGCCGCCCTGGCCGGCGTAGATCACGAAGCCGCGCGCCTTCAGGCCGTCGTGAAGTTGCTCGTACGTCACGCCTTGCGGCAGTTTGTACGCGCGCAGCACCACGGACGACTGGGTGGCGGGCCACAGCGGTTCGATGCCGAGTGCCGCCAGCCCTGCGCGGGCCTGTTCGGCCAGTGCGGCGTAGCGCTGATGCCGTGCCTGCCAACCGCCTTCTTCMTCGTGCTCGCGCAGCGCTTCCACCAGCGCGTAGTACGCGTGCACGGACGGCGTGAACGGCGTGTTGCGCTGGTCCTGGAGCTTGGCCAGACGGCCGATGTCCAGGTAGTAGGTGCGGCTGGCCGCCTGCGCCAGCGCGCTGCGCCGGGCGATGACGAAGGCCGCGCCGGGCACGCCGTGCAGGCACTTGTTGGCCGTGGCGGACACGGCGTCGATGCTGCCGCCGAAATCGATGGCCTCCGCGCCGAAGCTGCTCACCGCATCCACCAGCAGGCGCACGCCGTGTTCCTGGCAGAGCCGGTCCACGGCGGCGATGTCGTTGAGCCGCCCGGTGGTGGTCTCGTGATGGATCACCGCCACGTGCGTGATCGCCTTGTCAGCCTTGAGGGCGGCGGCGATACGGTCGAGGTCGGGCGCGTCCATCCAGTCGTGCTTCACCAGCGTGTGCGCGATGCGGTACTGCGTGGCGATCTGCGCGATGCGCTCGCCATAGACGCCGTTCTGCACGATCAGCAGCTTGCCCTGCTCGGGGACGAGGCCGGCGATCATGCTTTCCAGCGCGGCGGTGCCCGAGCCCGTCATCAGCACGGTGGACCATGCGGCGGCGTCGAGCGCGTAGATCTTCAGCAGCCGCGCGCGGGCTTCGTCCTGAAGGTCGAAGAACTCGCTTTCGCGGTGGCACAGGTCGGTTTGCAGCAGGCTCTGGCGCACACGCTCGGAGAGCGTGACGGGGCCCGGGTTAAGCAGCAGCATGGTCGGTGCCTTGGCTTGTGCCTTGATCGGCGCCGATCTGGCGGCCGAGGCGGGTCTTGACTTCCACCGGCGTCACGGTCGGGCGCGGCAGGCCGTCCGGCGTGCCGGCGCGGGTTTGCAGGCAGACGAAGGTCGGGCCGGCCTTGGCCGTGGCGGCGCCTTGCAGGACCTGGTCGAGCAGGTCGAGGTGATCGCCCTCGGCTGCCGACGCGTAGCCGCATGCAGCCGCCACCGAGGCGAACGACACGTTGTGCGACACCGTCGACTGGCCGCCCGTGGAGTCGTGCGCGTTGTTGTCCAGCAGCACATGCGTGAGGTTGGCCGGGCCGTAGGCGCCCAGCGTGGCGAACACGCCCATGCGCATCAGCGCGGCGCCGTCGCCATCGATGGCCACCACGCGCAGGTCCGGGCGCGCCAGCGCGAGGCCGAGCGCGAACGGCGTGAGGCAGCCCATCGAGCCGACCATATAGAGCTGGTTCGGCCGATCATCGAGCGCATAAAGCTCACGACCGCAAAAGCCGGTGGAGGCCAGCACCACGGTGCCGTCGACCGGCGTATGGGCGATCACGCGGGCCAGTGCGTCGCGGCGGCTCGGCAGTTCGGCGGCCGGCACGTTGCGGCGCGACACCTGCGGCGTGGCCTTGGGCCGTGCCTGCGGCGGCGTCTGGGCCGTCAGCGGATAGGGCGCCACGCTGCCTTTCTGCATGACCAGCGCGTAGGGCCGGCCGGTGGCGTCCATATGGGCCACGGCGCGGTCCAGCGCGGGGCCGACATCGGCTGGCTCGGTCGGGAACAGCTCCCATGGAATTTCCATGGTTTCCAGCATGGCCGGCGTGACCGGGCCCATCAGCGCGTGCTGGGGCTCGTCATGCACGCCGGGCTGGCCGCGCCACGTCACGATCAGCAACTGCGGCAGGCGGAACGTCCACGTCAGCGAGGTCAGCGGGCTGACGGCATTGCCGAGGCCCGAGTTCTGCATCATCGTCACGCCGCGCACGCCGTTTTGCGCGCCTTGCGTCACGCCGGCGATAAAGGCCACGGCATCGCCCTCATTGGCCGCCGACACGTAATGCAGCGAGTTGTCCTGCACCACGTAGTTGATGAACGGCGTCAGGTACGAGCAGGGCACGCCCGCGTACCACTGGAAGCCACGCTCGCGCGCGGCCTCCACGAACTGGACCGCCTCGATCATCGGGCGGCCTCGCCGTCGGCCTCACCGTCGACATTCCCCAGGGCGTACGGCGTCTGCGTATGGGCGAAGTCGCCGGCACGGCGGAAATCGTCCAGATCGTTCACACCGCGCCAGTGGCCGTGCACGTACTTGACCTCGACCTTCTCGCCGGCTTCGACCAGCGCGTTGAGCAGGTCGGGCAGGTCGAGCTGGTCGAAGTCAGGCCGCTCGCGCAGCTTGGCCAGCAGCGCCTGCAGCTTGGCGCGGCCTTCGCCACGCACGCTGAACAGGCCGATCCAGCGGCCATTGGGCTGGGCTTCGCCGGCGGCGGGCAGGGTGTCCGAGACCTTCTTCAGGGTGATGGTCTGGCCGAACAGGTCGCGGTCGTCGCCGCCCGAGCACCAGGCGAAGTCGCGCACGCTCTGGTTCGACGGTGCGGTCTGCGAGGAATCCACCACCACGCTGAACGGGGCGTCGGATTCCAGCAGATCGCGCAGGATGTAGCTGCGGAACAGCAGGTCGCCGTAGGCGATCACGGTGTCGGTCTGCATGGCATCGGCCGCGCAGGCCAGCGAGGCCAGTTCGCCGGTCTGGGCGTGGCGCTCGTTGACCGCCAGCTTGATGCCGGCCGTGTCGATGGCCTGCGCCTGGTAGCCGCCCACCACGGTGATGTCGTTGATGCCTTGCTTCTTGAAGCCATCGACCAGCCAGCGCAGCAGCGGCTTGCCGGCCACCGGCAGCATGATCTTGGGCTTGTCTTCGGTCAGCGCCTCCAGGCCCTTGCCACGGCCAGCCGCCAGCACCACGGCGGCGCCCGGCACCTGCGCGCCGGACAGGTAGATCTTCTCGGCGGCCGAGTACTCGTCGGCGTCCTGCAGGCGGAAGATCTCGTTGACGGAGGCAATGCGGTCTTCCACGTTCACCAGCGTTTCGCTGTCGTGGATTTCGCGGGCCACGGCCTGCATTGACGAGGCCGCCACGCGCACCAGGTGGTTGGCCCAGATCACGAGGCTGATGCCCGCCTTGCGGAAGGCCTCGGTCGGCGTGCTGTAGTACTTCGTCGGCACGATGACCAGCGGACCCCGGCCTGCCCATTCGCGCGCGAAGGTCAGGATCTCGTCCGGCTTGGACAGCTTGCTGTGGATCAGGATGGCGTCGGCGCCGGCCTGACGGTAGGCCTCGGCGCGGCGCAGGGCTTCTTCCATGCCCCAGCCGGCGATCAGGGCTTCCACGCGGGCGACGATCGAGAAATTGTCGTCGGTCTGCGAGTCCTTGCCGGCCTTGATCTTGCCGCAGAATTCGTCGATTTCCGCCAGCGGCTGGCGCTCGCCGTCGATGAAGCTGTTGGTCTTCGGGAACTGCTTGTCCTCGATGCAGACGCCGGCAATGCCGCGCTGCTCGAGCTTGCGCACCAGACGGCGCACATTGTTGAAGTTGCCGTAGCCGGTGTCGCCGTCGAGCAGGATCGGCAGGTCGCTGGCATCGGCCATGAACTCGAGGTTGTCCACCACCTGAGTCCAGCTGGCCTCGTTGTTGTCACGCACGCCGAACTGGGCCGAAATGGCCAGCCCGGAGGCCCAGATGCCCTTGAAGCCGGCCTCGCGCACGATGCGCGCGGACAGCCCGTTGTGGGCTTCCATGATGAATTCGAGCTGGTTGGACACCAGCATCTGGCGCAGACGGGCGGCGCGGGAGGTGGCGAGCAGGTTCGGGTCGATGGCGTTCATTGTGCGAATCCCACGATGGGCAGAAGTTGGGGCAGGACTTCATTGGCGGCGCGTTCGACGTCGCCGGGGAAATCGATCTCGATCCACGGCGCGCCGGTTACGTCGGCCGTGTCGAACTGGTGGTTACGCTGGGCCAGCGACTCGAGCAGCAGGTCGCGGACGGCTTCCTCGTGCGGCATGTTGGCGCGGCCCGAATCGACGTAACCCTTGACGATCTCGGCCAGCCGGCGTGCCGTGTGTTCCTGGAATCGGAAAAATCCTACGGATTCGCCGATGGTGTCGTACTGGAGGTCGGCCATCAGCTGCTTGCGCAGCTCTACCGGCACGCCGTCGCGCAGGCAGAGCTTGACGGGCTCGTCGCCGGCCTCGAAATCGCGGTCGATCAGCAGGCGGTTGACCGTCTCGCCGGCCACCAGTGCGTTGAGAATGCGCTCATCGTAGAGCACGTCGGCGTCCATCAGCAGGACGTCGCCGCCGCGCGCGAGGGCGTCCGCCACAGTGTGCACGGTCAGCACGCTGCCGAGGTCGAAGCGCGGGTTCAGCACGATTTCCACGGGCGGGTGACCGGCCGGGCGCTCGATCTGGGCCAGTTCGGCCTGCACTTGAGTGGGCTCGAAGCCCAGCGCCAGCACAACTTCCGTGACGCCGGCCGCGTCGAGCATGCGCAGGTGGCGCTCGAGCAGGGTGATACCGTCAAAGCGCAGCAGGCACTTCGGAAACTGCTTGCCCGGCTGTTGCTGAAGCCGCAGGCCCAGGCCCGCGGCGAGAATGATTGCTCGCATTATTGTCTTTTCACCTTGCTTGAATTATTCGGAGCCCTGCCACGCGGCCTGCCGGGTGCGCCGGCGCTGGTATCGACGCTCGCTGTGATGCAGGTAGAGCAGCCCAGGAATGCCGAGCACGAGTTCGCGCACGCGCTTGGCCAGCGACATCGCCAGCGCGGCATCGGGCGGCAGGCCCACCAGCGGCGCCAGCAGCAGATAGCCGCCTTCCTGCGCGCCGAGCGAGCCGGGAATGGCKAACGCCGCGCCACGAATCGCCTGACCCACGCTCTCCAGCAGCAACGCCTCGTGCCAGCTCACCGGATGGCCCAGGAAGTAAAGAATCAGCCAGACCTCGCCGGTGCCAACGATCCAGCCGGCCAGATTCAGCATGAAGCTGGCGGCTACCTTGCGGCGGTCGCGGTAGAGGGCGCGGATGGCCTCGTCCACGGCATCGGCGCGCAACGCCAGATCATCCCAGTTGCGCTTGCCGAACACGCGCGCGGCCACGCGCATCACCCGGCCGAACATGCCGCGCCGCTGGAGGATGCAGAAGGCCAGCACGCACAGGGCGAGGACCACCGTCACGGCGATGATCGGCGTGCGCTGGTCGGAGAGGTTGCCTTGCGCACCGAACAGCAGAATGCCGAGCAGTGCGAACAGCATTTGGGAGAGCGCCTGCGTGGTCGTGCTGACGGTGATGGCCGCGGCGGCGTCGCGCATGCGGGCGCCATGATGGGCGAGGTAGCGCACCATCAGCACCGGGCCGCCGATCTGGCCAGCCGGCAGCAGGCTGTTGACCGACTCGCCGGCCCAGCGCGCACGCAGCGCGGTGCAGAACGAGCCATGGTGCGCGGTGCGGTCCACCAGCACGGCGATGGCGGCGGCGTCCAGCGCCAGCGGTACCACGTGGAACGCGGCGACCACGGCCAGGCCCCAGCCGGCCGACATCAGCGTGGTCGTGACCGCGCCAAAGCCCTGCCACGCCAACAGCGCGACAAACAGCGCCGCGCCAATCGTCAGCAGAATAAATGCGGCACGCGTCACTTGCCAGACTTCCCGCCTGATAGCAGGCGCTTGAAGACCTGCCGGAAGCCGAAATAGGCCACCGCGTCTTTCATATTGGAGATAAAGCGCAGCCACGGCCGCATGCCCGGATCGGTCACGTATTCGAAGGTCAGCGACACGCGGATCTCGTTCGGGCCGGCCGGGGTGATGCGGTGGCGCAGCTTGTCGCCATCGAACAGCACGATGCCGCCCGGCGGAATCTGCACCGCGCCCGGTTCGTCGGGCACCTCGGGGTTGCGGGTGTGGAGTTCGTATTCGAGCCGGCACGAGGACTCGTCCAGCACGCCGATCAGCAGCGTGTAGCGCCGGCCGTCGTAATAGGAGGTGTCGTAGTGCCAGCCGATATGGTCGCCCGGGCGCGTGTAGTAATAGAGCGCGTAGGCGTGCGGGTCGGTGGGCGGGCAGACCTGGAGCTTGTCGCCGGTGACCTGTTCAAGCCAATGAATCAGCGCGGGCGATCGATAGAGTTCGGCAATGAAGGGCGCCTGCTCGTCGATGGTGTGCCGGCTGACGCTGCCACCCTGCTTGTGGCCGGGCAGGTAGTTGCGGTTCAGCCCCGGCTGGAGCGCGCGGGCCAGCGCCTCCAGCTCGGCGCACTGCTCGGGCGGCAGGAATGTGTCGAGGTAGAGGAACGCGCCCTGGCGGTCGAAGTCGGCGCGCAGCGCGGGCGTGTCCAGCCCGGCCGCCGCGCGTGCCACGGCGGCATCCGGGTGGCCCGCATGACGCGGAGGCGGCGCGGGAGCGTCGATGACTGGATCGAGCGGGGAATCGAGCGCGATGTCGCGGGTAGCCTGTTCCGTCATGGCTGCCTCAATGTTTCGTTGGGGTGCCGACCGCCTGGGGGCGCCGCATGACGCGCCAGTAGTCGATGATCACAAGCAGGGCAAACAGCGGCGCGCCAACCGAGGCCAGCGCCAGGAACGGTCCGATGCTGCTGGTCAGCRTGACCAGCGGCAACAGGTACAGCACGTCCTCGGTCTCGAACCMGGCGGCGGAAGCCTGCTTGGTGCCACTCTTGCCAACCCGCGATTCTATACGCATGCGCAGGAAGAAGATCAGGGCCACCGCCAGCCCGGCCACGGTGCCGCGGCCCACGGGGCCGATCGCCTCGGTGGTCGCGGGCGCGGTCGCGCCAATCGCCATGCCCATGCTGACGAACAACAACACGGTAATCAGGGCGTCGCTGGCCAGATCGTAGAAATGCCCGATCTTGCTGCCTTTGCCGCTGATTMGCGCCAGTTCGCCATCGGTGTGATCGATGAAGTTGGACAGCACGACCAGCAGGGCGCCGTAATTGGTCCACGMGTAGCCCCCCTGCGCCAGGCAGGCAACGCCGGCCAGCCCGATGAGCAGGCGCAGCGTGGTCAGGTGGTTCGGGGTGACTCGGGTATTCCGGAGGGGCCGCACAAGGCGGCGGGCAAGGCGGGCATCCCAGGTGGGCGGCATGGGCGGCTCATCCGGGAAATTCGGGGATTTCTGGTTCATCCGTCAACAATCTGGAACGCGTCCCGGCGCGGAGGGGCCGGGCGATGCGCAACACTACGCCGGTGGCGCGGGAATGACAAGCGCACCAGAATACGCCTTTTTGCGGGACGGCGCACTGAGGACGGGCCCGGCGGGCGCTGGGGGCGGCACCTGCAATGTGGCGCTGGCGCCGCCCCGGGGCGGGCGATGGCGGCCGAAAAGCGGGCTAGGGCCGGAAGCCGTCGTCGAGGGTGCGCAGGAACGCCACCACGTCGCGGATCTCTCGGTCGTCCAGCGCCGGGCGGGCACCGGGCTTGCGGTCCATCGGCGGGTCGAAGTCGTCGATATTCTGGCGCAGCGCGGGCGGCAGGTCGTCGTAGGCCACGGTGCGGCCACGCGCATCGCGCCCATACCATTTGGCCGGTTTCAGGTCGCGTTCGACATAGAAGCGCACCACGTCTTCCAGATTGTGGAAGCGTCCGTTGTGGAACCACGCGCCGCGCTGCGCCGTGTTGCGCAGCGTGGGGGTCTTGAACATGCCGCAGTAGCCCTGCTGGGCGGCCTGGTCGGTGCGCTTCGGGCCGCACAGGCCGAGGTCGTAATACTGCGGATTGGCGTTGGCGGCGATCTCCGGGTTGCGCGGCACGCCGAGCGCGGCGAACTGGTAATCGGTCAGCAGCGGATGGGAGCCGTCGGCGCCCTTGTCGATGCGATGGCAGGCCGCGCAGTTGCCTTTCGCCGGGGCCGAGAACAGCCGCAAACCGCGTGTCTCGGCGGCGCTGAGGGTGGTTTCGCCATCGAGGAAGGCGTCKAATTTGCTGTTGTAGCGATGGAAGCCKGGGTCGTCGAGCTGGAAGCGCTCGAGGGCCTGGGTGGCGGCATCGAAGGCGCGCTGGGGATCGTCGAACACATTGGCGCCGAAGGCGGCGCGGAAGGCGTCGCCATAGGCAGCACGTCGTAGTTTGGCTACGACGGCTTCGCGGTCCGGGTTCGCCATCTCGTCCGGATCCAGCAGCGGGCCGCCGGCCTGCTCGCGCAGGCTGTTGAAGCGGCCATCCCACATCAGGCCGCCCGTGGGCGGGCTATCGGTCTCGGTCAGGCGCTCGCTGAGGCTGGCCACCTGCACCTTGTGCCAGATCGGCGTGCGATTGAGGGTGTACGCCAGAGAGGGCGTGGCGCGCTTGCCCTGGCGGGTGAGGTCCGGGCCGCCAAGCTGCACGGCCAGCGCATTGGGCGGGCCGTAGCCGTGGGCGGGATCGTGGCAACTCGCGCACGATTGCCGGCCCGAGGCAGACAGCGTGGGGTCGAAGAAAATCGCCTTGCCGAGGCTGGCCAGCGTGGCGGCGTCGGGCTTGGCGGGGGCGGGGGCTGACGCGGCGGCGGCCGGGGTGGCAACATCATGCGGCTGGCAGGCAGCCAGCAGGCTCACACACATAGCCAGCCACAGCAGGGCGCCCAGGCGGCGCGGCAATCCGGTATCGAGGGTCATGGCAACGGCAAGCCGCCGGGCGCTTGCGCAACCCGGCGGCAGTCAGTGGTCGATCAGATGACGATCAAAGGTTGGTGAAGATATCGGTGCCGAAGCTCACCAGCCCGTCCTGCGCCGCGTACCCAAGGTAGCCGCCCACCTGGAAGATGTCTTCCAGGCTCTTGAGCATCGAGTAATGGTTGTACGGCGTGGTGGACACCGTGCCCGGCTTGATGAACGGCGAGAGCAGCACGGCGCCGGTGCGGTCGCCGCCATGGCTCTGGGTGACCAGGTTGATGTCGTACGGATAGTGCGACACCGAGGCCGGGAAGCTCTGCGTGATCGGGAACGTGACGTTCGGGCCGGGTTGCTGGTTGCAGCAGGTCTGGCCGGAGAAGATCATGTTCAGCGTCGGCGGCGTGGTGGTAGTGTCGATGGCCTGCGACGAGTACGAGCTTTCATCGAAATTGATGATGATCAGGCCGTCCTGCTGGTAGGCCGGCGAAGCCATGATGATCGGCACCCACTTTTGCAGGAAGGCATCGGCCGAGACCAGGCCGCCCGGCGCGCCGTCCACGCACGGCGAATCGTGGCCGTCGTTGCAGAGGTTGGGCGTGATGAACGTGAAGTTCGGCGTGGTGGCCACGGTCTTCAGGTCGTCGGTCAGCTTGTTCAGGTTGACCACGTTGGTCGCGCAGTCCGGCGAGTCGGTGATCGAGTGGAAGTAGGCGAACGGGTTGTGGCGCGTGGCGTACTGGTCCGCCGGCACGCCGCCGGCCGTGGCGGCCTGGGGCGACTGGGTGGCGTCCGTGGCGTTCAGCGCCGGGTGGCCGCACGTGGCGGATTCGCGGGCCGGGTCGTTGCCCATGTCCTCCATATAGCCCTTCCAGGCCAGGTTCACGGCCTTGAGCTGGTCAGGCAGCGTCTTGATCGAGGCCGGATAGACGCAGCCCGTGCCGATGGCCTGGCCGTGGTCGGCCATGCCGGTCAGCGCGAAGTCCTTGTAGACCATGCAGTCCATCTGGGTGTCGGCGGTGACCGACTGGCCGCTGATCATGGCGATGTAGTTGCCCAGGCTGACGTGGCTGGTGCCGAAGTACTGCTGGAGGTGCGCGCCCTGGGCAACCAGGGTCTTGGAGAGGTAGGGCGCCTTGGAGTCCGCCGCGAAGGTGGTGGCGTAGTTCTGGTTCTCGAGCGTGATCACGAACACGTGGCGCACCGACTGGATGGTCTTCGGCACGACTGGGGCCGGGACTTCGGCGGCAGGCGGCGTGGTGGTGGTGCTCTTGTTGTCGTCGGAACCGCAGGCGGAGATAGCCAACGCGGCCAGCGCGGCGCAGGCGGCGGCGGGCAAGGCGGCCAGCCAGCCGGCTCGGGGGAGCTTGAACATTCGGAATTTCCTTGTTGTCGTGGGTGCGCGCGCGGCCGGACCATGGGCTCTCTTGCCGCGCGCGGGCCAGATATAAACAAACTTGTATGTTTGTTTTGTGACAGTTGAGGAATCAATGGCGACGCAGGGCGATGTGGCTACAATCGCGGCCATGCCGACCCAAGCCGAGCGCAGCGCGTCCACCAGACAGGCGCTGATCGATGCCGCCACCCAGTTGTTGATCGAACAGGGCTATGCCGCCTTTGGGGAGGCGCGCGTCTGCGAAATGGCTGGCATCAGCCGCGGCTCGCTGCGGCATCAGTTCCCGGAAGGGCGCTACACGCTGCTGCCGGCGATGGTCGAGCAGCTGATCGATACCGAGGCCGCGCGCCTGGCCGCGCTCGGGCCGATGCCATCCCGCGTGCGCCTGCACCTGATGCTCCATGCGCTGGTGAACCGCCGCCAGCGCCACACCTCGCTGGCCATCCTAGAAGTCTGGATGGCCGCGCGTGGCGATACCCGGCTGGCCGAGGCCATCGGCCCGCTGCTGGCCACCGTGCCGGCGCGGCTGTTCGGGCAGGGCCCGAACGACCCGTCGCAGCCAGAGTTGCTCGCGCTCCGGCTGTTCCTCCACGGCGCGACCCTCCACAGCTTTTCCGCCGACTACGACGCCGACAAGGTCGCCGATGCCGTGCAGTGGCTGATCGGCCAGCTCACGCCGCCCCCCGAACTTCCCGCCGTGCTGGCGCGCATCGCCGCGCTACAGGCGCAGCAAGCTTCTCGCCAACCCGCCTGAAGATTTATTGCTAAAGTCCTTGCTTAACTATTTGCCGTCGCTATACTAAAGCACATGCTTAACCAATCCGATCCTCTCGATATGACGTTCCAGGCGCTGGCCGACACCACGCGCCGGACCCTGCTGGTGCAACTGTCACGCGGCCCCGCGTCCGTGACCGACCTTGCCCGGCCGCTGGCGATGTCCTTGCCGGCCGTCATGCAACACCTGGCCGTGCTGGAACAGGCCGGGCTGGTGCAGTCGCAGAAGGTCGGGCGGGTACGCACGTGCCGGATGGCGCCGAACGCGCTGAGTCAGGCCGAGCAGTGGATCAGCGCCCGGCGGGCCGAGTGGGAAGGCCACTTCGACCGCCTGGGCGAATACCTGGAAACCATGAAGAAGGAGGCAACCCCCGATGGCGACGGCAACTGAAGATACGGCAACCCAATTGGCGCAACCGCGCCCACTGACGGTCTCGCGCGCGTTCAACGCACCCAAGGAACTCGTGTTCCAGGCGTGGACGTCCGCCGAGCACGTCAAGCACTGGTTCTGCCCGCAAGGGTTCACGATTCCCGAGGCCGAGGTCGAGCCCCGCGTGGGCGGCAAGTTCGACTACTGCATGCGCGCGCCGGATGGGCAGTCGCACTGGGTGCGCGGCCATTTTGTCGAGATCCTGCCGAACGCGCGGCTGGTGATCGACATGACCGTGGTCGGCGGCGACGGCGCCGCACTGTTCAACGCCCTGACCACGGTGTCGTTCGAGAACGTCTGCGGCGGCACGCAGCTCGATGTCGAGCAGCGCTACACGCTGCTGGACCCGGTCGCCGGCAATTTCACGCGCGGCGCCGCGCAGGGCTGGGCCGAGACGCTGGACCGCCTGGAGGTGGAAGTGGCCCGTATGGCCGATGCGCCGCCCGCCGAGCGCTCGGTGGTGCACGGCATCTTCCGCATCGAGCGGACCTTCAAGGCCACGCCGGCGGAGGTCTTCCGCGCGCTGACCGACCCCAAGGCCAAGGCGCAATGGTTCCGGGGTGGCGATGGCTATCAGGAACTGGCGCGGACCATGGATGCCCGCCCCGGTGGCCGCGAGCACCTGAAGGGCAGCTGGGCCAACKGGCTGGTCTCGACCTTCGATGCCATTTATTACGATGTGGTGCCCGGCGAGCGTCTGGTCTACGCCTACGAGATGCATATGGGCGAGCGCAAGATTTCCGTCTCGCTGGCCACCTTCGAGATGAAGCCGGTCGACGATGGCACGCGGCTCGTCATGACGGAGCAGGGCGCTTTTCTCGATGGCTATGACGATGCGGGTTCGCGGGAGCATGGCTCAGGGCTGCTGCTCGACGCGCTGGCGCAGTATCTGGCGGGGGCGGTTGTGTGAAGGGGTTTTCTCTCGCACGCTTTCTCGATGCGATCACGCATCTTGAGCCGCCTGCCCTCTCCCCCGCCCCGCTCCCGGAGGGAGAGGGGAGCACCCCCTCGGCCTGTCAACGGACGGCGGTTTGCTCCCCTCGCCCGCTTGCGGGAGAGGGGCCGGGGGAGAGGGATTGCGCGGAATGCGCGATATCACCTCGTCCTCACCGTGGACAAGCGTCACGCGTAACACCACCAGCGCGCTGATTACGGCAGCGTTGTCACGTACATCCGCAACCGCGCCGAGGGCTTCCCTGATCCGAGCCGATAACTGCGCCGGCGCTGGCACCGCCTCGCCCGTCCGCAGCCGTCCGCGATAGTGCCGCGCCACCCCGCTCAACACGCGCCGCACGGGTTTGCGCGCGGCGGGCGGCAAGGTCGGCAGCGCCTGCTGCAGCGTCAGCGTGCAATAGCCCACCTGCAATTCCGTAAAGCCGTCCGAGGCCAGCCGGTCCGCGCTGGCACCGAGGCGCGGCATCAGTTGCCCGAAGCGGTCCAGCATGCGCGCGCCCACCGGCGCGGGGTCGCCGCGCCACGTGGCGGCCTGCGCCAGATCCTGCCAGCTCGCGCGGATCAGCCGGTGCGCGGCCACATGCGCCCCGAACGGCCGCGCGAGCGTCGCCCAGAGCGGCGCGAACAGCATCGCCGCCGCGTTCGCCAGACTCGTGTTGAAGGCGCCGAGCAGGTTGGCATCGTAAATACTCTGGATATTGGCGAACGAGGCCGTGTTGACCGACAGCAGCATCGCAATCAACTGGAAGCCGGGCCGCGCGATCAGCAGGCCGATGCCGAGGTAGGGCAGGGCGAGCATGCCGACCAGCGCCTCGAAGGTCTGCGCGTGCGGCACGACCAGAAACAGGTAGTACGACGCCACGCCCAGGCACGCCAGGCTCCAACGCGCGAACACCGGCGTCACGCGGCGCGGTTCGTCGAGGGTGGCGAAGAAGCAGCACGCGATGGCCGCCACCGCCACCGGTCCGCCCCCATCCTCCCATCCGGAAAACATCCAGATCAGCCCCGCGCAGAACACGGCCAGACCCGTGGAGGCCGCGCCGAACAGCAGCATGCCGTGATCGTGATAGCGGCTTGCCGTGGGGCTTTCTGACGGGGCGATGCGCGCCGAGGCTGGCGGGACGGCTTGCGTGGGACGGTCGCCGATGCCGTGCTGGAGGGCGTCGCAGGTGGCTAGCAAGTCGTCCATCCGGCCGCGCAGGAAATCGGCCGTGTCTTGCAGGGCGCGGTTGGCGTGCGGCGCGCGCGGTTTGGCCCGTAGCACGCTGTCCAGCGCGGAGAGCGTGGGCATCAGCCGCGACATGGTCTCGCGCAGCGCCCGCGCGTGGTGCAGCGTGTGCCGGCTCTCGGTATCGAACGACAGGTGCGCGATCATCTGGTCCAGCGCGAGCATGTCCGCCGCCAGCCGGTGGCGGCTGGCGCTGGCGTGCGGGTCGGCAGCGAGGATGTCGGCCGCCCAGGCCCGGGCATCGCGAATCCACTCCCCGGCGCGCTCGCGCAGCGCCGGCGCCACCTTGGCCGGCAGCACGATCGCCCCGACCAGCCCCGCGCAGACGATGCCGATGACAATCTCCTCGATGCGCGCCACCGCCACATCGAAAATCTCCCCCGGATGGCTCACGGCTGGCAGCGCCACGATGGGCAGCGTGTAGGCGGCCAGCAGGAACACATAGCTGCGCGGGCCGCGCTCCAGCAGCGAGAGGTAGACCAGCCCCGTGATCCACAGCGCAATGGCGCCCGTCAGCACAATCGGCATATTGACCAGCGCGGGCACCGTGACCACGGCGGCGGTGGCGCCCAGCACCGTACCGGTCACGCGATAGGCAGCCTTGGAGCGCGTGGCGCCCGTGAGCGGATGCGAGACGAAGTAGACCGTGGCCATGGCCCAGTAGGGGCGCGGCAGGCCGAAGGACAGGGCGATATAGAGCGCCAGCATCGCGGCCGCGAATGCCTTCAGCGAGAACAGCCACTGTCGGGCATGCGGCCAGCCAGCCATGATGGGAATCGTCCGGGGGCGGAAGTGTGTGGGAGCGTTGCGGGGCAGTGTAGCGAACTGGCGATCATTCCCTGCATGATTTAAAATTCGTCGATCCAGTCGGAATTTTCATATCAATCGATCCCGGGGAATGCCATGCCCATCGACATCCGCGCGCTGCGCTACTTCGTGGAAACCGCGCGGCTCAAGAGCTTCACGCAGGCGGCGGCGTCGCTGTACGTCACCCAGTCCACCATCAGCAAGATGGTGCGTCAGCTGGAGGACGAGGTGGGCCAGCCGCTGTTGATCCGCGAAGGGAAGTCCGTGCGACTGACCGATGTGGGCCGGGTGGTCTACGACCGGGGGCAGGAGGCGCTTGGCGTGGTGCATCGGCTGACGCTMGAAGTGGCGGATCTGTCGTCACTCGGGCGCGGGCAGCTGACCGTGGGCCTGCCGCCGATGGTCAACCTGTTCTTCTCGCCTGCGGTCAGCGCGTTCCGTCAGCGGTATCCGAATCTCGAACTGACCTTGTCCGAGCATGGCGGGCAGGTGGTCGAGCAACAAGTGGCGAATGGCGAACTTGAAGTGGGCGCCACGGTGCTGCCCGGCGACAGCGGGCTGGATCTCGCCACGCGCGAGTTCGCGCGGTATCCGATCTGGGTGGTCGGCCCGCGCGGCGCGCCTTGGGCGGGCGGCCGGACGGTGAAGCTCGACGCGCTGCGCGAGACGCCGCTGGTGCTGCTGACCGACGAGTTCTCGCTGACCCGCAAGCTGCGCCAGGCGTTTGCCACGGCCCGCATGGCGCCGCGCGTGGTGGCGCAGAGCGGCCATTGGGACTTTCTGGTGTCGATGGCCGCCGCCGGCCTCGGCACCACCTTTCTGCCCGAACCGCTGCTGGCGCGGCTGGATGCCGCCGACACCCTCGCCATGGCTCGGCTGACCGAGCCGACCATGGACTGGGCGATGGCCCACGTCTGGCCGCCGGGCCGCTACCTGTCTCACGCGGCGCGCGCGTGGCTGGCGGTCTGCGAAGAGGTCATCGGGTAATCGGGTAAACGAAAAAAGGCCGGGCAAGGCGCCCGGCCGAAGTCACCGCATGGAGAGGCGGATTCGGATCCGTCTTAGAACTGCTTGACCACCTTGAACATCACGCCGTAGTCCTTCACGCCGTCCTGGTCGGCCGTGTAGCCGTTGGCGGACAGGTTGAGCAGGTTCTTGGCGTAGCCCACGCTGACCGTGCTGTTGTAGTTGAAGCGGCTGCGCTGGGTGGCATCCGGCAGCGCGAAGCGCGCATCCGGGGCACCAGCCAGGCTGGCCTGGCGCTGGCCGGCGCCATAGAACAGGTTCGGCCCGCCCTGCAGGCGCACGCTGGCGTTCAGGCCGTTCGCGTGCTGATAGCCCAGCTTCACACCGCCGATGGCGTCCATCGCCGTGGTGGTGGCGCCCGAGACGTTGAGGTTGTAGGCCCCGGCGCCTTGCTCGTTCACCGCGTGGTCGCGGGTCTGGCGCATGTCCAGGCCCATCATCGGCGTGACGGTGAAGCCCTTCGCCACTTCCACCGGCTTGCCCACCACGAAGTTGGCGCGGTACTTGTCCTGGCCGTTCTTCGAGGAAGCGGTCTCGTTGACGCTGCCGTAGTTGAGCGAGCGGCTCGATTCCAGCCGATGTTGCTCGAACTGCAGGTCACCGGAGAGTTCCAGCCCGGCGGCGATCGGGTTGACGTACTGCACGCCGGCGAACTGGCTCACCCCCGAGAGGCCGTTGCTGGCGGCGGCGTTGGAGCCGGCGTCGATGCTGGCCAGGTTGGCCACGCCGTAGCGCACGGCCACCTTGCCCTGGTCGCCCACGCTGAAGCGCGAGGACAGCACGGCCATGTCGTACTCGGAGCCGGCCAGGCGGGCGCCGGGGGTGCCACGGGTGACCATGTTGAAGCCCAGGCCGCTCGGGGTTTCCTTGACGTTGTCGGCCAGCACGTTGAAGCGGTTGCTGAGCACCTTGGCCTGGTTCATGGCCTGGCCGAAGCCCTGGCCGGTGAGCTGGCTCACGCCCTTGGTGACTTCGGCGGCGGTGGCCAGGTTCAGGCTCTGGAACACGGCGTTGTTGGAGTAGGCGCCTTCGAGGGCGGCGGCGGCGTCCTTGAGCTTGGCGTCGGTCACCACGTCCTGGTAGGCGTTCTTGGTCATCGTCACGTCGATGCCCTTGGCGTCCTGGGCCGCGTTGGCGGTCCAGACGGCGCTGTCGGACTGAATGCTCTGGGCGCCGGTGATATCAGTGCCCTGGAACACGTTGTCGAAGGTGACCGCCTTGGCGGCGGTGCCGGCGGCGAAGGCGGTGTCGACCTTGACCTCGGAGACGTCCAGATGGCTGCCGCGCAGGGTGCCGGCCGTACCGTTGGCATTGGTGCCGACCTGGTAGCCGCGCAGCACCATGCGGGGCGCTTCGGCTGCCGGCGTGGGCACGGTGCCCTGCGAGGGCGCTGTGGTCTGGGCCACGATGGCCTTGTTGCTGCCCGTGATGGCCGCGGCGCTGCCCGGCGCAAAGATCGCACAGCCGGTGTCGCACTCGAGGTTCACGGTGCCGTTGTTGACGACCTTGCCATTGCCGCCGAAGGCGTACGAATTGTTGGCGTAGACGTTGATGACGCCCGTGGTGTTGTTGTAGATCTGGTTCGCGGTGTTGGTGCCCTTGATGCCGACCAGACCGGTGCCGTTCGTGCCGTCCGCCTTGCCGGCTTCGGTGCCGACGTTGAGGGTGCCGGCATTGATGATGTGGGTGGTGTAACCCGAATTGACGCCCAGGATGCCCACCGCCCCGTTGCCCTGCACATTGATCGTGCCTTCGTTGCCGAAACTGGTGGCGCGGCCCATGCTGATCAGTGCCTTCTCGGTGCCGTTCATCATGCCGTTGATCACGCCCGTCGAACGGTTGACCAGCCAGTTGTTCGGATTGGCGGTCGCGTCGCCATTGGCGGTCTTGAGGGCGCTGTAGCCGTCGGTGGCCGTGATCGTGCCGGCGTTGTTGAACGGCTGGCCCCCAGGCAGGGAGCTGATGTTGACCAGCGTGCCAGTGCCCGGCGCCGTATTGCGCAGGGTGCCGCCCTGTTGATTGAAGACGTTGAGGCGGCCCTGGATGGCATTGCCCGCGTTCACCGTCCAGTTGCCGGTATTGACGATGTTGTTGGTATAGGACGCCGCCGTTGCGCTGCCGTGGAAGTTGCCTTCGTTAAACAAGGTGGCGTTCGAAGCGAGCGTCAGCAGTCCCACATTCATCGTGGCACCGGCCCGGTTGTACCCCGTGCCGCTCCGCACCGCGCCGGCCGCCAGCGTGCCCTTGTTCTCGAAGGAAGCCAGCGTCAGCGAGTTCGACGGCGACGAGAAGCTGGCGCCTTGCTGGTTGAGCAGCCAACTGCTGCGCATGTCCAGCGTGGCGGCGTTGGTCACTGCGCCATAGTTGGTGAGATGGTTGGCGGCGACATAACCCAGGGGGTCATCCAGCGTAACCGACTGGCCTGTTCCGGCAATGACGCCGGCAAGTGGCGTGGCCGTGTTCGGCGTGGCCCCCATATGCGAGTCGCTCGGGTCCATGGTCTGGCCGTTGAAGTTCACGCTGCCCCGATTGACGATCAGGCTGGTGCCGTCAACGTCGAAGGCCCGGCCCGCACCGGTCTCGATGTTGATGACGCCCGTGGTGTCGTTGATGGCGGTGCCACCGTTGTAGGCGGCCATGCCGATCAACTGTCCATCGCGCGCCGTTGCGCCCTCGTCGGCGACGAGGTTGATGGCGCCTTGGTTGACAACAGTCGCACCTTTCTGGGCAACCATGCCGATGCCAGCGTTATGCATGGTGATGGTGCCTCCGGGCGCATTGGTGGCCGTGCCCAGACTGACGCGGTCGGTGCCTGCGTACATGCCGGMGCCGTAGTCGTMGGCGCGAGCAAAGGCGATATCCGACTTCGGCTGGAGGTCGATCTTGCCCTCGTTGCGCACGGCGCCCTCGATGGCACCCATGCCGTAGAGCCGGTAGCCATGGCCGGTGATCGTGCCGGTGTTGACGKCGGTGCTGCCCGCATTGCTCGCGATCATCCCCATCATGCCGCTCTGAACGGCATGATAGTTGACCCACTCCCAGTCGCCGTTGCCTTCGAGGACGGCTTCGGCATCATCGCTGTTGAGCGAGATCGTGCCGCTATTTGTTGCGCTGGCGCCTTCATAAGCGAAGAGGGCGACCGTGGAGACGTGGGTACCTGTGCCCGTGATCGGGGCATCCTCGTTCACCTTCGTCAGGTCGATCGTACCTTCGTTGTTGACCCGGCTGCCCGTGCCCCGTGCCTCGATGAAGTGGGTCTGGGTGCCAGCCTGGACATGGGCTGAATCCTTGATGTCCAGGCTGGCGCCGCTGCGGACATCGATCAGGGCCGTGCCGCCGTTGTCATACATCTCGTGGGTGCTGTACCGGCTGGTATCGGCGTTAAGGTCGCCGTTCTCCCAGATGATGCGGGCGCCGTTGCTGGCCGTGATCAGTTTCGGGGAGAACGTGCCGCTGCCCTCGATGCTGGAGTGACCCGAGATGTGCAGTTCGCTGTTGCCGTCGACGGTAACGAGCGGCGCGTAGATGCTGCTGCCTGCGGACTGCGCACTGCCGGCTGCCCCGGTCAAGGCATTTTTTTCGCCCGTCAAGGACACGCCACCATTCAGGAACACCTTGTTGGTGTTTTCTGCGCCAGCCACGTCTCCGGACACGATCACCCCGTTGAGCGACTCCGCCGCGCCACTTCCACCACGGGCAACGAAGGCTTCAATCTCTTCGCCATCGGCCACGACGTGCAATTGCCCGTTCAGAATCACGGTGTTGCTGCTCCCGGTGACGGCCAGGCCCGTGGCGGTTTCCGCAAACCGCTCGGCCGCATCGGGGGCGCTCTGGTCCTTGTCTACGGTGATGCCGCCGTGCAGCGTGATCGTATTACCGGTGCCGGCCACCTTGACGCCGGTGGCGTTACCACCGATTACCGTGACGTTTGTCGTAGCCGCGCCCTGACCGGCGCTGCCGATGACGATATGGCCGTCGTTGCCGTTCAGCTGCGCGCCGGTAGCATCGTTGCCCACCGTCATCTGTCCAATCAGGTTGACCTCGGCACGGTCGCCGTTCACGGAGACGCCCGTGGCGCCGTCCGTGATGGTGTTCTGTCCGGCGTCGGTGACGATGGCGTCGTCGCCATTGACAAGCGTCCCGATCGAACCGGTACCCGCGGTGTAAACGTTGCCGGTATTGGTAATCGTGGCGTTCGAGCCGTCGACGCGAGTCCCGGTGCCGCCTTCGGCGACCGTCACGCTGCCTTCGTTGACCACCGTTGCGCCGTCGCCGGTCACCGATGTCCCGACGGCGCCCTCGCCGGTGGCCGATACCTGGCCGGCGTTGATGACCGTGGCGTTGTCGCTCTCGATTTCCGTGCCGATCTGGCCGGCAGAGACCTGGGTGTCTGTGGCATTGACGATGCGAACGCCGGGAAGCGGGGCAGGGCTGGGTGCGGGCTCGGCGTCGGGGGCGACGACCGGAGCGATCACCGGGGCGAAGTCGGGAGCGATCGCCGGGGCCGGTGCGCTGGCGTGGCTGCCGCCACCGCCATTGAGCAGGGCCGCGAGGCCGCCGAGGCCGGTGACAACGCCAGCGCCGATGACGAGCTTCTGATCGCCAGACGTCGCAGTTTCCTTGCAAGTATCGACAATCGGCAGGCCGGCGGCGTCGAGTTCGGGCTCGCAGGCGGCCGCGTCGGCCGACTGGATGTCTTGGGAAGTCGTGGGCTGGGCGAGCACGGCCGCTTCCGCGTCAATCTCGCCGGCATTGGCCATGCCTTGCATGCCCATCAGGCTTGCCGCCACGGCCAAGGCAGTCAGTGCCTTGCGCACGCTGCTGCGCTTGCCGTGGGACTTGGCGATTTCGGAAACGGCAACCCAGGTGCCAAGGGATTCGTTAAAGACTGCGCGATAGGTGGTGTTCATTTCTGCTCTCCATGAGTGTGCATGGAGGGTAGAAATGAAGCGGTCTGCGCTGAATGGTAGAAACTTTAGAAACCGGGAGACGCCGGGGGGGCCCCCCCGACCCGGTTTCGATCCGGATCTATCCGATCACCCGAACGGGTTTCCGATCAACGCGCGCGCAGCGCATCCACGATATTCAGGCGCGACGCGCGCAGCGCTGGCAGGAATCCGCCGATGAAGCCCATCGCCATCGAGAACAGCAGCGTCTTGACGACGATGCCCGGCGTGAGCAGGAAACGGAACGACAGGTCGGCGAAGGTCTGGAAGTTCGTCGTCGAAAATGACGCAAACTGCATCAGCGCCGCGCAGGCCAGCCCGGCCACGCCGCCGACAAAGCCCAACAGCACCGCCTCGATAAGAAACGCCGCGAGCACATTGGTGCGCTGGAAGCCCAGCGCGCGCAGCGTGCCGATCTCGCCCACGCGATTGGCCACCGAGGCGTACATCGTGATCATGGCGCCGATCATCGCCGCCACGGAGAAGATCGTGGTCAGCGTCAGCCCAAGGATGTTGATGAAGGTGGAGAGCGCGCGCGACTGGTCGCTGTAGAACTGCTGCTCGCGCTTGGCCTCGTTGGCGAGGCGGGGGTCCACGTCGATGTCGGCCCGGAACTTGTCGAAGCCGTCCGCCTGGCCCAGGCGCACCACCATCGACGAATAGCTGGTGCGCCGGAACGACTGCATGAGCTGGTCTACATCGCCCCAGATCTCGGAGTCGAAGCCGCTGCCGCCGGCGTCGAAATGGCCCACCACGGTCCAGTCGCGCTGGGCAAAGCGCAGGTGGTCGCCAATGCGCACGTTGCCGAAGCCCTTGGCGATGCTGCTGCCGACGATGATTTCCGACGAACCCGGCCGKAACACGCGCCCGGCCGTGATACGTACCTGCGGGCGCAGCGTCACGCCCTGCGGCGATATCCCCCGGATCACCACATTGGCCGGGGAGGCCGCGCCGCTCTTGGTCAGCGAAATCAGCACCACGGCCTCGCGCGAGGCCATCGGCCGACCCTCCTTGTTCATCGCCACGGCCGGGTGCATCTCCATGGCCGCCGCCTGGTCGCGGGTGATCGCGCTCTGGATCTCGGTTTCGGCGCCCTTGCGGATCAGCACCACGTTGTCCGCCTCGCCGGTGGTCACCAGCGTCTGCTTGAGGCCGGCGTCGAGCATCAGCATCGCCGCGAAGACGAAGACCACCAGCGCCAGCCCGCCCGCCGTGAGCGCGGTGGTGAGCCGCCGGGCCCAGACGTTGCGTGCGATGTAGTGGAGTGGGATGACCATGTGGGGGAGGGGGCCGGGCCGGTCAGCCGATGGCCCGCAGGCCCTCGACGATGCGCACGCGCGCCGCCTGCACGGCCGGCACGATGGCCGCCGCCACGCCGCAGACGAGTGCGCAGGCCGCCTGCATCGCGGCGGTTTCGTGCGACACCGTGAACACCGGGAACACATTGCCGACCGTCGACTTGAACAGATTGGCGGCCGGTGGGGTCAGTAATATGCCGATGGCGCCGCCGATCATGCACAGCACCATCGACTCCCCGAACACCAGCATCGCCAGGAAGCCCGGCCCGAAGCCAAGTGCCTTTAGCGTCGCATATTCGGTGGTCCGCTCGCGGGCGCTCATCGCCATGGCATTCGCCATCACGGCCATCACGATCACGATCACCACGTACGACACCACGCGGATGGCCGCGATGATCTGGTTGGACATCGCCACGAAACCGAGCTGGAACGCCTGCTCCGTCTCGGTCATGGTCTCGGCCAGCGAGTTGCGGAAGACGTCGTCCACGCGGCGGGAGACGGCGGCGGCATTGTCCGGGTTGTCGATGCCGAGGATGAACACGCCCACCTGATCCGGCTTGCCGACGGCCTTCTTGCGGATGCTTTCGTTCAGGTACTCGTAGTGGAACAGCATCTGCCGCGTGATGGTGGACTCATCGCGGCCTTCCATGATGCCGCGCACGACGAAGTCCCACGTGCCGGGGTAGATCGTGCCCTTGAGCGGGATGACATCGCCGATCTTGAAGCCGTACTGGTCGGCCAATTGCCGGCCCACCAGCGCGCCCCGGCGGTCGCGCCGGTAGTCCGCGCGCTGTTCGGGCGGCAGGATCAGTTCGGGATACAGATCGATGTAGTTGTCCGAGACGGCGAACTGGGCGAAGAAGTTCTTGGGGTCGCGATAGGTGCCCGCGAACCAGCTTGAGCGGGCGACTTGCGTCACGCCCTCCACGCCACGGATGCGATTTTCGTAGCTCAGCGGCAGCGGAAACACCAGCGAGATCGAGTTGCGCGTGACCAGCCGCGCGTTGGACGCCGCCGCCGCGCCGGCGTACCAGGCATCCACCACGGTCTGGAGCAGCCCGTAGGCCAGCACGGCGATGACCAGCCCGAGCACGGTCAGCGCCGTGCGCAGCTTGTGGCGCATGGCGTTGCGGGCGATCAGCCGGGGCAGGTACATGGCGATGGGGTCCTGATGTCCTGGAATGCTGAAACTAGCGCCGGCCGGCCAGCAGTTCGCCCTTTTCCAGATGGACGAGCGAGCGCGCCGCCTCGGCCGCGTGGGCGTCGTGGGTGACCATGATGATGGTCTTGCCGGCGTCGGCATTGAGCCGTTGCAGCATGGCCAGGATCTCGGTGGCGGAGGTGCGGTCGAGGTCGCCAGTGGGCTCGTCGGCCACGATCAGCGTGGGGTCGGTAATCAGCGCGCGGGCAATCGCCACGCGCTGCTGCTGGCCGCCGGACAGCTCGGACGGGTAGTGGTCCATCCGGTCGGCCAGATTGACCATGCCCAGCACCATCTCCACGCGCTCCCGCCGCTCATGGCGCGACAGGCGCGTCAGCATCAGCGGCAGTTCCACGTTCTCGTACGCGGTGAGCACCGGCATCAGGTTGTAGAACTGGAAGATGAAGCCKACGTGCGCGGCGCGCCAGTCGGCCAGCGAGGATTCCGGCAGCCCGGCAATGTCCACCCCGGCCACGCGCAACTCGCCGCTGTCCGGGCGGTCGATGCCGGCGATCAGGTTCAGCAGCGTGCTCTTGCCCGAGCCGGACGGCCCCATCAGCGCGATGAAATCGCCCTCGGCAATGTCGAGTGTGATGTCGGACAGCACCGGCACCGTCTGCGCACCACGCCGGTACGACTTGGCGAGGTGGCGGATGGCGACGAGCGGCTCAGCGGGGCGGGGGGCGGCGGGATCAGTTGTCACGGCGGTTGTCACGTCGGTCGTCACGTCACTTCTTCGCCACGGAGACCTTGCTGCCATCGGACAGCTTGTCGGCCGGCGCCAGCACCAGCGTGTCGCCGGGCTTCACGCCCTGCACGGCCACCAGCTCGCCCACGCGGGCGCCCTTGGTCACCGGCACCTGCCTGGCCTTGCCATCCACCACCTGGAACACCACCGGCTTGCCGTCGCGCTCGACAATGGCGGCCGGCTGCACGGCGACCAGCGCCTTGCGGTCCTCGGGCGGCACTGGCTTGGAGAGGAAGGCGATCTTGGCGCTCATGTCCGGCAGCACGCGCGGGTCACGGTCGACAAAACGCACCTTGACCAGCACGGTGGCCTTCGAGCGGTCCACAGTCGGCACGATGCGCGACACCCGGCCGGCCATGCGCAGGTCGGGCAGGGCGTCCAGCAGCAGTTCCACGGGCTGGTCGACGATGATCTTGACGATGTTCGACTCGGACACATCGGCCTCGACTTCGAGGGTCTCCATGTCGGCAATGGTCACGACCGCGCCCTTGGTGTCCGAGGCGGCCGAGAACGGCGTGATGTTGTCGCCCACGTTGGCGTGCTTGATCAGCACCACGCCGTCGAACGGCGCGCGGATCACGGTCTGCTCGACGGATACCTCCGCCGAGCGGGCGTTGGCCTGGGCGGAGGTGATGGACGCCTGCGAGTTGTTGATCGACGCCTTCGCCTTGTTGTAGCGGRCCAGGTCGGCGTCGTACTGCTGCACCGAGATGGCCTTGGGCGCCAGCAGCGTCTCGGAGCGGCGCAGGTTCACCTCGGCATCGCGCAGTTCGGCCTGCTGGAGTTGCAGGTTGGCCTGCGCCACCTGCACCTGCGCCCGGGCCTGGGCCAGCGACGCCTCCACGTCCCGGCTTTCGATCCGGGCGATGATTTCGTCCTTCTTGACGCGCGAACCCTCCAGCACGCCCAGCCATTCGAGCCGGCCCTGCGCCTTGGACGCCAGCGCCGCCTTGCGCTGCGGCACCACGTAGCCGGTGGCGTTCAGCAGCGTGTAGTTCTGGGAGGGGTAGGCGCTGGAGACGGTGACCACCTCCACCGCCTGCGGCCCGGCCAGCCGGGCGCCAATGCCGATCACGGCCAGCACGACCACGGCGATGGCCGCGTAGCGGAGCCAGCGGCGGCGCCCACGCGGCGCGGGCGCCATGGCACTGCGATCGATCTTCAGCCTGCTCAGGTCTTGATCAGCCAATTTTTCAACCGATAGGGTGCGGAAAAGGGCTGACAGTATAGCGCCGTGTGATCCCGACGCCGGCGCCTGCGCGGAATCAAAGCAGCTTGCCCGGATTCATGATGCCGCTGGGGTCGAACACCTGCTTGATGGCGCGCATCAGGCGCAGTTCGAGCGGGTCTTTCAGTGCCAGGAACGCGTCGCGCTTGAGCTGGCCGATGCCGTGCTCGGCGCTGATGCTGCCGTCGTAGCGGGCCACTTCGTCCAGCACGTCCTCGCTGACCGCCTTGCCCTCGTTGAGCGCCCATTTGGCGTCCGCGCCGAGCGGGCGCGACAGGTTGTAGTGCAGGTTGCCGTCGCCAAAATGGCCGAAGATGAACGGGCGGATGCCGGGGTGCTTCGCCAGCAGCCGGGCCTCCATCGATGCCATGAAGGCCGGAATCCGCTCGATCGGCAGCGAAACATCGTGCTTCAGGTGCAGCCCGTCGGCGCGCTGGGCCTCGGAGATCTCCTCGCGCAGCCGCCACAGGCTCTGCAACTGGGCCAGCGAGGCCGAGACCGCCGCGTCGAGGCAGAGACCCTGCTCCAGCGCGTCGCCAATCACCGATTCCAGCAGGGCGTTGAGCACGTCCTCGGGCGCCGTGTCGGCGATTTCCACCAGCACGTAGGCCGGATGGCGCTCCGGGAAGGGCGCCTGCACGCCTTCGGCATGGGTCAGCACCAGTTCCAGGCAGTCGCCCGTAAAGAACTCGAAAGCCTGAAGCCGGGCGCCGCAACGGGCGAACAGCAGCGAGAACAGCTTCAGCGCCTGCTCGGACGATTCCACGGCAGCCAGCACCACGGCGCGCGAGTCGGCGCGCGGCAGCAGGCGCAGCGCGGCAGCCGTGATCACGCCCAGCGTGCCTTCGGAGCCGATCAGCAGTTGCTTGAGGTCGTAGCCGGTGTTGTCCTTGCGCAGCGTKCGCAGGCCGTGGAAGACCTCGCCATCGGGCAGCACCGCCTCCACGCCCAGCACCAGCTCGCGCGTCATGCCGTAGCGCACCACGTTCACGCCGCCGGCGTTGGTGGCGAGATTGCCGCCGATCTGGCACGAATCCTCGGCCGCCAGCGACAGCGGGAACAGCCGGTCGGCCTCCTCGGCGGCACGGCGCAGATTGCCGAGAATGCAGCCGGCCTCCACGACCATGGTGTTGGCGATGGTGTCGATCGACCGGATCTTGTCCATGCGGTCCAGGCTCAGGATCACGTTGACGGACCGGTTGTCCGGCGCGGCACCGCCGCACAGGCCGGTATTGCCGCCGCGCGGCACCACCGGCACGCCGGCCTGCTGGCACAGCGCCAGCGCCCGAGAGACCTGCTCGGTCGTGCGCGGCCGAATCACGGCCTGGGCCTGGCCCTTGTAGAGGCCACGCCAGTCGCTGGTCCACGGCGCCACGTCATCGGGCGCGGTGGCCACCACGTCGGGGCCAAGGGTGTCGGTCAGGCGTTGCAGGAAGGCGGCGTCGGACATGGGATACCTATCTATATATAGAGGGGGTTCAGGCGGCGGCCCGCAGCGGCAGGCCAAGCCGCGCGGCGGCATTGCGAAGATGGGCGGCGGCGGCCAGCCGGGCGGCCTCGGGGTCCGCCGCGCGGATCGCCTCGAAAATCGCCACATGCTCGCCATGCACCTGCTCGGGCAGCCCCGGCTGCTGCTGGGAATTGCCGCGCGCCGTGCGCACGGCGTGATGGAGCTGCAGGTTCAGGTACTGGAGCAGGTCCTGGTAGTACTTGTTGTGGGTGGCGGCGGCCACGGCCACGTGGAACTGGGTGTCGGATTCGGCACCCCGGTCGATGTCGTGCAACTGGGCGGCAAGGGTACCGAGCAGGTCGGCCATGCGCTGGAGATCGTCGTCGGTCCGGCGCCGCGCGGCCATTGCGGCGGCGGCGCTTTCCAGGTCCAGACGCAGTTCGTAGATCGCCGCCAGATCGGCGGCATCGGCGCCGGCCTGGCCGGAGAGCCGGAACCCGGCATCGCTGACGCGCGCGCGCACGGTGCTGCCCAGCCCCTGACGGCTCTCGATCATCCCTTGCGAGCGCAGGTGCTCGGTCACCTCCCGGATCACGGCGGTGCTGACGCCGTAGCGCTCGGCCAGCTGCTTGCCGGTGGGCAGGCGGGCGCCAACCGGATACACGCCATCGGCAATCTCGGCGCGGAGCTGCTGGATGACGCGTTCGGTGAGGGTGATGGGGCKGGTTGTCTGCATGGGGTGAGACGTTACACTTTTATGGTTATATGAAAACTAGGTGTAAACGTTAGGTTTTGGGTCTTTGCGGGGTTGGCTTTTGTTCGCAACGGCATATTTCACATCGCCCTGCGGGCGCTGCGAGTCACTTTCTTTGTCTTGCCAAAGAACATAACCAAAGAAATCGCGCCGGCTGCGGCGACCCCCTCGCGTAAATTGTCAAAACGCGGCGGAAATCGTGTAACGTCGCGCGCCGATTGGCATGACTTTGCTCGACGTTTGGCAGTTTAGGGAATCCGCTTTTAGCCTGTGGACGTATCAGGAGTGCGACCAATCCAGAAAGTCTGAGCCGGAATGATGGGAATGGTGTTTGGAACACCATTTTCCGCTCCACTGAGCAAGAAAAAGTAGGTGGCGACCCTGTGGTTGCCATCCATAATTTCGAGCCCTTTTCCGCTATCTATTAGGGTTGGCGCCTTAGGTAGCCTGCCCGAAGCCTTAACATGCTGAACGATTCGCGCGATACGCGCCTCCGAATCGCCTATCGCCGAGTACTCGTTCCGCTCCTTCTTAACCGCAGCCTTGAGTAAGCTGACGATCTTGTTCGCCTGCCCGGCTGCGAGCTCCTCCAGTCCCAAAACCCGCTCCTCTAGGGTCCACGACAACGCCTGAAGTTCAGCCAGCGACCGCAAGCCGAGCAGATAGCGCCAGCGCGCCATCGGAAACCCCGCGCTATCAAGGGGCGGTGGCCAACCTTCAGACTTTGCATACGTCAGAAGCCAGTCCTCAAGCACTTCATCGGGGAAGTTTGGAAGTGCTTCTTTAAGCATTATGAGATTAGTCACAGGCGGGAAATCCAAGCTCGGAGCCGAATCCATAGCCCCCGATGGAAGGCGAGATCCCGGCGAAAGGCCACGCGCATATGTTGTTGGGATGACGTCCGCGCAAAGCAGCCCACGGCGCGCCATGAAAGCGTTGTTCCAGCCTCAAAACTTGCGTTCCTGCTCGGGAGGGACAGCTGGCCCCGAGTGAGTCCATCCTCGTCAACGGGCCACTCTTCCCACATTTCCGGCAGCGACACGAGTTCACCAGACTCTTTGATGAATCCATAGTCGGCGATCACGATCGAATGGTCGCAACGATTTACGACGTGGAGCATCGTTTGGGGAAGCTGCTCAGCATGGATGGTATCCATTCCCACCAGGATCTTGTCCGCCTTTTCTCTGGCCTTCCACCAAAAACTCAGGACTCCGCCGATACCGCCCACAATGGCACCCGCAAATGTTACCCAGTCTCGGGCCTCGGAAAGGTTCATCAGCCCGCTCCTACTTTCGCTGTGGATCGGCGTCATTCGCTTCCTTTAGAACACCGGGCGCTGATTGCGGTGGCGGCTGAAGCGGATCTGAAATGGGCCCAGGTCGGGGCCTTAAGGCGTGTGCTGCCGCCTTTGCTGCATCAAGGGTACCCGTGAGCGCAGTTGGTGAGGGACCGGAAGGAAGGTCGCGCACTTGAAGGGCCCCCATGATCGCGAACCCGCATCCAATCACGAACATAAGCGCAGACGCAATCGCGGCGTGGGCAGACCAGTCAAAGAATGCGGCGTCTCTTGCCTCCGCTTCGCCGTCCAGACGCTGACTGACCTCGACGGTAGGCTTGCGCGCAAACTCAGCAGCTTGCCGCATTACGAACCGTCCTGAGTTAACCAGGCTTTGATAGCGGAAAAGGTGCGAAAGCAACAGGAAAACAACTCCAATGACATATGCGACGATCGCATAGATGATGGGGCTGCTTCCGTGCTTCAGTGCTCCAATAAAACCGAGACACCCCGCAATGCCGCCGAGCTGGGCTAACCCGACGAAACGGAGGGCTTCATCGCCAACCTTCGCACTGACGTCGCGAATAGCATTGAAATTGTTGTCAAAGCTATCGCCCCTGCGATTGATCCAGTGCTTGACATCTTCGTCGGATGGCGGCTTTTGATTATCGAGGGACATTTTCTCTCCTATTGAAGGAGGGATTATGCCCCGGCCGGGAAAAGGTCTTCCATCCGATGTTCGCCTCGTGGCACTTCCCGTTGAGCCGGTCCTTGACCAGCCAGAAGTGGAAGTACATTCGGCCATTCGAGCCGCGATAGAGCTCAAGGCGCCAGCCACTTTGGGCTGGAAGCCGGTTGCCTGGCACGGCCTGGGCTGCAGGCGCGGCCAACTCCATGCCTGCGCCGATAGCGACGAACGGTCCCACCGCGCCGAGCACGTCGACCGCGAATCCATACGCGTTGTTCCGATACAGCCAAGCGACCCGACACAAGTACTGACACAGCGGGTTGCGGGGCTTGCCATCCTTCGTCCGTAGCCATGCGGTACTCGCCACGAAGCGTGGCTCGATGCTTCCGTCCAGTCCCACGCCATCGAGCGTGGCATCGTGCGTCTGGAACCATCGGAGGCACTGCGGGAGGTTTCCATCACGCTGGGCGAACAATGGAAACAACCAGTTAAGGCAGTACCCGACCAGGTTGGCCAGCAGGTCGAGCACGTAAAGCCCAGCGAATCGGAAAAGCATCATGAGGGCATCTCCGGCCAGTCGATTTCGGTTGGGAAGCCAGCCTGCTCGGGGACGTTACGCAACTGGCCGCGATATTTGATCAAGGCTTGGTACTCGTCCGCCGATAGCGTCGTAGGGATGCCTTCTTCCAGCTCATCTCGATGGCGGAGGACCATGAAGTCCGACGCGGTAAGCGCTGCGTCTCGCTCTATTCGCGCTGCATTGGCGAGAGCGTCCAGCGAGGGAGCCGGCGGCGGAAGCAGTTGTGCCTTGCCGTCTGCGGCCAGGGCCATGACCTTGCCTTCCGCTACCCCACAAATCGAAACTCGCTCGGCCTACGGCCTCACTCAAACATCGATTTCCTTGTATCCGCGTTTTAACAATTTACGCGAGCGCCGCAGACGGCCCCGCACACCTACTCGCCTCGCTTCGCATCGGCTTCGTTCGCGGAGACGGCTGTGGGGTCTTTCCTGCCTCATCCGCGAGCAACCCCGATGCGAAGCGAGGCCTGAAGGTGTGTATCCCCTCTGCGGCGCCTTACGATTTTGTAAAAACGCGGACAGGAGGGGCGCGCGGTTTGAGTGAGGCCGCAGGCCGAGCGAGTTCGCGCCCCGCCGCGTTTTTACAAAATCGTAAGGAGTCTTTTAGCCGCAGCGGGGTCGCCTTTCTTTTGCTTACTTTTCTTTGGCGAGACAAAGAAAAGTGAGTCGCAGCGCCCGAAGGGCGATGTGAAACATGCCGTTGGGCACAATAGCCAACACCGCTTACTTCAACGCCCCCCGAGCCGCCTCCAAATTCCCCCTAACCCTCCGAGCCGTCTCAGAATCCGCCGGCAGCAACCGATACAACCGCTCCCAATACCCAATCGCCTCAGGCAGCGCCCCCCGCTCAGCCGCATCCGTCCCCGCCAGGGCCAGCGCCTTGGGCTCCTCCCCATCCAGCGCCAGCGCCGCCCGCACCTGCTCCATCGGCGCCCCCTCCAGCTGCCCCCCAGCCGCGCTGGCCAGCGCATCGGCATAGTCGGCCCGCAGCGCCGCCGCATCCGGCACCAGCACCACGGCCTTCGCGTAGGCCGCCGCCGCGTCGTCAAACCGTTCCAGCGCCGTATAAGACCTCGCCAGCATGTACCAGCCGTTGGCATCGCCCGGCTCCTGCCGCAGGCGCAGGGCCAGCCGGGACACCATGGCGTCGATTTGCTGCATGTCGACCGTATGCCCATCGCCAGTCGGCAGCGTGGCCGGCGCACTGGCCCACGCCGCGCGGACCATGCCGGGGTTGCCGAGGTGGAGGTAGAGCAGCATCGCCCCGCCTGGCAGCAGGGCCAGCGAGGCGGCGACCACCCAACGGGACCGTCCCGGCGGCGGACCACTATCGAACGATTCTGGCCGATCAGTACGAGGCCGGAACACCGCCCGATGCCGCCGCCGCGCCCGCACCACAACCACCGCAGTGCCGAGCACCAGCAGCGCCGGCCCGAACCACAGCAGCCACGTCAATGGTCGCACCGGCGGGTCGTAGAGCACGAAGTCGCCATAGCGCTGCACGAGGAAGTCCTTCACGGCGGTCTCGCTCGCGCCGCTGCGTAGCTGCTCCCGGATCTGGGCGCGCAGGTCCACCGCGAGGTCGGCGTTGGAATCGGCCAGCGTCTGGTTCTGGCAGACCAGACAGCGCAGCTGTTCCGCCAGCGCATGCACGCGGGCGTCCAGTTTGGCGGCGTCTTCGGCGCCGTGGGCGGCGCACGCCATCCAGAGCAGGCAGGCGAGCGCGACTCTACGCATGGCCGGGCTCCCGTTCCAGCGTGCGCAGCAGCGGCAGGATCTTCTGCTCCAGCACCTGCGGCGTGACCGGCCCCACCTGTCGATAGCGCACCACCCCGGCTCGGTCGATGACATAGGTTTCCGGCACGCCATACACACCCAGGTCGATGCCGGCCTTGCCATCCGCGTCCACCAGCGACGCCACGTACGGATCGCCCATGCGCCGCAGCCAGTCGCGCGCGGCGTCGGGCTGGTCCTTGTAGTTCAGGCCGACCAGCGGCACCTCGGACTTCCCGGCGAAGTCGGTCAGCACGGGATGTTCGACGCGGCACGCGGTGCACCACGACGCCCACACGTTCAGCATCCACACCTTGCCTTTCAGGTCGGATGTGGCGCGTACATCGCTGGAAGCCTTCAGCAGCGGCAACTGCAACGCTGGCGCGGGCTTGCCGACCATGGCCGATGGGAGTTCGCGCGGATCGTGCCGCAGCCCGGCGGCCAGCGCGGCGGCCAGGGCGAGGAAGACGGCCAGCGGCAGCAGAAAGCGCGTCATCGCAGCGGCTCCCGGGTGGTGGCCAGCGGCACGGCGGGGCGCGGGGCCGGGGGCGCGGCCTCCGCTTCCACCTCGGCCGTCCGACGTCGATAACGCCGGTCGCAAGCCGCCAGCAGACCACCGAGCGCCATCAGCACGCAGCCACCCCAGATCCAGCCGACGAACGGCTTCACGTGGAGCCGTACCGCCCACTGGCCGTCGGCCACCTGTTCGCCGATCGCCACATAGAGGTCGCGGGTAAAGCCATTATCGATGGCGGCCTCGGTGGTCGGCATGTCCTGGCTGYGGTACACGCGCCGTTCCGGCGCCAGCGTGGCCACCGTCTGCCCGTCGCGGCTGGCCACCAGCTTGGCGCGGAACGCCGCGTAGTTCGGGCCGCGCACCGGCGCCACGCCCTCGAAGCGGAACGTGTAGCCGCCCACGCTGACCACCTCGCCGGCGCGCATCGGCAACTCGCGCAGGCTTTCCTGGCTTTTCACCAGCGTCACCCCGGCGATAAACACGCCCACGCCGACATGCGCGAGCAGCATCCCGTAATACCCGGCCGGCAACTGCCGCAGCGCCGATCGGCCACGATGGCGCAGCCGGCTGGCGAGGCTGGTCAGCCCGCTGGCCACGCACCAGGTAGCCAGCCACAGCCCGAGCCCGGTCAGCGCGGAGGCCGTGCGCAGCGTCGCCAGCAGCGCCAGGGCCACCAGCAGGCTGCCGATGGCGGCCCAGCGCAGCCGCGCGGCCAGGTCGGGCAGGGCGGCGTGGCGCCAGCGCACCAGCGGGGCCACGCCCATCAGCAGCACGGCCGGCGCCATCAGCGGCACGAAGACCTGTTCGAAATAGGCCGGCCCCACCGAGATCTTGCCGAGGCCGAGCACGTCCAGCAGCAGCGGGTAGAGCGTGCCGAGCAGCACCGTGGCCGCCGCCACGGCCAGCAGCACGTTGTTGGCGAGCAGGAAGGATTCGCGCGAGACCGCCGCGAAGGCCGCGCGCACCGACACCCGCGGCGCACGCCAGGCATAGAGCGCCAGCGCGCCGCCCGTGATGGCGCCGAGCAGGGCGAGGATGAACACGCCGCGCGTCGGGTCCACGGCGAAGGCGTGTACGGAGGTCAGCACGCCCGATCGGACCAGGAAGGTGCCGAGCAGGCTCAGCGAGAACGTGAAGATGGCGAGCAGCGCGGTCCACGCGCGGAAGGCGCCGCGCTTCTCGGTGACGGCCAGCGAGTGCATCAGCGCCGTGCCGGCCAGCCAGGGCATCAACGAGGCATTCTCCACCGGGTCCCAGAACCACCAGCCGCCCCAGCCCAGCTCGTAGTAGGCCCAGGCGCTGCCGAGCAGGATGCCGATGGTCAGGAAGCTCCACGCCAGCGTGGTCCACGGCCGCGCCCAGCGCGCCCAGGCGGCGTCCAGCCGCCCGCCCAGCAGCGCAGCCACCGCGAAGGCGAAGACCACGGCAAAGCCCACATAGCCCATATAGAGCTGGGGCGGATGGAACACCATGCCGGGGTCCTGCAGCAGCGGGTTCAGGTCGCGCCCCTCCATGGCCGGCGGCAGCAGGCGGATGAACGGGTTGGAGGCGAACAGCAGGAACAGCAGGAAGCCCACGCTGATGGCGCCCAGCACACCGATCACGCGGGCCCGCAGCGCCGGCGGCAGGCCGCGGCTGAAGCGCGCCACGGCCAGCGTCCAGAGCGCCAGCATCAGTGTCCACAGCAGCATGGAGCCCTCGTGCCCGCCCCAGACCGCCGCCGCGCGATAAATCGCCGGCAGCGCGGTATTCGAGTTGGCCGCCACGTAGCGCACGCTGAAATCGTTGTCGAGGAAGGCCAGCGTCAGCGCGCCGTAGGCTGCCATCACCAGCAGCGCCTGGGCGACGGCGGCGGGGCGGGCCACGGCCATCAGCGTGGCGTCGCCGCCGGGACCCCGCGCGGCGCCGGCAATCGGCAGCACCGCCTGCATCACGGCGACGAACAGCGCGAGGATCAGGGCGAAGTGACCGAGTTCGACGATCATCGTGGCGTGGTCTCCGGGATGCGTGCCTTGGTCTGGGCGGCCTGCTTCAGGGCCTCGGCGGCCTCGGGCGGCATGTAGTTCTCGTCGTGCTTGGCCAGCACTTCGGTGGCCTGGAACACGCCGTCGCGCAACTGGCCACGCGCCACCACGCCTTTGCCTTCTCGAAACAGGTCCGGCAGCAGGCCGCGATAGACCACGGGCACCTGTCGCATGGTGTCCGTGACGATAAAGCGGATGGTCATGCCGTCGCCCTCGCGGCGCAGCGAGCCGGTCTCGACCAGCCCCCCCAGCCGGAACGCCCGGCCGGCCGGGGCTTCCTGCGCGGCCACCTGCGTCGGGCTGAAGAAGAAGACGAGGTTGCCCCGGAACGCGTTGAGCACGAGTGCCGTGGCCACGCCGGCGCAGGCCAGCGCGGCCAGCAGCCAGCCGAGGCGACGGCGCCGGGTGGTCATGCGCGCGGTGCGTCGCCAGCCGCCAGCCGCCGCGCGGCCCGCGCGCGCCGCGCCAGCAGCATCATTTCCAGCCCCAGCGCGGCAAACGCCACCCCGAAGGYGCCGGCCACATAGCCCAGATGGGGCGAAGACAGCAGGAGGTTCAGCATGATCGGCTCCGGTTCTCGTTAGATCAGCCGCGGCTCGGCGCGCTCGCGCAGGATGCAGCGCACGCGCACCAGCGCCACGGCAATCGTGTACATCCAGCAGGCCAGCGTCATCAGCAGCATGCCGGCCAGCATGGTGTGCGCCATGGATGGCGCGGCGGTCAGGCTCACCGACGCGCCCTGATGCAGCGTGTTCCACCACTGCACCGAGAAATAGATGATGGGGATGTTCACCACGCCGACCAGCGCCAGCACCGCGCAGGCACGCTCGGCGCGGCGCGGGTCGTCGATGGCGTTTTCCAGCGCGAGAAAGCCGAGGTAGAGGAACAGCAGGATCAGTTCGGAGGTCAGCCGGGCGTCCCAGACCCACCACGTGCCCCAGGTCGGCTGGCCCCACAGCGCGCCGGTCCAGAGCGCAATAAAGGTGAACAGCGCGCCGGTGGGGGCCAGCGCGGAGGCCATCATCGACGAGAGCCGCGTGCGCAGCACCAGCGCCAGCGCGCAGTAGCTGGCCATCACGAGGTAGATGAACATCGACATCCACGCTGCCGGCACGTGGATGAAGATGATGCGATAGACCTCGCCCTGCTGGGCGTCCGTCGGCGCCACGCCGAAGCMGAGGTAGAGCCCGGCGATCAGAAGCAGCGCTGCCGCCACGGCGAACCACGGCGTCAGCCGCCGGGCCAGCGGGTCGAAGCGGGCCGGGGAGGCGTAGGTCAGCCAGCGCGACCGGGAGGGCTGGGGCAGTCTGGCGGAGCGGGGCAAGTCGGCCGAGGGTCCCATCGTCTCACTCCATGGCAATGCGCAGGCCGGCAGCGGCGGCCGGCGGACACAGGCACAGCGCCAGTGCCAGGCAGGCGCCCAGCAGCGACAACTGCGGCATGACGTCGAGCCCGGCATCCGCCGCCGCGCCGGCCCCGGCGCCAAAGACCAGCACCGGCACGCAGAGCGGCAGGACGAGGATGCACAGCAGCACCGCGCCGCCGCGCACGCCCAGCGTCAGCGCCGCGCCCACCGCGCCGATCAGGCTCAACACCGGCGTGCCGATCAGCAGCGACGCCGCCAGCATCCACGTGGCCCCGGCCGGCAGCGAATACTGCTGCGCCAGCACCGGCGTCAGCACCAGCAGTGGCAGGCCACTGGTCAGCCAGTGCGCACAGATCTTGGCCAGCACCAGCAGCGCCAGCGGCGCCGGGGACAGCAGCATCTGCTCCAGGCTGCCTTCGGCATGATCGGCGGCGAACAGGCGCGACAGCGACAGCATCGACGCCAGCAGCGCCGTCACCCACAGGATGCCGGGCGCCAGCGCGCGCAGTTGCTGCGGATCGGGGCCGATGGCGAGCGGGAACAGGCTGGCGGCGATGACGAAGAACACCAGCGTGGCGACAAGGCCGTCGCGCCGGCGCCAGGCCAGCTTCAGGTCATGGACGAGCGTGGCGCCGAAGGCATGCATCAGGCGGTGCCCTCCAGCGCGAGCCCGCGCAGCCTGCCGCGCGCCGTTGCCAGTGGCAGCGCCAGCGGGCCGTGCAGGGCGATCACGGCMATGCCGCCGGCGGCCAGATGGGCGTCGAGGCGGGTGCGGAAGTGGTCGGCGGCGGGGGCGTCCAGCGCCGCCAGCGGCTCATCCAGCAGCCACAGCGGGCGCGGTGTGAGGGTCAGCCGCGCCAGCGCGATACGCCGCCGCTGGCCCTGGGAGAGCGTACGCAGGCGCGCATCGGCCATCCGCGCGAGCCCGGCGTCCGMCAGCGCCGCCCGCGCTGCCTCCGGCGTGACCCGGTGGCCGGCCAGCCGCGCCGCATAGACCAGTTGCTCGGTGGCGCTCATGTCGGCATCGAGCCCGTTGTGGTGGCCGAGGTAGGCCACCGATCGCCCATAGTCCGGATCGCCACCGCGCACGGGCCGCCCTTGCCAGGTCACGGCGCCGGCCAGCGGCACCAGCAGCCCGGCCAGCACCCGCAGCAGCGTGGATTTGCCGCTGCCATTGGGCCCGGTCAGGGCGATGGCCTGCCCCGGCGCCAGGTCGATGTCGATGCCATGGAACACGGCGCGGCCGGCGCGGGCAAAGGCGAGCTGGTGGGCCGCGAGCATGGGGCGGGCCTCAGCCGGAACGGGGTCGGGAGCGGGAACGGGCGCGCGCGGCGTGGGTCATTCGCTGCCCTCGGCCTTGGAGACATCAGGCAGCCGGTGCGCAATGCCCTTGTGGCAGTCGATGCAGGTCCGCTCCTTGTTGGCGAGGTAGGTGGAGTGCATGGCCTGGGCGCGCGGGCTCTGCCGCGTGAAGTCCATCGACTGGTAGTCGTGGCAGTTGCGGCATTCGAGCGAGTCGTTGGCCTTGAAGCGCGCCCACTCGTGCTGGGCCAGCTCCAGCCGATGGGCCTGGAACTTCTCGCGGGTGTCGATGGTGCCGAAGATCTTGGCCCAGACCTCCTTCGATGCCTGCATCTTGCGGGCCATCTTGTCGGTCCAGTTGTGCGGCACGTGGCAGTCCGAGCACTTGGCGCGCACGCCGCTGCGGTTGGTGAAGTGGATGGTGCCCTGCAGCTCCTGGTACACGTTGTCGCGCATTTCGTGGCAGCCGGTGCAGAACTTCTCGGTATTGGTGAACTCCAGCGCCGTGTTGAACGCGCCCCAGAACACCACGCCCGCGATGAAGCCGCCCAGCGTGAGGAAGCCGAGGCTGAAATACGCGCTGGGCCGGTTGATGGTGCGCCAGTATCGTGTGAGCAGGTCGAGCATCGCGCTAGTCCGCCAGGTCTTATTTCTTGGCTGCAGTGCCCTTGGGCGCCGCCGGTTTCTTCAGCATGGTCTCCACGTCCGTGAACGTGTTGCCGACCAGCGGCTTGGCGTCGGCCTGCGGCACGTGGCACTGGGTGCAGAAGTAGCGCCGGGGCGAGACATCGGCCAGCACGTTGTTATTCCGGTCCATGTAGTGCGTAATGCTGACCGGAATCGCCTGGGTCTCCTCGGTGCGGGTGCGCGCGTGGCAGAACATGCAGCGGTTGTAGTCCTTGTCGAGCTGGTAGCCGTCGATCTTGTGCGGGATGGTCGGCGGCTGCATGGTGTAGTTGCGGGTGCGGCGCACGTCCTTGTTCTCGGTGGGGTAGAGCAGGGGCGGTTTGGACTCGCTGCCGATGGGCGTGGGACCGCGCATGGCGTCGGTCAGCCCCTTTCCCTCGGACTGGGCCTGCGCGCCGGCCAGCACGAACTGGCTGGCGAGGATCCAACCCATCCAGACTGTTGATCGCATGGCGTGGCCCCCCTATACCTTCACGATCTTGACCGCGCACTTCTTGAAGTCGGTCTGGAGCGAGATCGGGCAGGTGGCGTCCAGCGTCACCTTGTTGATCAGCTGGCTGGCGTCGAACCACGGCACGAAGACCAGCCCGCGCGGCGGCTGGTCGCGCCCGCGCGTCTCGATCCGGGAGCGCATGCGCCCGCGCCGGGACACCACCTCCACCTCCACGCCGCGCCGCAGTCCCATCGCCTTGGCATCCTCGGGATGCATGAACACCACGGCGTTGGGGAAGGCGCGGTACAGCTCGGGCACGCGGCGGGTCATCGAGCCGGAATGCCAGTGCTCCAGCACCCGGCCGGTGGCCAGCCAGAACGGGTATTCCTTGTCCGGCGACTCGGCGGCGGGCTCGTAGGGCAGGGCGAAGATGACCGCGCGGCCGTCCGCGTTGCCGTAKAACTGGAAGCCGGTGCCGGCCTTCACGTAGGGGTCGCTGCCCTCGCGGTAGCGCCACAGGGTTTCGCGTCCGTTGACCACGGGCCAGCGCAGGCCGCGCGCCTCGTGGTAGGCGTCGAACGGGGCCAGGTCGTGGCCGTGGCCCCGGCCGAAGCTCGCGTATTCCTCGAACAGCCCCTTCTGGATATAGAACCCGAACGCCTTGGCTTCATCGTTGTGGTAGTCCGGGTTGACTTCCTTGAGCGGGAACTTGTCCACCTGGCCGTTGCGGTAGAGCACATCGAACAGCGTCTTGCCCTTGACCTCCGGCATCTTGGCGATCAGGTCCGCCGGCCAGACTTCCTCGATCTTGAAGCGCTTGGAGAACTCCACCAACTGCCACAGGTCCGAACGGGCCTCGCCGGGGGCATCGACCAGTTGATGCCAGAACTGGGTGCGCCGCTCGGCGTTGCCGTAGGCGCCTTCCTTCTCTACCCACATGGCGGCAGGCAGGATCAGGTCCGCCGCGAGCGCGGTCACGGTGGGGTAGGCGTCCGAGACCACGATGAAGTTTTCCGGGTTCCGGTAGCCCGGCAGCCCTTCCTCCATCAGGTTGGCCGCCGCCTGCATATTGTTGTTCACCTGCACCCAGTACGCGTTGAGCTTGGCGTCCTTGAGCATGCGGTTCTGCAGCACGGCGTGGTAGCCGGGCTTTTCGGGGATGGTACCGGCCGGGATCTTCCAGATCCGTTCGGCGGTCTCGCGGTGCTTGGGGTTGGCCACCAGCATGTCCGCCGGCAGCCGGTGGGAGAACGTGCCCACCTCGCGCGCGGTGCCGCAGGCGGAGGGCTGGCCGGTCAGCGAGAACGGGCTGTTGCCCGGCGTGGCGATCTTGCCGGTCAGCAGGTGGATGTTGTAGACCATGTTGTTGGCCCAGCTGCCGCGCGTGTGCTGGTTGAAGCCCATGGTCCAGAAAGACACGACCTTGATGTTCGGGTCGGCGTAGAGGGCGGCCAGCTGTTCGAGCTTGTCGCGCGGCACGCCGGAGAGCTTGCTGACGGTGGCCACGTCGTACTTCGCCACGAACTTGGCGAAATCGTCGAACGTGATCGGCGTGGCGGCGTTGGGGTCGGCCGCGTTCTTGGCCTTCTTCTGCAGTGGGTGGTCCGGGCGCAGCCCGTAGCCGATGTCGGTCACGCCCTGCTTGAACACCGTGTGCTTGTTGACGAAGTCCTTGTTGACCTTGTTATTGGTGATGATGTAGTGGGCGATGTAGTTCAGGATCGCCAGGTCGGTMTGCGGCGTGAAGATGATCGGCAGGTCGGCCAGTTCGTAGGAGCGATGGGTGAAGGTAGACAGCACCGCCACGCGGGTCTTGGGCGCGGAGAGGCGGCGGTCCGTCACCCGGGTCCACAGGATCGGGTGCATCTCGGCCATGTTCGAGCCCCACAGCACGAAGGCGTCGGCCACCTCGATATCGTCGTAGCAGCCCATCGGCTCGTCCATGCCGAAGGTGCGCATGAAGCCGGCCACGGCGGAGGCCATGCAGTGACGGGCGTTCGGGTCGATATTGTTCGTGCGGAAACCGGCCTTCATCAGCTTGGAGGCGGCGTAGCCCTCCCAGATCGTCCACTGGCCCGAGCCGAACATGCCGACCGCCGTGGGGCCTTTCTCCTTCAGCACGCGCTTGAACTGGGCGGCCATCACGTCGAACGCCTTGTCCCAGCTCACGGGCTGGAACTCGCCGTTCTTGTCGTACTGTCCGTTTTTCATGCGCAGCAGCGGCTTGGTCAGCCGGTCCTGCCCGTACATGATCTTGGACAGGAAGTAGCCCTTCACGCAGTTCAGGCCCTTGTTGACCTCGCACAGCGGGTCACCCTGGGTGGCCACCACCTTGTTTTCCTTGACTGCCACGGTCACGCCGCAGCCGGTGCCGCAGAAGCGGCAGGGCGCCTTGTCCCATTTCAGGCGGGTCAGGTCGCTGTCCGTGACGAAGTTGGCCGCGTCCGCGCCCAGCGGAATGCCGCCCACCGAGGCGGTGGCGGCCACGGCCGTCTGCTTAATAAAGTCCCGGCGAGTGACTTTCATCGACAATCTCCGTGTCCATGTCGCACGCATCCTCGTTGTGCTGGTAGACCAGGGTGGCCGCCAGCACGCCGTCCAGCTGATGGAGGAACGTCAGATGCGCCGCGATGGCGCGTGAGGTGGGGGCTTCCAGCGTGACKACGAGCTTGCCGGCGTCGCTGGCGGCGTGGATCTCGGCACCGGCCAAACCGGCGATGGCGCCGCGCACGGCATCGAGGCTCGCCGGCTGGGTGTGCACGAGCACGCCGGCGATGTGCCACTGCTGCGCATCGGCGTCATCGGGGCTCTCTGCGCGGGTGTCTCCCGGCTGCGCCGTGGGGAGTGGCGGCTCGGGGGTGGAATGCGTGGTACCTGGCATGACTGTCCTTGYGGCAGCAGGCCGCGTCGTTCAGTGCTACAGGAACTGCAGGCGTCACCCCACCGGGCGACGTCGGTCCATGCCAATCAATGCGTGGGCGGGCCGCTGACGAGCTGGGTCATCCAGACGATGAATCCGTACCCGGCCACGACGATGACGGTCAGCACCGGCACCATCACGGCGGTCAGGAACAGGAAGCTCCGGAGTTCTTCTTTCTTGCGCTGCGGATCGTCGGCGACAGCCATCGCAAAGTCCGGCATGGATTTCGTGGGGACGGGATCATTTAAGGAAGCGCATCCGGTGGTGTCAAGCGCGCATTGGGCCAATATGGCACGGCGTGATGTGTGTGGGTCGTGCGGAGGGCGTGTATCGGGCGATCTCTGATAAGTCAGAGACCGCCCCGGGGCGAGGCTCAGGGCTGGGCGCCAAACTCCGTCTGCGCGCGGGTCCAGGCGCGGGCCTGCTCGCTGATGGAGACGCCCAGGCCGGGGCGCGTGGGCACGGTGATGCGGCCGTCGCGGATCTCCAGCCGCTCGTTGAACAGCGGTTCGAGCCAGTCGAAATGCTCGACCCACGGCTCGCGCGGATACGCTGCCGCCAGATGCACATGCAGTTCCATGGCGAAGTGCGGCGCAATCATCAGCCCGGCGTGGTCGGCCAGCGCCATCACCTTCAGGAACGGCGTGATGCCGCCCACGCGCGGCGCGTCGGGCATCAGGTAGTCGGCGGCGCGGTGGCGGATCAGGTCCCAGTGTTCGGCGGCGCTGGTCAGCATCTCGCCGGTGGCGATGGGGGTGTCGAACTGCGTGGCCAGCGCGGCGTGGCCTTCGTGATCGTAGGCGTCCAGCGGTTCCTCGATCCAGACCAGGTTGAACGACTCGAAGGTGCGGCACATGCGCTGCGCGGTGGGGCGGTCCCACTGCTGGTTGGCATCGACCATCAGCGGCACGGCATCGCCCAGGTGCTCGCGCACGGCGGCCACGCGGCGCAGGTCTTCGGCGCGGTCTGGCTGGCCCACCTTGAGCTTGATGCCGCCAATGCCGCGCTCGACGGACGCCGCCGCGTTCACCTTGAGCTGGTCCAGCGGGGTGTGCAGGAAGCCGCCCGAGGTGTTGTAGCAGCGCACGGCGTCCCGGTGGGCGCCCAGCAGCTTGGCCAGCGAGAGGCCGGCGCGCTTCGCCTTCAGGTCCCAGAGCGCCACGTCGATGGCGCCGATGGCCTGCGTGGACAGGCCGCTGCGTCCCACCGAGGCGCCGGCCCAGCACAGCTTGTCCCAGATCCTGGCGATGTCGCTGGCGTCCTCGCCCAGCAGGGCCGGGGCGATCTCGCAGGCGTGGGCGTACTGGCCGGGGCCGCCGGCCCGCTTGGAGTAGCTGAAGCCGAGCCCGGCGTGGCCATCGGCGGTCTGGATTTCGGCGAACAGGATGGCCACCTCGGTCATCGGCTTCTGTCGGCCGGTCAGCACCTTTGCGTCGCTGATCGGAGTGGCGAGCGGCAGGTAGCAGGTGGAGAGGCGGATCCAGGCGATCGAATCGGGAGACATGCGGGTTCCTTTTCAGAGTATGACAACGTTGTCATTCAAGGGCGGAATGCCCGGGTGGGATGCGTCGTATTGGCCACGTGGTCGTTGTTTATGGCCGGGATGCGCGCCAGTTCAGGCAATCGTCGGTAGAATGCTAACGTTGTCATACGACTGGGTCAACCCGTCGGCCGACATCGTATCTCCATCCAATCCGCTTAAACCCGCCAGAACCCGCATGCCCCAAGCTCCAGCGTCGAAGTCCGTCACGCTCCATGATGTCGCCCGGCAGGCCGGCGTCTCGCTGATTACCGCCTCGCGGGCGTTGAGCAATCCGGGCATGGTGTCCGAGGCCACCATCGCGCGCGTGCGCGAGGCCGTGGCGGTGACCGGCTACATCCCGAACCTGCTGGCCGGCGGGCTGAAGTCCCGCAAGAGCCTGATGGTGGCCGCGCTGGTGCCGAACATCGCTGTGCAGCAGTTCCTGCCGACCGTGAAGGCGCTGACCGATGCGCTGGACGCCGCCGGCTACCAGTTGATCCTCGGCCAGACCGGCTACGATCACGCCCGGGAGGAGGCGCTGCTCGCCACGATGATCAGCCGTCGCACGGACGGCATCGTGGTGACCGGCCTGATCCATTCGCAGACCGCGCGCGACCAGTTGCGCCGCGCCGGCATTCCGGTGGTGGAGACATGGGATTTGAGCGATCGGCCCGTGGACATGGCGGTGGGCTTCTCGCACCTCAAGGTGGGCAGCGCCATCGCCGGCTACTTCCTCGGGCAGGGGCGGCGCCGGCTGGCCATCGCCACCGGCGACGACCAGCGGGCCGCCGTGCGACGCGAGGGCTTCCTGTCCACGGTGGGCCACGATGTGCCGACCGTGGTGGTGCCCGCCCCGAGCAGCCTTGAATACGGCCGCAAGGCGCTGGCCGACCTGCTGGCGCAGGCCCCGGACATCGAGGCAATCTATTGCAGTTCCGACCAGCTCGCGCAAGGTGTGATGATCGAAGCACACGCGCGCGGGCTGCGCATGCCGCAGGATCTGGCGATCTGCGGCTTCGGCGACGCCGACTTCGCCGCGCATATGAACCCGCCGCTGACCACCGTCCACGTGGATGGCGCGCAGATCGGCGAACTGGCCGCGCGGCAGTTGCTGGCGCGTTTTCGGGGCGAGCCGGTGCCCGAGTCGGTGATCGACGTGGGCTTCCGCATCATCGAGCGGGGCACCACGTAAGACGCTGCATCAGTGCGCCGATGAAGGTGCTCTGCCCGGCGCGGCTCGAACCGTATCAGCCGGCGCAACCTTTGCAGCCGGCACGCTAGGCCGGTCCACTGTCACATCCCGTCCGGCGGCAGCAGGTGGACGTTGTACGCCACTTCCCACAGGTGGCCGTCCGGGTCCTGGAAGTGACCGGCATAGCCGCCCCAGAAGGTCTTCTGCGCGGGCTTGGTGATGGTCGCGCCGGCCTGTTTCGCCTGTGCCATCACGGCATCGACCTCGGCCTCGCTACGCACGTTGTGGGCCATCGAGAACTCGGTGGCGCTGGGCGGCGCCACCGGCAGGCCGGCCTCGCGGGCGAGGTTCTCGCGCGCGAACAGCGCCAGCTTGGTCCCGCCTTGCAGGTCGATGAACACGGCGGCGCCATGCTCGAATTCCTGCCCGATAATGCCGGCGGTCGGCAGGCCGAGGCCATCGCGGTAGAAGCGCAGCGAGCGTTCCAGATCGTCCACGCCCAGCGTGATCAAGGTGATATAGGGTTTCATGGGCTGTCTCCGTTTTCGGTGCGACAGCTTACCTCCGATCCGCCCGCCTCAGCCCAATCAGCGGGGATGCGGCAGAATGCGCTTTCCGCACCCCCGCGCCCCCAAATCGTGATGATCCGATGCTCAGACTCGAGGACCTGACCCTGTTTGTCCGCAGTGCCGCGCTCGGCAGCTTTTCCAGCGCCGCGCGCGAAGCCGATCTGCCGCCCGGGCAGGTCAGCGCCGCCATCCAGCGGCTGGAACGGGAGCTGGACCTGCGCCTGTTCGTGCGCTCCACGCGCAGCCTGCGGCTGACCGCCGAGGGCGAGCGATACCTGCCGTACGCCACCGATGTGCTCGCGCTGCTGCACGAAGGCCACGAGCGTTCCCGGAGCGAGGAGGGGGATCTGAGCGGGGTCTTGCAGGTGTCGGCGCCGTCCGATGTCGGCCGCAACGTGCTGCTGCCGTGGATCACGGCGTTCTGCGCGAGCCATCCGCGCCTGTCACTGCGGCTGCTGCTCTCGGACCGCGTCAGCGATGTGTTCCGGGAGCCGGTCGACGTGGCCATCCGCTACGGACTGGCCGAGGACGCGAGCTATGTGGCCCTGCCGCTGGCCCCCGAGAACCGCCGCGTGCTGGTGGCATCGCCCGACTATCTGGCCGCGCACGGGCGGCCGGCAAGCCTGGACGACCTGTTGCGCCACCGCTGCGTGCTGTACCTGCTGGGCGGGCGCCTCTATGACAAATGGGTGTTCCCGGTGGAGGGCAAGCGCCGGCTGGTGGCGGTGAACGGGGCGATGATCTGCGACGATGCCGACGTGGCGCGCCGCTGGGCGGTGGCGGGGCAGGGCATCGCCTACAAGTCGTGGCTCGATGTCTGCGCGGATGTGGAAGCGGGCACGTTGGAGGTGGTGCTGCCGCACCAGCCGGGCGAGAGCGCGCCGCTCAGCCTGATCTGCCCGCATCGCAAGCAGTTCTCGCCGGCGGTGCGCCACTTGCAGGCGCTGTTGCGCGAGCGGCTCGCCCCGCTGGAGGCCCGGTTGCGCGGCATCGCCACGCCTTAGGCCCCTTTTTTCGTATTGATCGTACGGGTCTTACTTCGATGCGACCTTGCTGATGCGGCCCTCGATATGCTTGGCGCGCGCCTCCGAGCCCGGATGCGAGCCGAACATGCTCGACTTGCCGCCATCGAGCTTGGCCAGCTTCTCGAACGCGGTGACCAGCGCCTTGGTATTGGCCTTGTTCTTGGTCAACAGGTCGAAGGCGAAGTCGTCGGCGGCGGTCTCCTGCGCCTGCGAGAACTGCGCGTTGACCAGCTTTTCGCCGAGTTCACCCAGTTGGGAGGAAGACAGCGCGGCCATGGCGCCGTTGGTGGCGCCGACCGCACTGCGCGCGGCGGTGGCGGCGTAGGCCACCTGCATGGCCTTCTTGCTGTGGCCCAGCGCCACGTGGCCGAGTTCGTGGCCCAGCACGCCGCGGACCTCGTCGTCGCTCATCATGTCCATCAGGCCGCTGTAGACCCGCACGCAGCCGTTGGCCATGGCCCAGGCGTTGACGTCCTTGGTCAGGTACACCCGCACGTTGAGATTGGGCACATCGCTGTTCTTCAGCCCGGCCATGACCTTGGTGAGGCGTTTTGCGTAGTTGGTGCGGGGGCCGGCGGTCTTGTTGGTCTGGTCGGACTCGGCACAGGCCTGGTCCGACAGCGATTTCACCTCCGCGTCGGTCAGGGTGGCGGCCTGCGCCAGCGAGGTGCCGGCGGTGACCAGGCTGTTGACATCGGTGCCGGCGCAACCGGCGAGCAGGGCAGTGGTGAGCAGCGGAAGTACGAGGAAGCCTTTCATAGCGGTTCGCGAGGTAGTGGCGGGAGTTTCCCGGGAATGGGAGGCTATGCCACTTCATCGCGGGCGAACCCGCATCCAGATCAAGGTCCGCCGTGTTTCCGCGCGCTGGCTATGGAAATCGGATTTCTGCCAATCGCATCAATCCTGAGGTAATCGTGAATCGATCCTGACGCGACTCAAGCCGTGGCCTCATGCGCGCCGCGCGGCACGAAGCGCCCCAGTACATGGCTGGTCATGCCCTTGGCCAGTTCCTCCTCGCCATAGAACACCGTGCCGAGCCCTTCCTTGCGCAGCAGCGCGGACTCGTCCTCGCTATGCGTGCGCAGCACGATCTCCACGTTGGGGTTCAGCGTCTTGGCGGTTTCCACCATCTGGCGCACGTAGAGCGGCTCCGGCACGGCAATCACCAGCATCGCCGCGTGGGCGATATGGGCCTGGATCAGCACCGCCGGGTCGGCCGCATTGCCCGAGACCGCCGCGAAGCCCGCGCGGCGCAGGGACTCCACACGCTCGCGGTTCTCGTCCGCAATCACGAAGGGAATGCCGCGCTCCTGCATCGCCTGGGCAATCCGCTTGCCCACGCGGCCGTAGCCGACCAGCACCACCTGGCCTTCCAGAAACTTGCGCTCGGTGGTCATCGGCAGCTCGGCGTAGGGGTCGCCGCGCTGCTCCAGCCGCCGCGCCAGCGCCGATCGCTTGAGAATCCACTTTCGCAGCGGCTCCACGCCGGCAAACAGCAGGGGATTGATCGCGATGGAAATCAGCGCGCCGGCCAGCACCAGGCTCATGCCTTCCTCCGGCAGCAGCCCCAGCGTGACCCCCAGCCCGGCCAGGATGAACGAGAATTCGCCGATCTGCGCCAGGCTGGCGGACACCGTCAGCGCCGTATTGAGCGGATAGCGGAAGGCCAGCACCAGCGCGAAGGCCGCCAGCGACTTGCCGAACACGATGATGGCGACCACGGCCAGCACGTGCAGCGGCTGCTCGATCAGGATGGCCGGCTTGAACAGCATGCCCACCGAGACGAAGAACAGGACCGAGAACGCGTCGCGCAGCGGCAGCGATTCCTCGGCGGCGCGATGACTGAACTCCGACTCGCGCATCACCATGCCGGCGAAGAAGGCGCCCAGCGCGAACGACACGTTAAACAGTTCGGCCGCCCCATAGGCAATGCCAATCGCCACCGCCACCACGGCCAGCGTGAACAGCTCGCGCGAGCCGGTCTTGGCCACCTGCCACAGCAGCCACGGCAGGATGCGTCGCCCGGCCACCAGCATCAGCGCGATAAACGCCACCACCTGGAGCAGCGTCTGGAGGATGGTGAAGCCGAGCGCCTGCGCGCCCTGGTCTGGCGCGGCGTTTGTGCCGCCGAGCAGCCCGGCCAGCGGCGGCAGCAGCACCAGCACCAGCACCGTGGCGAGGTCTTCCACCACCAGCCAGCCCACGGCGATGCGCCCGTTCATGGTTTCCAGCACGTTGCGGGTTTCCAGCGCCTTGAGCAGCACCACCGTGCTCGCGCACGACAGGGAGAGGCCGAAGACCAGCCCGGTGCCCAGGCTCCAGTCCCAGATCCACGCCACCAGCATGCCCAGCGCGGTGGCAATCGCCATCTGCACCACTGCCCCGGGAATGGCGATACGTTTTACCGCGAGCAGGTCGCGCAGCGAGAAATGCAGGCCGACGCCGAACATCAGCAGCATCACGCCGATTTCGGATAATTGCGAGGCCAGATGAACATCGGCGACGAAGCCCGGCGTGCCGGGGCCGATGATGATGCCGGTGACGAGGTAGCCGACCAGGGCGGGAATCTTGACGCGTTCGGCCAGGAAGCCAAGCACGAGGGCGATGCCGAAGCCGGCGGCGATGGTGGTGATGAGGGTGAAGTCGTGGTCCATGCGTCGTCTGCGGGGTGCTGCGCAAGCGGCCAGTGAAATGCTGGGGCGAGGGGCAATTGTAACGGCAGGTGCCCGGCCTCGACGGCGGGGCCCATGAAAAAACGGGCAGATTCCGGCCAGCGCCCGCCAGCGGGGGCTTGGCAAGGTGCGCCACTTCGACAACCATACACGCACCAAAAGGCGGATAAATACGAGAGGAGAGGCGGGAATGACCCAAACGAAGACCAAAGCCCCGGCCAAGACCGCAACCAAGGCCACCGCGCCAGCGGACGAGTCCCCGGCAGCCCTGATCGACGCCCGGATCGCGGAACTGGGCGACTGGCGCGGCGAAACCCTCGCCCGCCTGCGCGCGCTGGTGAAGGAAGCCGACCCCGAGGTGGTGGAGGAATGGAAGTGGCGCGTGCCGGTGTGGTCCCACGACGGCATCCTGTGCACCGGCGAGACCTACAAGAGCGCGGTGAAGATGACCTTCGCCAAGGGGGCCTCGCTGGACGACCCGTCCGGCCTGTTCAATTCCAGCCTGGACGGCAACACCCGGCGCGCCATCGACTTCCGTGAGGGCGAGAAGATCGATGCCAAGGCGCTGAAGGCCCTGATCCGTGCCGCCGTTGCGCTGAACCAGGGCAAGGGCTAGTTCCGGAATTCCCGGTTCAGGCTTCGCCGCCGCGCTCGAGCATCTTATATAGATGGGAGCGGGAAATGCCCAGCTCCAGCGCGGCCTGCTTCTTGTTGCCGCCATGGCGGGCGATGGCCTGCAGCACGGCGTCATAAGCGAGGTCGCGCAGCCGGGCCGCCGCCGGGGCCGGGGCATCCTCGGGCGCGAAGACCTGCCCGAGCGGGTGCGTTGCCGGCGCCACCATGGTCGCCATATGGTTTTCCTCGCCCCGGGCGAAGTCCTGCACCCGGAGCCGGCTGCCGTCGCAGAACACCAGCGCTTCCTCGATCTTCTGCCGTAGCTGGCGCACATTGCCGGGCCAGCGCCGCGAGGCCAGGTGCCGCGCCACATCGGGCATGACCTGCGGCACCGGCACGCCGTTGCGCTGGCAGAACGCCTGCACGAAGTGATGGAGCAGGGCGGGAATGTCCTCCAGCCGCTGGCCCAGCGCCGGCACGCGCAGCACCACGCCGCTGAGGCGGTAGTAGAGGTCGAGCCGGAAGCGGCCACCGTCGATCAGCGCCTGAATGTCGCGGTTGGTGGCGGTCACGAGCCGGAAATCCACCCGCCGCGCCTGCCGGCTGCCGAGCCGCTCGACCATGCGGTCTTCCAGCACGCGCAGCAGCTTGACCTGCATCTCCATCGGAATATCGGCGACTTCGTCCAGGAACAGCGTGCCGCCGGCTGCCTGTTCGAGCTTGCCGGGCTGGCCATGCCGATGGCTGCCCGTGAAGGCGCCCGCCGCATGGCCGAACAGTTCGGCCTCGATCAGCGTGGCCGGGAACGCGGCCAGGTTCAGGCTGACCAGCGGCGTGGCCTGCGTCCCCTCGTCATCGCCCTGCACGCCATGTGACCCCCGGCCGGCGCTGTGGATGGCCCGCGCGACGAGTTCCTTGCCCGTGCCGGACTCGCCCAGCACCAGCACGGGCACGTCGAGCCGCGCCACGGTCTCGATCTCCCGGCGCAGCCGCTGCATCGGCGCGCTCTCGCMAATCAGCAGGCCCACTCCCGAGTCGCGCTGGCGCAGCCCGTGCAGTTCGCGCCGGTAGTGCGCCAGCTGCGACCGCAGTTCCTCCACCTCCTTGTGCATCCGGCCGATGGCCTCCGGCTCCTTGAATAGGACCTGTCCGATCGCGCCGACCGTCTTGCCATCGACAACGATGGGCACCCGGTTCACCACGCGCGTCACGCCATTCATCCGCTGAAGCTGGCCGATCTCGGCCTTGCCGGTCGCCGCCACGTGGCCCAGCCGGGAATTCGGGATGACCTGCTCGGCGGGGCGCCCCGTGCCTTCCCCAGTGCGCAGGCCGAAGAACGCCTCATGGACGGGACTGATGAAGCGGATACACCCCGTGTGGTCCACCACCGTGATCGCCTGATAGGGATTGGTCAGGAAGTGTTCGAGGATGGCGTCCGCAAACGGCACTGCGCCGAGGAAGTCGAACAGCGCCGCCCCGGCCGCCGCGCGGCGCAGCAGGATGGTCTGTTGGCTGGCATCGAGCAAGGCCAGCCCGATATGGCGCTCGCCATCGACCTCGATATCGAAAACGCGGCCGGCATGGTGGTTCTCGGCGGGGGGCAGCGCGGCCACGCCGGCCTGCGCGGCCCGGGCGATGGCCGGATTGCGTGCTGTGCCCGAGGCGGCGAGGGTCTCCCCGCCGGCCCCGAGCACCAGCGCGCCCAGGCTTTGTGTCTTCACTGACGACATTGATTGTGTCTCCATGCGGGACATCTGAGTGTCCTCGTGCCGGACACTCTACCGGCCAGTCGAAAAAATCGCAATGAAATCAATGTGCTTCATGGCTGGCACGGGTAGTGCGTTAGCTCTCGGATAACACCCATACCCATAAGCCCGAAGACACAGAGGAGACACATGTCCTGGCAGCCGGAAATCGACGAACTGGCCTATCGCAAGCGACTGGCCGCCGAGCTTGGCGGACCCGACAAGGTCAAGCGCCACAAGGACGCCGGCAAGCTCACCGTGCGCGAGCGCATCGAGGCCATCGCGGACCCCGGCAGCTTCCGCGAGGTGGGCGCGCTTACCGGTAGCGGTCAGTACGACAGCAATGGCCGGCTGGTGGGCCTGACCCCGGCCAATCTGGTGATGGGTCGCGCACATCTGGGTGGCCGTCCCGCCGTGCTGGTCGGGGATGACTTCACGGTGCGCGGCGGCGCCAACGACGGCGCGGTGGGCGACAAGCTGATCCACGCCGAGAAGATGGCCCACGACCTGCGCCTGCCGATGGTGCGGCTGGTCGATGGCACGGGCGGCGGCGGCTCGGTGCGCAATATCGAGAACCGTGGCTACACCAATATCCCCACCATGAAGGTGTGGCAGCACGTGGTGGAGAACATGTCGGTGGTGCCGGTGGTGTCGCTGGCGCTGGGCTCGGTGGCCGGCATGGGCGCGGCGCGCGTGGCGGCCAGCCACTACTCGGTGATGGTCAAGGGCACGACGCAACTGTTCAACGCCGGCCCGCCCGTGGTGGCGCGCATCGGCCAGATCCTGGAAAAGAACGAGCTGGGCGGCAGTCAGATCCACACCCGCAACGGCGTGGTCGATGACGAGGTGGCGAGCGAGGAAGAGGCCTTCGACCGGGCCCGCCGCTTCCTGTCCTACCTGCCGCCGTCCGTGTATGAGCTGCCGCCGCGCGCCGCGCCCGCCGACGACACGCGCCGCCGCGACGAATGGCTGCTCTCCGCCATCCCGCGCGAAAGCCGCCAGGTCTACAAGATCCGGCCGATCGTGCAGGCGCTGGTCGATCAGGACTCGTTCTTCGAGATCGGCAAGCACTGGGGCCGCGCCATCGTCACCGGGCTGGCGCGGCTGGATGGCTGGCCCGTGGCCGTGGTCGCCAGCGACCCGTACTACTACGGCGGCGGCTGGGACGGCCCCACGGCCGAGAAATTCACCCGCTTCCTGGACATGGCCGAGGCCTTCCACCTGCCGGTGGTCAACCTCGTCGATATCGCCGGGTTCCAGATCGGGCTGGAGGCCGAGAAGGCCGGGATCATGCGTTACGGCGTGCGCGCGCTGGCGGCGGTTTATCAGGCCACCGTGCCGTGGTGCTCGGTGATCGTGCGCCGCGCCTACGGTGTGGCGGCGGCGGGGCACCAGCACATGGGTCGCTTCAACTTCCGCTATGCGTGGCCGTCCGCCAACTGGGGCTCGCTGCCGATCGAGGGCGGGCTGGAGGTGGCCTACAAGGCCGAGATCGAGGGCGCCGACGACCCGGTGCAGAAGCGGGCCGAGATCGAGCAGCGGGTGCGCAGCCTGACCTCGCCGTTCCGCAGCGCGGAAGCCTTCGTGATCGAGGACATCATCGACCCGCGCGACACGCGGGCGCTGCTGTGCGAGTTCGCCAACCTCGCCGCGCCGCTGCGCGAGGCGGGGGTGCGCAAGTTMGGCATCCGGCCTTGAAAGCGTTCGGCAACCCCTAGCCAAAATCCTAAAAAAAGAATCAGGAGACAAACCGCATGCAACGCAGATCCCTACCTTCGCTGTGTCTCGGCCTGATGGCCACCACGTTGGCCACCACGCTGGCCGCGCCGGCCTTCGCGCAGGAGAACTGGCCCGCCAAGCCCGTCACCATCGTCGTGCCGTTCCCGGCGGGCGGCATGACCGACCTGCTGGCGCGCCGCATCGCCCGTGACATGCAGGCCGAGCTGAAGCAGCCCTTCGTGGTGGACAACCGCGCCGGCGCCAGCGGGCAGATCGGCACCGAGATCGTGGCGCGCGCCAACCCGGACGGCTACACGCTGCTGGTCTCGGCCACGCACCACGTGATCAACCCGGCCATCCGGCCCAAGCTGCCGTACAACGCGTCGAAGGATTTCACGAACATCGCGCTGCTGGCCACCACGCCCAACGTGCTGGTGGTCAACAACAAGGTGCCGGCCAACAATCTCCCCGAGTTCCTGGCCTATGCGAAGAAGCAGACCGAGGGGCTGTCCTACGGCTCGTCGAGCATTGGCGGCGCCACGCATATGTCCGGGGAGCTGCTGCGGCTGATGACGAAGGTGCCGATGACGCACATTCCGTACAAGGGCGCGTCCCCGGCGCTGGCCGACCTGCTGGGCGGCCAGATCCCCGCGCTGTTCCATGACGTGATGACCATGGCGCCGTACGTGAAGGACGGCAAGGTCAAGGCCATCGGCGTGACCTCGGCCAGGCGCAGCGAGGCGCTGCCCAACGTGCCGACCATTGCCGAGCAGGGCGTGCCCGGCTACGAAGCCACCACGTGGATCGGCTTCTACGGCCCGGCCAACCTGCCGCGCGCGCTGGTGGAGAAGCTGAACCACGCAGCGGTCAAGAGCATGAACAGCGCCGAGGCCAAGACCTACCTGACCCAGAACGGCACCAGCCCCGGCGCGCTCAACGCCGAGCAGTTCGGCAGCTTCGTGCAGGCCGAACTCGACAAATGGAAGCGCGTGGCCATCGAGGCCAAGGTCAAGGTGGACTGAGCGATGGCGGATACCAAGGAGCAAGCTTCGTTGTTGTCATTGCTGGCGCCGCGCTCGGTGGCGGTGCTGGGCGCGTCCGACAACCCGATCAAGGCCGGCGGCCGGCCCATCGACTATATGCGGCGCCACGGCTATGCCGGGCGCATCTACCCGGTCAACCCCAAGCGGGCCGAGATCCAGGGCCTGGCGGCTTACCCCGACCTGGCCGCGCTGCCGGACTCGCCCGATGTGGTCGTCATCAGCGTGGCCGGCACCGAGGCCGAGCAGGCCATCGAGCAATGCATCGCGGTGGGGGCCAAGGGCGCGGTGATCTATTCGTCGGGCTTTGCCGAACTGGGCGAGGCCGGCGCGGCGCAGCAGCAGCGGCTCGTGGCGCGGGCCCGCGCCGGCGGCCTGCGGCTGTTCGGGCCGAACACGCAGGGCGTGGCCAACTTCGCCACCGGCGCCGTGCTGCATTTCTCGACCATGATCAACGAGGAAGCGCCGCAGGACGGCCCGGTGGCCATCGTCAGCCAGAGCGGCGCGGGCTCGTCCATCGTCTATGGCGGGCTGCGCCGCAAGGGCATCGGCGTGCGCTACATGGTGGCCACGGGCAACGAGGCCGACGTGACCGCCGCCGAAACGCTGCGCGCGATTGCCGAGGACGACGCCGTGCGCGTGATGCTGCTGTACGTCGAATCCCTGCGCGACCCCGACGTGCTGGCGCAGGCCGCACGGATCGCCCATGCGCGCGATGTGCCGATCCTCGCCGTCAAGGCCGGCCGGACCCGCGCCGGGCAACTGACCGCCAGCTCCCACACCGGGGCGATGGCCGGCGAGGACGCGCTGGCCGATGCCTTCCTGCGTCAGCACGGCATCCTGCGCGTGAACGATTTCCGGGAGTTGTCCGAGTACGCGCAGATCTTCGCGGGCGGCCAGCGGCCGCGTGGCCGCAAGGTGGTGGCGATCAGCAACTCGGGCGCCACCTGCGTGCTGGCGGCGGACGCGGCGGAGTCCCACGGGCTGGACCTGTGCCAGTTCGACGGACCCGGCACCGCCGCGCTGCGCACCGTGCTGCCCGGCTATGTCTCGGCGCGCAATCCCATCGACATGACCACCGCGTTGCTCGGCCAGCCGCAGATCTATGGCCAGACGCTCGACGCCGTGGCGGCCCAGCGGCAGGCCGACCTGATCTTCGTCGGCTTTCCGATTGGCGGCGAAGGCTACGACTTCGACGATTTCTCCGCACAGACCGGGCGCTTTGCTTCGGCCAGCGGCGTGCCGGTGGCGGTCAGCGCCAATCAGGAGTGGGTGGCGCAGGCGTTCCGCGCGCAGGGCGTGCCGGTGTTCGACAGCGAGCGCTCCGCCATGCAGGCGCTGGCGCTGCTGGCCGAATATGGCGAACGCCGCGAGGCGGCGCTGGCCGCGCCCTTGCCGGCTGGCGTGCCGGCAGGAGTACTGACGCACGCGTCCCCCGCCCATGCCCTCGATGAAGTCCGCAGCCTGGCCGAACTCGCGGCGGCGGGCCTGCCCGTGGTGGCGCACCGGCTCTGCCACAGCGCCGACGACGTGCGCCGTGCCGTGTCCGAACTGGGCGCGCCGGTGGTGGCCAAGGGTGTGTCCCCGGACATCACGCACAAATCCGAGCACGGGCTGGTGAAGCTGAACCTGTCCGGCGAGGCCGCCGCCGTGGCTGCCTTCGACGAGATCGACCAGATCCTGCACAGGATGGAAGTCCGCCACGGCGGCGTGCTGCTGGCGCGCCAGCAACGCGGCGCGTTCGAACTGGCCGTGGGCGCCCATATCGATCCGGCCTACGGCCCGGTGGTGATGGTCGGGCAGGGTGGCGTGCTGGTGGAAGCGCTGCAGGACGTGCAATTCCTCGTCGCGCCGTTCACGGCCAGTCAGGCGCGGGCCGCCATCGGCCGGCTGCGCATCGCCCCGGCGTTCGCCGCGCTGCGCGGCATGGAAGCGGTGGACCTCGACCAACTGGCCGACATGCTGGTCCGTCTGGGCGACTGGATGGTCGCGGCGCGCGGCACGGTGCATTCGGTCGATGCCAACCCGGTGATCGTCGCCCGTGGGGCGGTGGCGCCGGTGCTGGTCGATGCGGTGGTGATCCGCGCAGGAGAGACGGCATGAACGACACCATCAAGGTCCGCACGCTGCGCCGCGTGCTGGTGGCCAACCGGGGCGCCGTGGCAGCACGCGGGATCCGCGCGCTGCGCCAGCTCGGCATCGCCTCGGTGGCGGTCTACTCGGACGCCGACGCGGGCCTGCCCTACCTGCGCGAGGCCGATATGGCCGTGCGCATCGGCGAGGCGGCGCCGCTGGACAGCTATCTGCATCAGCAAAAGCTGCTCGATGTCGCCCGGGAGACCGGCGCGGACGGCGTGCACCCCGGCTATGGCTTCCTGTCGGAAAACGCCGACTTCGCCGAACGGGTGGAGGCGGCGGGGCTCTGCTTTATCGGCCCGTCGCCCGCCTGGATCCGCCGTCTGGGCCACAAGACGCAGGCGCGCGACTTCATGGCCGGCCACGGCATGCCGATGGCGCCGAGTTCCGGCGTGCTGCCGGACGACATGGCCGTCGTGGCTGCCGCCGCCGAGCAGATCGGCTACCCGGTGCTGATCAAGCCGGCTGGCGGTGGCGGGGGCATCGGCATGCTGCCGGTGCGCGATGCGCAAGGGCTGGCCGCCGCGTGGCAGCAGGCCCGCTCGGTGGCGCAGCGCAGCTTCGGGCAGGCGGAGCTGTATCTGGAAAAGCTGATGGAGCAGCCGCGCCACATCGAATTCCAGGTCTTGGCGGACCGCTACGGCGGCGTGCGCATTGTGGGCGAGCGTGACTGCTCGGTGCAGCGCCGTCATCAGAAAGTGTTGGAAGAAGCCCCCGCGCCGGGCTTGTCGGGCGAGGCGGTGGCCGCCATGCGCGAGCGGCTGGCCACGCTGCTGGGCCACGTCGGCTACGACGTGATCGGCACCGTGGAGATGCTGCACACACCCGAGACCGGCTTTGTCTTCCTGGAGATGAACACGCGGCTCCAGGTGKAGCATGCGGTGACCGAGCAGGTGACCGGCATCGACATCGTGGCCGCGCAGGTGCGGCTGGCCTGCGGCGAGCGGATCGACGCCGTGCTGCCGGCCCCCACGCGCCAGCAGGGCCACGCCATCGAGGCCCGCGTCTACGCCGAAGACCCGGTGCGCTTCTTCCCGTCGCCGGGGCCGCTGGACACCTTCGTGCCGCCGCAGGCGCCCGGCATCCGCGTGGAGACCGGCTACGCGCAGGGCCAGCGCGTGACGCCGTACTACGACCCGATGATCGCAAAGGTCATCGCCACCGGCAGCGACCGCGCCGACGCCATCCGGCGCCTGCGTGCCGCGCTGGAGGCGTTCCAGATTGCCGGGGTCAAGACCAACCTGCCGTTCCTGCTGCGCGTGCTGGCCCACCCCGATTTCGCCGATGCCCGCATCGACACGGCCCTGACCCAGCGCGTGCTGGCCACGCCGCTCCAGACGCCTACGCCGAAGCAACCCGAAACCCTTACCGAAAGAGCAGCCTGATGCCCCAGATCGACGCCGCAGTCAGCGGCCATGTGTCCTCCATCGCCATCGAAGCCGGCGCCACCATCTCCGCCGGGGATGTCCTGATGATCATCGAGTCGATGAAGATGGAAATCCCGCTCGAAGCCGAGGCGGATGGCGTGGTCAAGGCCATCCTGGTCCAGCCCGGCGACGCCGTGACCGAGGGCCAGCCGGTGGTGGAGGTCGAGTAACGCGCCAAGGCTCCGGGGGCCTTACTCGATCGTCACCTTGCCATCCTTGACCAGCTTGGCGAACTTGGCGGTCTCGTCGTCGATGCGCTTGGCGAACGCTGCCGAATCGCTGGGCATCGGCTCGGCGCCGGCGGCCAGCATGCGCTGCTGGAAGTCCGGCGAATTGACGATTTCCACGATCTTCGCGCTGAGCTGGGCGACGATGGGCTTGGGCGTGGCCGCCGGCGCCAGGATGCCGAACCACGTGCCGATATCGAAGCCCTTCAGGCCGGCTTCTTCCATGGTCGGCACGTCCGGCAGCACGCTGGAACGCTTGGCCGTGGTCACGGCCAGCGCGCGCAGCTTGCCGGCCTTGATGTGCGGCAGCACCGGGGTCAGCGTGTCGAAGGACATCGTCACCTGTCCGCCCAGCAGGTCGGTGGTCAGCGGGCCGCTGCCTTTATAGGGCACGTGCAGCAGCGGGGCGCCCGTGGCGGTCTGGAACTGCGTGCCGATCAGGTGTTGGGCGGTGCCGTTGCCGTTGGAGCCGTAGGCGAACTCGGTGGGCGACTTCTTGGCCAGCGCCACCAGCTCGGCCACGGTCTTGGCCGGGGTCTTGGCGGGATTGATCACCAGCACATTGGGCACCATCGCCACGGTGGAGATCGGCGCCAGGTCTTTCTGGAAGTTGTACGGCAGCTTCTTGTAGACGCTGGTGGCGATGGTGTGGTGGACGGCGCCCATCAACAGTGTGTAGCCGTCCGGGCGGGCCTTGGCCACGTAGTCCGCGCCCACCGTGGCGCCGGCGCCGGGCCGGTTCTCCACGATCACGGGCTGGCCCAGCTTCTTGGAAAGCTGGTCGCCGATGGCGCGCGCGAGTACGTCGGTGGTGCCACCGGAGGGGAACGGCACGATCAGGCTGATCGGCTTGGTCGGCCATTCCTGCGCCACGCACAGGGCGGAGGCCCCGGCGCCCAGCATCAGCAGCGCGGCACGGAGGAAGCGGGGAAGCGTTTGGGAAGTCGGCATGGTCTGTCTCCTGTATTTATGATTTGTGATTTATTGCTCACTAATAGCGAGATCACTCGCTGACGGCAACACCTGCAAACCCGGTACGCGCAGCGCGGCGCGTCCCGCGAAGGTGGCCGCGCAGCCCAGTTCCGCCTCGATATAGAGCAGGCGGTTGTACTTGGCGACGCGGTCGGAGCGGCACAGCGAGCCGGTCTTGATCTGCGTGGCTGCCGTGCAGACGCTGAGGTCGGCAATGGTCGTGTCCTCGGTCTCGCCGGAGCGATGCGAGATGACCGAGGCGTAGCCGGCCGCCTCCGCCATGTCGATGGCGTTCAGCGTCTCGGTCAGCGTGCCGATCTGGTTGGGCTTGATCAGGATCGCGTTGGCGGCCCCGCAGTCGATGCCCTGCCGCAGGATCGCCGTGTTGGTGACGAAGAGGTCGTCGCCCACCAGCTGCACGCGCTGGCCCAGCCGCTCGGTCAGCAACTGCCAGCCGGCCCAGTCGCCCTCGGCCATGCCGTCCTCGATGGTGACGATGGGGTACTGATCGACCCACTTGGCCAGCAGGTCGACAAAACCGTCCGCCGAATAGGACCGGCCTTCGGACTGCAACTCGTACCGCCCGTCGCGATGGAACTCCGAACTGGCGACGTCCAGCCCCAGCGCGATGTCCCGCCCGGCCTGGAACCCGGCCTGTTCGATGGCGCGCAGGATGATCTCCAGCGCGTGCTCGTTCGATGCGAGGTCCGGCGCGAAGCCACCTTCGTCGCCCACGGCGGTGGAAAGCCCCTGCGCCTTGAGCACCGCCTTGAGCGTGTGGAAGATCTCCGCGCCCCAACGCAGGGACTCGGAGAACGACGGGGCGCCCACCGGCAGGATCATGAACTCCTGCATGTCCACGCTGTTGTCGGCATGGGCCCCGCCATTGATGATGTTCATCATCGGCAGCGGCAGGCGGGCGTCGCGGCGCTGGCCTCCGATGGTCCGATAAAGCGGCACGCCGGCCGAAGCCGCCGCCGCCTTCGCGGTGGCCAGCGACACCGCCAGCAGCGCGTTGGCGCCGAGCCGGGACTTCTCTGGCGTGCCGTCGAGCCGGATCAGGCAGTCGTCCACCGCCGCCTGGTCTGCCGCCGGCATGCCGGCCAGCGTGCGGGCGATATCGAYGTCGATATGGGCCACGGCCTTGCGCACGCCCTTGCCGAAGTAGCGCCGGGGGTCGCCGTCGCGCAKCTCCAGCGCCTCGCGGGCGCCGGTGGAGGCGCCCGACGGCGCCGCCGCAAAGCCTTGCGAGCCGTCCGACAGCCGCACCTGCGCCGCCACGGTGGGGTTGCCGCGCGAGTCGAGGATCTCGTAGCCGCGAATGTCCTGGATGATGGGCATGGGGGGGTCCTAACGAAATAGCAACTTACTGGACCTGCGCGATTCGCAGCAGATTGGTGGTGCCGGCTACCGCGAAGGGCAGCCCGGCGGAAATCACGATCGAGTCGCCGGCCGCGCCGAAGCCCTCCTTGCGCACGGTCTGGCTGGCCAATTCGGTCATCTCGACCACATCGACCACCTCGTGGCACAGCACCGCGTGTACGCCCCAGGCCAGCGCCAGCCGGCGCGCGGTGGCCATGCGGGGGGTCATGCCGAGGATGGGCACCTCGGGGCGCTCGCGCGCCATGCGCAGCGCCGAGTAGCCGGAACTGGTGTAGGCCACCGTCGCCGGGGACTTCAGCAGCCCGGCCACATGGCGCACCGCCAGCCCGATGGCGTCGGCGGCCTCCGCGCGCGGCGGGGTGTGGGAGGCCTGGATGGCATCGTGATAGAGCGGGTCCGACTCGGTGCGCGAGATGATGCTGTTCATCATCCGCACGGCCTCCACCGGATACCTGCCCGAGGCCGATTCGGCGGACAGCATCACCGCATCGGCGCCGTCGTACACGGCCGTGGCGACGTCCGAGGCTTCCGCGCGGGTCGGCACCGGCGAGGCGATCATCGATTCCAGCATCTGCGTGGCCACGATCACCGGCTTGCCGGCCTTGCGGCAGGCCCGCAGGATCTGCTTCTGCAGCGAGGGCACCAGCTCGGCCGGCATCTCCACGCCAAGGTCGCCGCGCGCCACCATCACGGCATCCGATTCGGCGACGATGGCCTCCAGGCTCTGGATGGCCGCCGGCTTCTCCAGCTTGGCGACGATGCCGGCGCGGTCCTTGACGATGTCCTTGATCTCCAGGATGTCCTCGGGCCGCTGCACGAAGGACAGGGCGATCCAGTCCACGCCGAGCGTCAGGCCGAACTCCAGGTCGCGCCGGTCCTTCTCGGTCATGGCCGACAGGGGCAGCACCACGCCGGGCACGTTGACGCCCTTGCGGTCGGACAGCGTCCCGCCATTGACCACGGTGGTCTCGGCGAAGTCCTTGCCGCAGCGCTCCACGCGCAGGCGGATCTTGCCGTCATCGAGCAGCAACTCGGTCCCTTCCTGCAGCGCTGCGAAGATTTCCGGGTGGGGCAGGCTGACCCGGCTGGCGGTGCCGGCCACGGTGGCGTCGAGGTCGAGCCGGAAGCTGGCGTCGGCGGCCAGCTGGATCGGGCCATCGGCAAACGTGCCGATGCGCAGCTTGGGGCCTTGCAGGTCCAGCAGCACGCCGATGGGGCGGCCACGGTCCCGTTCCACGGCGCGGATGGTGTCCAGCCGCTGCTTGTGGTCGGCGTGGCTGCCGTGGCTGAAGTTGAGCCGGAATACGTCGGCGCCGGCTTCGAACAGCGCGTCGATGACTTCCGGCGACGTGCTCGCGGGGCCCAGTGTGGCCACGATCTTGGCATTGCGGGTGCGTCTCATCTTGTTACTCCATTCACCGCGCGATCAGGATGGCGCGGAAGTCATTGACATTGGTCAAGGTCGGCCCGGTGACAACCGCATCGCCGAGCGCCTCGAAGAAACCGTGGCCATCGTTGGCCGCCAGCGCGTCCTGCGGGCGGATGCCGAGTTGCCAGGCGCGCGCCAGCGTGTCCGGGCCGGCCAGCGCGCCGGCGATTTCCTCCTGGCCGTCCACGCCATCGGTATCGCCCGCAATGGCATGCACGCCCGGTTCGCCACGCAGCGTCAGCGCCAGCGAGAGCAGGTATTCCACATTCCGCCCGCCGCGCCCGTTGCCGCGCACGGTGACGGTCGTCTCGCCGCCCGAGAGCAGCACGCAGGGCGCCGTGAACGGCTGGCCGTGCCGCGCCACTTCCAGTGCCAGACCGCCCATGACCTTGCCGACATCGCGCGCCTCGCCCTCGATGGCATCGCCCAGGAGGTAGGCGCGCAGGCCGGCGCGGCGTGCCACGGCGGCGGCAGCTTCCAGCGCCAGCCGGGGCGTGGCGATCAGCGTGGTGTCGATGGGCGGCAGGCGGGCATCGCCGGGTTTGATGGACTCGGACGCGTCCGAATCGAGCACGGCCAGCACATGCGGCGGCACGTCGATGCCGTAGCGCCGGACGATGGCCAGCGCGTCGGCCCGGGTGGTCGGGTCCGGCACGGTGGGGCCGGAGGCGATGTCGATGGGGTCATCGCCGGGCACATCGGACAACAGCAGGTTGCAGACCCGCGCCGGATGGCAGGCCGCGGCGAGGCGCCCGCCCTTGATCGCCGACAGGTGCCGGCGCACGGTGTTCATCTCGGTGATGGTCGCGCCGGACTTCAGCAGCGACTGGTTGACCGCCTGCTTGTCCGCGAGCGACATGCCGGCCAGCGGCAGCGGCAGCAGCGCGGAGCCGCCGCCCGAGATCAGGCAGATGACGAGGTCGTCCTCGGTCAGCCCGGACACCCGTTCCAGCATGCGCTGCGCGGCGTGGAAGCCGGCGGCGTCCGGCACCGGATGGGCGGCCTCGACGATCTCGATGCGCGCGCACTCCACCGCGTAGCCGTAGCGCGTGACMACCAGCCCTTCCAGCGGATGGGGCCAGGCATCTTCCAGCGCGCGGGCCATGGCCGCCGACGCCTTGCCGGCCCCGATCACGATGGTCCGGCCAGGAGACGGTGGCGGCGGGGGCAGGTGGGCGGCCAGCGTGCGCGCGGGCTGGGCGGCGTGGATGGCCGCCTCGAACATCTCGCGAAGCAGTTGGCGGGCCTGGGGGGTGTCCATGGCGGGGCTCGGGGTCATCGGATCAATGGAGGAGCGAGKCATGGGCATCGCCGATGCGGGCCAGCCGGGCGCCGACCGTGGAGGTAGCCGGCTCGGGCTGGTCAGGGATCAGCGCGTCGGGGTCATCGGACAGCTTGCCGTCCAGCGCGTMCTGCAACTGCTGCTGATCCACCGCGCCCACCCAGCGGGCGATGGCGACCGTGCCCACGGCATTGCCGATGGTGTTGGTAATGGCGCGCGCCTCGGACATGAAGCGGTCCACGCCGAGCAGCAGCACCATGCCGGCCACCGGGATCGTGCCCAGCGAGGCCAGCGTCGCCGCCAGCGTGATAAAGCCGGAGCCGGTGACGCCGGCGGAGCCCTTCGAGGTCAGCAGCAGCACCCCCAGCACCACGAACTGGTCGGTCAGCGAGAGCGGCGTGTTGGTGGCCTGGGCGATGAAGATGGCGGCCATGGTGTAGTAGATGCACTGGCCGTCCGGGTTGAAGGTCAGCCCGGCGGGCACCACCAGCCCGACTACCGGCTTGGACACCCCGGCCTTCTCCAGCTTGCCCATCAGCTGCGGCACCACGGATTCGGACGAACTGGTGCCCAGCACCGTGAACAGCTCGTCGCGGATATAGCGCAGGAACTTCCACAGGCTGAAGCCGGAGAGCCGTGCCACGCCGTTCAGCACGATGGCCACGAACAGGAAGCACGTGATGTACATCGTCCCCATCAGCTTGCCGAGCGAGACCACCGAGCCCAGCCCGTACTTGCCGACCGTGAAGGCCATGGCGCCGAAGGCGGCCAGCGGGGCCAGCCGCATGACCATGCCGACCACGCTGAAGATGCCGTGCACGAAGGAATCGAGGAAATCGACCACCGGCTTGGCGCGGGGGCCGATATGGGACAGGGCGATGCCGAACAGCGTGGCGAAGACCAGGATCTGCAGGATGTCGTTGCGGGCCAGCGCGTCGATGATGCTGGTCGGCACCAGGTTCATCAGGAAATCGATAAACGAATGTGACTTTTCAGCCGCATGGGTGTAGGTGGCGATGGCCTTGGTGTCGAGGTGCGCCGGGTCGATATTCATGCCGCGCCCCGGCTGCACCAGATTCACCACGATCAGCCCGAGCACCAGCGCGAAAGTCGACAGCAGTTCGAAGTACAGCAGCGCGCGCACGCCCACCCGCCCCAGCTCCTTCATGTTCTCCATGCGGGCGATGCCCAGCACCACGGTGGCGAAGATGATCGGCGCGAAGACCATCTTGATGAGCTTGATAAATACGTCGCCGAGCGGCTTGAGGTCGCTGCCGAGTTGGGGTGCCCAGACACCCAGTGCCACACCGGCGGCAACGCCGATCAACACCTGGACGTAGAGCTTTCCCAGTAGCTTTCGAATCATGGCTGTCTCCTGCACATTCGAATCTGGCGCGCCTGCGGACCGGCTCTGATGGCCGTTTTTTAGCGTCCGCAGGGCAGCGCGAGCCGCGATCCGGCTCGCAAGGGCCGCCCGGCCAAATGCCGGGACGGCGAGGGGGCGGGAGGGTTAAGCCGCCTTGGCCTGCTTGTTGGCGGCCAGGTAGTCGCAGACCGCCTTGGTCACCTGGACCGTGGTGGCCTTGCCGCCGAGGTCGCCGGTGTGGAGGGCCGGGTTGGCGGTCACGGCCTCGATGGCGGCCATCACGCGCTTGGCGGCGGCGTCTTCGCCCAGGTGTTCGAGCAGCATCACCACGGACCAGAAGGTGCCCACCGGATTGGCGAGGCCCTTGCCCATGATGTCGAAGGCGGAACCGTGGATCGGCTCGAACATCGACGGGTAGCGGCGTTCCGGGTCGATATTGCCGGTGGGCGCGATGCCGAGGCTGCCGGCCAGCGCGGCGGCGAGGTCGCTCAGGATGTCCGCGTGGAGGTTGGTGGCGACGATGGTGTCCAGCGTCTTCGGGCGGTTGACCATGCGCGCGGTGGCGGCATCGACCAGTTCCTTGTCCCAGGTCACGTCCGGGAAGTCCTTGGCCACTTCCACGGCCACCTCGTCCCACATCACCATGGCGTGGCGCTGGGCGTTGGACTTGGTGATCACGGTCAGCAGCTTGCGCGGACGCGATTGCGCCAGCTTGAAGGCGTAGCGCAGGATGCGCTCCACGCCCACGCGGGTCATCATCGACACATCGGTGGCCGCCTCGATCGGGTGGCCCTGGTGCACGCGGCCGCCTACGCCCGAGTACTCGCCTTCCGAGTTTTCACGCACGATCACCCAGTTCAGGTCCTCCGGGGCGCAGCGCTTGAGCGGGCCGTCGATGCCGGGCAGGATGCGCGTCGGGCGCACGTTGGCGTACTGGTCGAAGCCCTGGCAGATCTTCAGGCGCAGGCCCCACAGCGTGATGTGGTCGGGAATCTGGTTGTCGCCGGCCGAGCCGAACAGGATGGCGTCCTTGCCGCGCAGCGCGTCCAGGCCATCGGCGGGCATCATCACGCCGTGCTGGCGGTAGTAGTCGCCGCCCCAGTCGAAGTTTTCGAATTCGAACTGGAAGCCGGCGCCACCAGCGGCCAGCGCTTCCATCACTTCACGGCCGGCGGGAACCACTTCCTTGCCAATGCCGTCACCGGGGATCGTGGCGATCTTGTACGTCTTCATCTTGTGTCTCCTGGTCAGAATCATCGCTGTAGTGCGTGGGACGGATTCTTGACCGTGGACGCGGTGTTGGATCGACGCTAAAGTTAAACCATCTTTAACCTGACATTAACAATGCCATGAGCGCGACGAGCGGCATTCAACCGTCCGAACTGGGCTTTTTCGCGGCGGTGGCCACGGCGGGCAGCCTGAGCGCGGCGGCGCGGGATCTTGGGATCTCGACGGCGGCGGTCAGCAAGCGGCTGGCCCAGATGGAGGCGCGCATCGGCATGCCGCTGCTGACGCGGACCACGCGCCGGATGGGGCTGACGCCCGAGGGGGAGGTGTTCCTGGAGCACGCGCGGCGCATCCTGGGCGAGATCGACGACCTGAGCCAGTTGCTGACCAGCGCCAAGGGGCGGCCGAGCGGCCTGCTGCGCGTGAACGCCACGCTGGGCTTTGGCCGCATGCATGTGGCGCCGGTCATCGCCGAGTACAGCCGGACCTACCCCGATGTCGATGTGCAGCTCCAGCTGTCGGCGGATCCGCCGCCGCTGACGGAGGATGCCTTCGATGTCTGCGTGCGGTTCGGGGAGCCGCCCGACGCGCGGATCATCGCCAAATTCCTGGCCCCGAACCGGCGCCTGCTGTGCGCCTCGCCCAAATACCTGCGCGAGCACGGCGTCCCGGCCACGCCGGGGGATCTGGCGCGGCACAACTGCATCGGCATCCGGCAGGGCAGCGATGCCTACGGGGTGTGGCGGCTGACCTCGGGCAAGGGCGCCAAGCAGCGCACCGAGGCGATCCATGTGCGTGGCAATTTGACGACCAATGACGGCGAAATCGCCGTGCAGTGGGCGCTGGAGGGCCATGGCATCGTGATGCGCGCCGAATGGGATATCGAGCGCTACCTGCGCAGCGGGCGGCTGGTGCAGGTGTTGCCGCACTACGCCACCCCCGAGGCGAACATCTATGCCGTCTACCAGCAACGGCACCAGTTGTCGTCGCGCATCCGCCTGTTCGTGGAGTTCCTCGGCTCGAAGTTCAGCGAGTTTGGAACCTGATCAGGCTTGCTTGACTACTCGATCGATGCCCGCAGGCTGCTCAACCGGTCCAGCGCCTGGCGCAATTCGGCGGTCAGTTCGGCGACCAGCGCGCCGGCGGGCAGGGCGCGGGCGAGCGGTACGGCCTGGCCGGCCCATTGTGCGGCGAACTCGCTGACGCCCTTGGCCTTGGCGGCGGCGTGGAGCGCCTTGCCGGCGTCGTAGGTGACGGGATAGTCGGGAATCGCGGGGGCGCCCGGCGCCACGCCGAGGGCGGTGAAGCGGCTGGTGAAGCCACGCGCGGCGCGGCCGGAAATCGCCCGCGTCAGCGTGGTGGCGCGCGGCTCGGCGGCGGTCAGGGCGGCGCGGTAGGCGGCGTCTGCCGATGATTCATCGCACGCCACGAAGGCGGTGCCCAGTTGCGCGGCCTGCGCGCCCAGTGCCAGCGCGGCGGCAATGCCGGCGCCGTCCATGATGCCGCCGGCGGCGATCACCGGCAGGCTGGTACGCGTCACCAGCACCCGCACCAGCGCCAGCGTGCCCAGTCCTTCGTCATCGCCCTCCGGATCGAACACGCCACGGTGCCCGCCGGCCTCGATGCCCTGCGCGATGATGCCGTCGATGCCCGCCGCTTCGATCTGGCGCGCCTCCCGCAGCGAGGTGGCGCTGGCCAGCAGGAGGATGCCGGCGGCCCGCAGCGCATCGATCTTCTCTTGCGCCGGCAGCCCGAAATGGAAGCTGACGACCGCCGGCTTTTCTTCCAGCAGCATCTGATACATCGCCTCGTCGGCCACGAAGCTCTTGTAGATCTCGCGCAGGCCGGCAGGCGGCGTGGCGCCGAATTCGGCGAACTGCGGCGTCAGGTATTGCAGCCAGGCGGCCTCCCGCGCCGCATCGGCCTGGGCCGGGGCGTGGCAGAACAGGTTGATATGGAAGGGCTTGGCGGTCAGCGCGCGGGTCTCGCGGATGACCTTGCGGGCGCCTTCGGCGTCCATCGCCCCAACGCCGAGCGAGCCCAGGCCGCCGGCTTCGGACACGGCGGCGGCCATGGCCGGCGTGCTGACGCCAGCCATCGGCGCCTGGATGATCGGCGTGGCGAGGTTGAGGAGGGAAACCAGATTGCGGGCGGCGGTGTTCATGGCTGGGCTTCAGGTTAGGTGGGCGATGAAGGGGATGGGCCTTGCTGCAATTCCCGCAGGAACGCCGTGTAGGCCGAGGTGGCGAAGCCGGCGCGCTTCACCAGGAAAGTGTGGACGGTGCGGACCGGCACGGTCTGGAGGTGGGCCATTTCGCGATGCACCGCCAGCAGCGAGCGCGGCACGATGCCCACCGCCGACCCGGCGGCCACATAGGCCAGGATGGCGTGGTAGGACGGCAGGTCGATCACCGAGAGCCGGCGGCGCATGTCGTCGCCCGCCTGCTCCAGCCAGTCTTCGGCACATTGGCGGTAGGTGCAGCCGCGCGCGAAGGCGGCGAGCTGGTGCAGCGTGACGTCCTGCGGCTGGCGCACCGGCGGGTGCGTGGCGGGCAGCACCAGCACCAGTTCCTCGGTTTGCAGGTAGGTGCCGTCGAGGCCGTCGCCCATTTCGGTCAGTTCGATGTCGGCTGGCGCGCCCGTGCCCGGATGTGCCACCACGGCGCAGTCGAGCCGATGGCCGAGCACGGCATCGACCAGCGCCTGCGAGGTGCCCGTGGTCAGCTTCAACGCCACGTCCGGCCAGCGCGCGTGGAAGGCGCCGAGCGGGCGGGGCAGCAGCGTGGCTGCCGAGCTTTCCATCGAACCAAGCCGCAGCGGGCCGCTTGGCGCATCCGTGCGCATCGACTGCCGCGCCTCGTCGGCCAGCGCCAGCAGGCGGTCGGCATAGTCGAGCAGGCGGAGGCCTTCCGGGGTGAGCAACATCTTCTTGCTATCGCGCTGGAACAGGCTGACGCCGAGGCTCTCCTCGAGCTGCTTCACGCGGGTGGTCACGTTCGACTGCACCCGGTCGAGCCGCTTGGCGGCGCGTGTGATGCTTTGCTCACGCGCCACCGCCCGGAAGATCTCTAATTCTGCCAGTTCCACGATTTACGTTCTTCAAACAAGAATGAAAGTAGATGAAGTATCGTGAATGAAGAACGTCAAGTCAAGGGAATGACTTGGGGTAACCAGCCGCTTAGTGGCCGGCGCTCTGGCCGCCATCGACGTGCAGGATCTCGCCCGTCACGAACGAGGCGCTTTCCAGGAACAGCACGGCTTCGGCGATATCGCCCATTTCGCCCATATGGCCCACCGGGTGCAGTGCGCCGAGTGCCTCATGGGTTTCCGGCGCATGCATCGGGGACTTGATGATGCCGGGCGACACGGCGTTCACGCGGATGCCGGTCTTGGCGTACTCGATGGCCAGGGACTTGGTGGCGGCGTTGATGCCACCCTTGGTCAGCGAGGCCAGCACCGACGGCACGCCGGCGATGGCGTGATCGACCAGGCTGGTGGTGATGCTGACCACGTGGCCGCTGCGCTGCTTTTCCATCTCGGCGATGGCCAGCTGGGTGATGTGGAAGAAGCCGGACAGGTTCACGTTGGTCACGGCGGCGTAGTCCTGCGCGGTGTACTGCGTGAACGGCTTGGCGACGAAGATGCCGGCGTTGTTGACCAGCGAGTMGATGCGGCCGAAGGCTTCCAGCGCCGTGGCCACCACGCGGCGGGCGGTGTCGGGGTCGCCGATGTCGCCGGGGACGATGGCGATATCGGGATCGTCGGTCGGCTTGATATTGCGCGCCGTGGCCACCACGCGGTAGCCGCGTGCACGGTAGGCCTTGACCAATTCGGCGCCGATGCCTTGGGATGCGCCAGTCACGATGACAACTTTTTGCGAGGACATTTCAGATTCTCCTGGTAGGGGTTCGGCGTGTTTGCCTTGGGCTCAAATCTAGTGGAGCCGGCCCCAACGAAGAAGGCATCGCCCACATCAACAGTTTTGCGTGGCGGGAACAAGTCGGGAGGACGGGCGGGAAGGCAAAAAAAACGCGCGCCGGCGGGGAGCCGGACGCGCGCGCTTAGGGGAGCTTAGGGGAGCTTAGGGGAGCTTAGGGGGAGCTTAGGAGATCGAACTACTTGATGTCTGGCGCTGGGCGTTTAGCGCTTAGCGCTTGTCCACGTCCAGCACGGCCTGGGCGAACGCCACCGGCGCTTCCTGCGGCAGGTTGTGGCCGATGCCGCCGGTCAGGTCGCGGTGCTCATAGCGGCCCGTGAACTTGCTGGCATAGGCGCTGGGCTTGGGGTGGGGCGCGCCGTTGGCGTCGCCTTCCATGGTGATGGTCGGGATGCTGATGGTCGGCGCGGTGGCCAGGCGCTTCTCGAGATCGTCGAACTTCGGCTCGCCCTTGACCAGGTCCTGCCGCCAGCGGTAGTTGTGGATGGTGATGGCCACGTGGTCGGGGTTGTCGAAGGCGGTGGCGCTGCGGTTGAAGGTGGCATCGTCGAAATCCCACTTCGGCGACGCCAGCTTCCAGATCAGCTTGGCGAAGTCGTGCGTGTACTTCTGATAGCCGGCCGCGCCACGGTCCGTGGCGAAGTAGAACTGGTACCACCATTGCAGCTCGGCTTCCGGCGGCAGCGGCAGCTTGCCTGCGGCCTGGCTACCGATCAGGTAKCCGCTGACCGAGACCAGGCCCCGGCAGCGGTCCGGCCACAGTGCGGCCATGATGTCGGCGGTACGCGCGCCCCAGTCGAAGCCGGCGACGACGGCGGTCTGGATCTTGAGGGCGTCCATCAGTGCGATCATGTCGGCGGCAATCGCCGACGGCTGGCCGTTGCGCATGGTGTCCGGCGAGAGGAAAGTGGTCGTCCCGTTGCCGCGCAGGTAGGGCATGATCACCCGGTAGCCACGCGAGGCCAGCAGCGGCGCCACATCGACAAAGGCGTAGATGTCGTACGGCCAGCCGTGCAGCAGCAGGGCCACGGGGCCATTGGCCGGGCCGGCTTCGGCGTAGCCCACGTTGAGCACGCCGGCCTGGATCTGCTTGAGCGGAGCGAAGCTGGTGTGGCTGCCCGGCTTGGAGGCCGGCAGCGCGGCGGCCTTGGTGATGGCGGACTGCGCCTGTGCGGCCTGCGACAGCGTCAGTTGCGCGGCGGCCAGCGTTGCGGCGGCGGCGCCCAGGAAACCACGACGGGGCAAATCGATTTTTTCCGACATATTGTTCCTCTCTCCTCGGGTCAGTGATGAACTGACACGAAGTCTATGAGGCCATGGCAAGTGCCATGTGTCGGAATGCACGGTTTTTGTATCGCTGTGTATATGGCGATGCCTGACTGACACGCGGATGCAGAAACCGGGGCTCCCCTAGAGCCGTCGATGGGCGAAATGCCCGCGCCGGGCCCCGGCCATCAGGGTGGCGAACTGCTCGGTGCTCATGTGCACTACCTCGTCGCGATCCCCGGCTTCGAAGTAGACATCGGGATGGGTCATCAGGCTGTCATCGAGCCAGGTCTGCGTGCCGTAGGCCATGCCGACCGGGGGCAGCGCGCCAGGGTCGCAGTCCCGGAACACCTCGTGCACGCCTTCCGTACGCGCCCGGGCCAACTGGCGACCGGTCTGTTCGCAGATTTCCGAGAGTTTCAGGTGATGGGTGGCGGGGATCACGGCGGCGAGGTAGCCCCGGTTGTCCTCCAGCAGCACCGTGCGGGCCAGCCGGTCGCCGGGAATCGATATCGGCCGGGCTGGCGCCGCGCCATCGGGGCTGCCGTGCCGGTGCACGGTCTCGAACTCGCTCTGCGTCTTGCTCAGGCACCTTGCGAGGGCGGTGGACATGGTCATGAGGGCAACCTCCGAGCGTGGGGCGCTACAGTTGTCTGGAGTACGGGAACTATAGGACAAGCGCCTGACGGCATTTGGTTGGGGCTAACCCGAGCATGGCGGGGGGCGGGGAGGTGACCCGGGTGGCCCATAGCAAGCCGCTATCGCGACGATTGCAATCGTCACATTTGGTTGACGGCGGCTCTCAACTATATTTTGTGTGCGGCAGGCTTGCCGAGGCAGGCCCACGTGGAAGCGTCGACGCGGAAAGACTAGAACTAGCGTTGGGTACCCCCCAAAGGAGATCGCATGTCTTACGAAAAGTGTCCCTTCAACCATGCCGCCGGAGGCGGCACCACCAACAAGGACTGGTGGCCACAGCAGTTGCGGCTGGATCTGCTCAGCCAGCACTCGGACAAGTCCAATCCCCTGGACAAGAGCTTCAACTATGCCGAGGCGTTCAAGACCCTCGACCTCGCCGCGGTCAAGAAAGACCTGACGGCACTGATGACCGACTCGCAGGACTGGTGGCCGGCGGACTTCGGTCACTACGGCGGGTTGTTCATCCGCATGGCCTGGCACAGCGCCGGCACCTACCGCATCGGCGATGGCCGGGGGGGTGGCGGGCGCGGCCAGCAACGGTTCGCCCCGCTCAACAGCTGGCCGGACAACGTGAGCCTGGACAAGGCGCGCCGGCTGCTCTGGCCGATCAAGCAGAAGTACGGGCAGAAGCTTTCCTGGGCGGACCTGATGATCCTGTCCGGCAACGTCGCCCTGGAAAGCATGGGATTCAAGACCTTCGGCTTCGCCGGGGGCCGCGAAGATACCTGGGAACCGGACCAGGACGTGTATTGGGGGAATGAAAAGACCTGGCTGGGCGGCGAAGTCCGCTATGGCAAGGGCGCGGCGGGCAAGGATGACGATGGTGGCGTACTGGTGGCTGACGTCGAGAAGCACGGCCAGGAATCCAGCCGGACCGATCCCGGCCGCTACCTCGAGAATCCGCTCGGCGCGGTGCAGATGGGCCTGATCTATGTCAATCCGGAAGGGCCCGACGGCAATCCGGACCCCATCGCCGCCGCGTATGACATCCGCGATACCTTCGGCCGGATGGCCATGGATGACGAGGAAACCGTGGCGCTGATCGCCGGCGGCCACAGCTTCGGCAAGACCCACGGCGCCGCGCACCCCGAGAACGTGGGCGACGAACCGGAGTCCGCCGAACTGGAACTGCAGGGTTTGGGCTGGCGCAACAAGTTCGGCACTGGCTGCGGCCCGGACACCATCACCAGCGGCCTGGAAGTCACCTGGTCGAATACGCCGACGCAGTGGGGGAACAGCTTCTTCGAGAACCTCTTCAACTTCGAATACGAGCTGACCAAGAGCCCGGCCGGCGCCAATCAGTGGATCGCCAAGGACGCACCGGAGTCGGTGCCGCACGCCTATGACCCGGCCAAGAAGCTCAAGCCGACGATGCTGACCACGGACCTGTCGCTGCGCTTCGACCCCATCTACGAGAAGATCTCGCGGCGCTTCAAGGACGACCCGCAGGCGTTTGCCGATGCCTTCGCCCGTGCGTGGTTCAAGCTGACCCACCGCGACATGGGCCCGCGCGCGCGCTATCTCGGCCCGGAAGTTCCGGCCGAGGAACTGCTCTGGCAGGACCCGATCCCGCCGGTGGACCATCCGCTGGTCAATGACCAGGATGTGGCGGGGCTCAAGCAGAAGATCCTGGCTTCKGGGCTGTCGGTCTCGGAACTGGTGTCCACGGCCTGGGCGTCGGCGTCGACCTTCCGCGGTTCGGACAAGCGCGGCGGGGCCAACGGGGCGCGCATCCGCCTGGCGCCGCAGAAGGACTGGACGGCCAACAATCCGGATCAACTCGGCAAGGTGCTGAAGACGCTGGAAGGCATCCAGAGCGCGTTCAACGGTGCGCAGTCGGGCGGCAAGAAGATCTCGATGGCGGACCTGATCGTGCTGGCGGGCGGCGCCGGCATCGAGAAGGCGGCGGAAGCGGGCGGACAGAAACTGACCGTGCCGTTCACGCCGGGCCGCATGGATGCGTCGCAGGACAAGACCGACGTCCAGTCGGTGGGCGCCCTGGAGCCGAAGGCCGATGGCTTCCGCAACTACCTCGACGCGAAGGTGCAAGCACCGGCCGAAGCCATGCTGATCGACAAGGCGCAACTGCTGACCCTCACCGCCCCGGAAATGACGGCGCTGGTCGGCGGCCTGCGCGTGTTGAAGGTGCAGAGCGGCAAGGATGCCCACGGCGTGTTCACCGATCGCCCGGAAACGCTGACCAACGACTTCTTCCGCAACCTGCTCGATATGGGCGTGCAGTGGAAGCCGGTGTCACGGAATGTGTTCGAGGGTAGCGACAAGTCCGGCAAGGTCCGCTGGACCGGCACGCGCGTGGATCTGGTGTTCGGCTCGCACTCGCAGCTGCGGGCGCTGGCCGAGGTCTACGCCAGTGAAGACGGCAAGGAGAAGTTCGCCAAGGACTTCGTGGCGGCGTGGGTCAAGGTGATGAACCTGGACCGGTTTGACCTGAAGAAGTAAGGGGGGAAGGGCGCCGGACGAAGGGTMCGGCGCCCCCGCCTCAGGCTGCCACGCCCACGGCAAGCCCCATCGATTCCGCCACCGCCGGCGTATTCGCCGCCTCGGCACCATCGACATCAAGCCACTGGCTGACCGCCCCCCGTACCGTCTGTGCCAGCGCCTGCTTGCGGCGCCAGGCGGAACGCTTCTTCGAGGCGATTTCGGCGATGTCGCGCTCGGGCTGCCGCACGGGGATCTCGATATTGCCGGCGGCGTCTGGCGTGCCGTGGTACTCCATCCAGAATCCCTCGTAGTCGCACTGGATCTCGCGCGGCGTATGGCGCTGGCGGCCGACGTGATTCGCCCGGGACACCGCCGTCACGCGGCGCGCGCCGATATGGCCGGCGAAGGCCAGCAGCGCTTCCATGACCACGTCCTTGGGGCGCAGGCCCTCGCAGGCGCGCGTGGCGATGCGGATGCGCTCCCGGGCGGTCTCGCCCATCGTGCCCTGCAGGCCGCCGATGAACACCTCGGGGCCGGCCGGGCCCTGGCGCAGGTAGAAACTCAGTTGGGCGAGGCAGATGCCGGCTTCCTGGTCGATCCAGTAGAACGCCAGTTCGCCTTCCTTGGGATTGGGACCGGGATCGGCCAGGCGCAGCTGGTAGCCGCCGTCCGCCGAGGTCCAGGTCAGGCCGCCTGACATATAGATACGGTCGCAGACGCAGGCCGGCACCATCGCGGCCATGACGGCGTAGTGCTCGATCATCAGCCGGGCGCGCTCGTAGAAACACAGGCCCAGCGCGCCGAGCGGGCGGAACGGCTTCTCCAGCACCAACGGCCGGGCCGTGGCCACCCGTTGCAGCAGCACGCAGGACGCCGCTGCGCCCAACCACAGGCGGGCGGCATTGCCACGCGTGGCCGCCACGGCCAGCAGCCGCAGGCGTCGAGACAGCCACTTTCGGCTGCCCGACGGGTAACAGATCGACGACACCGAGGCCACGGCAGTCAAATATTTCAGATACCGGGCCGGAAAATGCTCAAAACGTCCCGCTGCGTCGGCTTGGGAAAGCMCCCGCAAGGTCAAAAATGTTGCTTGCACGACTTAACGCTCCCCTGATTCACGCGCCGTTCCTTCGATGGGAACTGGCTGCGCATATGGCTTCCCTGTCCGCAACGCCCAAAATGAGCGCCAGGTATGGCTAGCCCGTCACTTTTTTCTTGTCGTGCGGGGTGTGCAGGCCGGCTCGTAATATTTCGTAACGCTTTGAAATATTGCCGGTTGACAGGGGGATACCCGGGGGATGCCTTCTTTTGGGGAATACCTCCGGCAATCCTCCTTCGGGGGGATGTGTCGCTTAAGACATAAATCGGACACACAGCGTTAAAATCCTCGCCGCCGCGCATGCCAGCATAGGGATGCCGGGGGGTCCAAGACATCGAAAAATCAAAAGCAATTTTTGGGGAAATCCATGAAGAGGATGGGAAATCTGGTGGCCTGCGTCATGCTGGCCGGGGTTCTGGCCGCCTGTGGTGGCGGTGATGGGGATGGCGGCAGCGCGCTGAACGTCAGCGCCACAGGCAGCCAGACGCAGGGCACCAGCGTCGGTGCGGGGGGGAGCACCACGCTGAACGTGCAGTCGAGCGACTTTATTCGTCTGCAAACCAGCCAGCCGGTGCGCTGGCAGGCAGTGATCACGAGCGACAAGACGACGGTCACCAACCAGGTGCTGACCGAGACCCAGTGGTCCGGCAATCTGGTCAGCCCCACGGGCGACGCCATCACCCTGACGGCGACGCAGGTCAGCGATCCGTCCAAGGTGTTCACGCTGAAGATCGCCGTGGCGCCGCAGCGCTACAACGGCGTGGCGTACAAGGTGGGCGAGGTGGCGACGTTTGCGGAGACGCAAGTCCGCTTCAACGGCACCACGACGACCGAGAACCTGGCCTACACCATCGCCTCCGTGAGCAACGGGCGGGCGATGATCACCAGCGCCGACGCCATCACGAACGCGCCCGACACCAGCTACGTGCAGGACCTGGATCGCAACCGCCTGTCGCGCACGTACACCAACGGCAATGTGTGCACGTATTCGCCCAAACGCACGCTCTATGAGCTGCCGCTCTACGTCGGCAAGACCTGGACCGGCGCGTGGGACTACGCTTGCCAGATGGGTTACACCGAAAAGGGCGCGGTGGTCGGCAAGGTGGAAACGTATGAAAGCATCACGACGCCGGCTGGCACGTTCAACGCGCTGCGTCTCGCTTTCACGATCACGTACACCAACTCGAACGACACCCAGCTGCCCAATGGCGCCGCGGGCAACGCCACCTACAAGGAGACGATCCTGGGCTGGTGGGCGCCGGACCTGGGCCGCATTGTCAAGTGGCAGTCGAACTATTCCTATGCAACGGGTTTCGCAAATCCGACGTATATGACGACGTACACGCAGACGCTGACCAGCCTCCGTTGATCGCTCGCTGACGAAGCACAAAGTAGTAGGGCTCCCCGCAACGGGGAGCCTGATCACCGCCCGGCGATTCTCAGGTAGCCTATGCCGGGCACACCTGCCCGCCTGACCGCCCACGCCATGCCCACCGCCATCCGCAACGCGCTTGTCTGGATCTTCGATGCATTCGAGCGGGATCCCACCTACGTCTGCAAACGGATGTTTGGCAGCGATGCCGCCTACATCGACGGGAACCTGTGCCTGATCGCGGCGGATCGCGACGACCCGTGGAACGGGCTGCTGGTTTGCACCTCCCACGAGCACCACGCCGCGCTGATCGCGGACATGCCGGCCTTGCGGCCGCACCCGGTGCTAGGCAAATGGCTGTATGTGCCCCAGACCGATCCGGCGTTCGAGGAAGCTGCCGAATGGCTGGTGGCACGCGTGTTCGAACGGGATGCACGCGTGGGCGTAGAGCCGAAGCCCTCCCGGCGGCGGAAGGGATCGATGCTGCCGAAGAACGGTTAGGGGAGGTCTCACGATACCGAACGGATCGTGCCGCCGTCGACGCGGATCGTGGCGCCGCTGACATAGTCGGCGTATCGGCTGCACAGGTAGGCGACGGCGGCGGCGATCTCCTCGGGGCGGCCCAGGCGCCCGACATCGTTGGGCACCATGTCGCGGACGCAGCCCCGCTCGATCTCTTCCCAGCTGTCTCCCCAGCCGTGGTGCGGCGCGATCGATTCGAGCAGGCTTTTGACCGCCGGCACAAGGATGGCCCCGGGGGCGACGATGTTCGACGTCACACCGGTACGCTTCAGTTCGCGAGCCAGCGATACCGCGAGGTTATGGCGCGCGGCGAGCGACGCGTTGTAGTCCGGCAGGCCGGCCCCCGGTTGGCCCGCCAGGCCGCCGCCGATCTGGATCACGCGCCCCCAGCCGCGCTCGCGCATCGCGGGGACGAACCGCTGGATCATCCGCACGGCGGACAGGACATTAGCCTCGAAGGTCTCGGTCCATTGGTCGGGCACGGCAGTCGTCCAGTTCAAATGCTGGTAGCGGCCCGCGTTGTTGACCAGGATGTCGACAGGGCCGCCTTTGCGGACCTGCGTGGCGACGGCATCGGCGCCGGCATCGGTGGAAAGGTCGCCCAGGGCCAACCCGGCCATCCCGCCTCTGCCGGCGTGACGGCGATGCTGGTCAATCGTTACTTCGGATCGAAAGACCAACTKTTCGAGGAGGTGGTGGATACGGTGCTGGCCGCGCCCGGCATCGTGACGGCGGAGGTCATGGACGATCGGCCCGCCATGCAGGCGTTTTGCAGGGCGCTGGCGCGCGGCTTGGTGACGCGGACCATGCCCGAGGTCACGCCGATGGACGGTTTCCTGATCATGCTGCGTTCGGCAAATAGTCCGAAGGCTTCGGCGATTCTGCGCGGCAAGTTCGAGCAGGTTTTCGCACAGCCGCTGGCCGCGCGGCTACCCGGGCCCCAGGCTGGCCAACGCGCCGCGATGCTGCTGGCCGTGATTGCGGGCGTTCAACTCATGCGCCAGGTGGTTGAGATGGCGGGGCTGACTGAAGCGGATCCGGAGGACTTTGCCGTCCAACTGGAGGGGATTTTCTGCTTGCTGGCCGGGATTACGCCTGAAACTGTTCGACCAGGAAATCGATAAAGGCCCTGGCTCGGGCGGTTTGATTCCGGCGCTGGGAGTAATACACGAACAGGTCAGCGGAGGGGATCTTGTCATCGGGCAGGACGACGCGGAGGCGTCCGCTCTCGAGATACTTGGCCAGATCCCATTCCGAGCGAATCAGGATGCCGTGACCGTCCAGCGCCCACCCCAGGACAATATCTCCGTCATTACTMGATAGCGCGCCATCCACCTTGACGGTCTCCTGACGACCGTCATGTTCCAGACGCCATACGCCGTAGGCGTCGTCATTTTGTCGATGGACAATGCAGCGGTGGTGGGCAAGGTCCGCCGGCGATTTTGGGGTGCCATGCCGCTCCAGGTAGCCCKGCGACGCGCAAAGGAATCGTCGGTTCGACATAATGCGCCGCGCGGCCAGGCGGGTGTCCGGCAGGGTCCCAAAACGGATCGCCAGGTCGAAACCGCTTTCGACGAGATCCACCGGGCGGTCAGTCACTTCCAGCTGGACTTCGACGTGCGCATAGCGCCGTGCGAATTMCGAGACCAGCGGTGCGATGGTGGTTCGACCGAAGCCCAGTGAGGCATTCACTTTCAATAGCCCGCGTGGCTCGGCGCCGCTGCTCGATACGACGTTCTCCATTTCCCTGAGGTCCGCCAGGATGCGTGTGGCATAGGCGAGATAGGTCTCGCCTTCGTTCGTCAAGCTGATGCTGCGGGTCGTGCGGTTCACCAGCCGTACGCCCAGGCGACTCTCCATTATGGCAAGCCGCTTGGTCGCCGCGGGAGGCGTGAGATCCAGCTCCCGCGCCGCGCCCGAGAGGCTGCCCAGCTTGGCCACCAGGACAAAGAACTCAAGCTCCGAGGCAACGTCAGTTTTCACTTGGATTTAATAATGTTTTGAATTGGATTCAATTCTAGAGCATGGTTCTCCGCCTACGCTACGGATTCCCCACGCGTATGCGTGTGCTATCTGTGCATCAGGAGACACATCGTGAGAATCGTTGAAATCCGGGAGAAGACGCTCCCCATCAGCTCGCCCATCCGCAACGCCTATATCGATTTCAGCAAAATGACCCTCAGCCTGGTGGCGGTCATTACGGACGTGATCCGTGACGGCAAACCGGTGGTGGGCTACGGCTTCAACTCGAACGGCCGCTACGGCCAGGGCACGCTGATGCGCGAGCGGTTTATCCCGCGCCTGATGGAAGCCGATCCCGATTCGCTGGTGGACGCCACCGGCAACAACCTGGATCCGCACAAGGTCTGGGACACGATGTTCAAGAACGAAAAGCCCGGCGGGCATGGCGAGCGCTCCGTGGCCATCGGCACCATCGACATGGCCATTTGGGATGCCGTGGCGAAAATCGAAGGAAAACCGCTGTTCCAGTTATTGGCGGACCGCTATGGCAACGGCCAGCCTGACCGCAAGGTGTTCGTCTATGCCGCCGGCGGTTATTACTATCCCGGCCAGGATCACGGCAAGCTCAAGGACGAGATGCGCAGCTATATCGACCGTGGCTATACCGTGGTGAAGAAGAAAATCGGCGGTGCGTCATTGGACGAAGATCTGCGCCGCATCGATTCGATCCTGAGCGTGCTGCAGGACGGCCAGAAACTMGCGGTGGACGCGAATGGCCGCTTCGACCTCGACACCGCTATTCAATATGCGAAGGCGCTGTCGCAATACGACCTGTTCTGGTACGAGGAGCCGGGCGATCCGCTGGACTTCGAACTCCAGGCCACGCTGCGCAATTACTACGACAAGCCCATGGCCACCGGTGAGGACCTGTTCTCGATGCAGGACGCCCGCAATCTGATCCGCCATGGCGGCATGCGTCCAGATCGTGATTGGTTGCAATTCGACTGTGCACTGAGCTATGGCCTGGTCGAGTATCTGCGCACGCTCGACATGCTCAAGCAACACGGCTGGTCGGCCAGCCGCTGCATTCCGCACGGGGGACACCAGATGTCGCTGAATATCGCCGCTGGCCTGGGCCTCGGCGGCAATGAAAGCTATCCGGACCTCTTCCAACCGTTTGGCGGCTTTCCGGACGGCGTCAAGGTAGAGAAAGGCTACCTCACGATGCCTGACTTGCCGGGTATCGGCTTCGAGGGTAAGTCGGACCTGTACAGCGTGATGCGGCAACTGTCGGCGTAAGCCGCACGGTTAAATAAACGAAACGGAGGCAACCGAGCGGATCAGTAATCGGCCCGTGACCGGGTGAGATTGGGGGGTATCATCACTCCACAAGCGTTGGTGCGCCCCAGCCCCTTCAGGGGTTCAATTGGCTCGGGAGAGGATTCTGAAAGATTTCATTAATGAGACGGAAGGCCTGGCTGGCGCGAGGCTGACGTTGCTTCGCGATGGTCCGATCGAACTCTACCGCGCACAGTTTGTGGATTCGTCGGTAATCGCTGCGATACCCGTGGCCCCGGTGTCCGAAACCTCCCTCGAGCAGCTGCGCTACGAATACAGCATCAGAGACAAGTTCGATGGCGGCATTGCACTGCGCCCTTTAAGGTTCACCGTACATAATCAAAACCCGGCTCTGCTGCTGCACGATTCTGGTGGCGAGATGCTGAAAGACCTGATCTCAGGCGCCACGCCGCCGGAGATTTTCATTCGCCACGCACTGCTCGTGGCGTCGTCGCTGGCATCCGTCCATGACGCAGGCCTGGTCCACGGGGGATTGACGCTTTCGAACATCATGGTGCATCCAGGCGAGCTACGTGCAAGGTTGACGGGTTTTCGTGCGCTAGCCTTGATGCCGACGCTGTCCGCATTCGCTGGCGGAACGGAACGGGAAATGGACCGCGAGGCGCTGCACTATATGGCCCCGGAAGCGACTGGGCGGGTCAATCGAGTCTTCGACGAACGCTCAGATCTATATTCACTGGGCTGCATTTTCTTCCACATGCTGACCGGCCGCGTGCTTTTCCCTGGCGTTTCGCCATCGGAGCTCATCCATGCGCATATCGCTCGTCGTCCTGACGCAGATGTGCTCCTTGATCTGAAACGAAGTTTCAACGCGCGCCTCGTTGAGCTTGTATGTCGACTGCTGGCCAAGGAGCCAAGCGAGCGGTATCAACGGGCTTCCGATGTTGTTGACGATCTGGTTGCCCTGACCACAGTGAATCATCCGCGAACAGCAACCTTGGGACAAAGGCGTCGATCGGGTGCAAGTCTGTTCCGATCCGGAAGGCTGGTGGGTCGCCTGGCGGAGCTTGAGCGTCTTCGCGATGCCATTCAAAGCACGCCGGATGACCAGAAGCGGAGATTATGGTTAGTGGAAGGCCCGGCGGGCATTGGCAAGACCGCTTTAGTCAATCGTCTCAGGTTGGAGGTCGGCGGCAAAACCTGTGAGTTTGCGCAAGGCAAATGCGAGCTTGGGGATGGTGTCACACCCTATGCCAGCTTGTCCCGGGCCCTTCACGCACTCTTGAGAGCGGCGCTTGGATATCCTCCGCTGCAGTATGCGCAACTGCAGCGAAGGCTCCGCGAGGCCTTTGCCGACGAATCATCGATCATCACGACCATTTTCCCGGATTTCAGCCGACTCCTGGGAGAACACACGCACCATCCCGCTGTGTCGGCGCACGCAGAAAGGCATCGTTTCCTCGATGCCATCGCAAAGCTATTGCGTGCGTTCGCCTCGAAAGAGCGCCCGCTCTTATTGTTTCTGGATGACTTGCAGTGGGTCGACGAAGCAACGCTCGAGGTTGTTGAATATGTGCTGCAGAACCCGCTCTGTGGTCATGTCTTGTTGGTCGGCGCAATGCGCGACGGGAAAGTCGAGAGCGAGGGGGCTCACGTGCGCCCCTTTGTTCTGACCGATATGGTTGAGCGGATGACACTCGGACCTCTCTCTGGACGGGAAGTGGGCGGGCTCCTGCGTGCAGTCCTGGACGAAGATGATGTCGGGAATCTCACCGTACTCGAGGGCGCCATTTACCGCGGCGGCGGCGGTAATCCGCTTCACACGATACAGCTGGTCAGATCACTCATCGACGATGAGGTCATGGTCTACGACGAGGGCAACGGCGAATGGGTGGCATCCCTGCCGGCACTTGAAGCAAGATCAGACCTCTCAAGCGTGGTCGAGTTGTTGTCAACAAGGGTTGGGAGTCTGGCCCAGGACGCGCTGATGGCAACGCAATACCTAGCGATTCTCGCAGAGCCGTCATCGCTTGAAATCCTGTCTACGGCGATGTGCCGCCCACAAAATCTGGTCGAGCTTTCGCTGCGAGAAGCCCTTGAAAAGCAGTTCATTGTGTTGAGCGACGGTCTCTACTCCTTCACGCACGATCGGGTTCGCGACGCTGTATACGAAACATTCGGCGATCTCGAACGGCAGGAGAAACATCTGGAAGTTGGCAGCAACCTTTGGGAAAACGTTGTCAAGAATGGATTGAAGGTCAGTGTTTTTGTTGTCGCGAACCATTTGACCAGGGCGAGGCTGCCGGTTTCCGATCATCGACGGCGTCAGTTCGCGTTGATCATTCTTGACGCTGCCAATAAGGCCAGGGAAGCGACGGCCTATGAGGCGGCGATTGCGTACCTCGCCAATGCCCGGGATTTGTTGAAAGATCGGGCCGACCTCGACGGTGACTTGCTCGCGGTTATCGAATTKAGGCTTGGAGAGTGCGAGTTCGTGTGTATGCGAACTATTGAAGCATCAGAGCGAATCGCGGCGATATCGAAAGATCTACTGGATTCCAGGCACCGGGCAGAGCTTATTCGACTACGCCTCGCAATGTATGTGACGTTGGACCAGCCCGATAAAGGTCTGGAAGTTGGATTCCGGTATCTCGAAGAGGAGGCCGGCATCGTCTTCTCGAAGGACAATCGATTGGAAGGCGTCGAGGCCGACTATCGGCGACTTCTAGAGCATTACGGAAGCCGTAGTGTTCAAGATCTCGTCAACCTGAAGCTTATGGTCGACGAACGCGTTCGAAATGCGATGGACGTGATGACGGATCTCATACCGGCGGTGATGTTTTCCAGTCAGGACCTCGCCGAATTGATCATTCTTCGAATGATCAACCTCAGTCTTGAATATGGACACTGCGATGCGTCATGTTATGCCTACGTCTGTCTAAGCTTCATTGCTGGAGCCAGATTTGAGGACTATGCGACGACCGCTGTTTTCGGCGAACTCGCGATGCGGCTCCCGGCGGAGCGAGGGCTGAATCTATACGCCGGTCGTGTTCAGATGTGCTTCGGTGCGCTCAGCCTTCCTTGGACGGGCTCCGCCACGGAGGCGAKGCGGCATCTGGAGGAGGCGACGGCACTCACCGACCGCCAGGGTGACATGACGTTCGCCGTCTATTCCCGACGGCACATTGTCACGAATTTACTGTTCAGTGGTGGTGCGTTGTCGGAGGCTCAACAAATCGCCGAGGACGGTTTGAAACTCGCGCGGGATGCTGCGTTTGCGCTAGTCGTTGACGCGTTCATGGCACAGGCGTGGTTGATCCGCGAGCTCAGGGGGGTTCCCGTCGATATCGGGATGCACGATCCAAATGTCGAGTATCTCGATTTGCTGAGCGACTGTATAAGTGGAAAGTTCCATCGGGACATTGCCGCTTTTGCATTTTGGACGTACCGCCTGCAGGTCGCGGTCCTGTGGGGAGACCTGCCCAAGGCAATGGAGGCTGAAGCGCGCGCCAGCGCATCCGTATGGGCGTCTCCCGCCTTTCTGGAGAATGCTGATTTTGTTTTCTATAGCGGACTATTGCGCATCGCCATGGCGAGGACTGCCGCACCTGCCGATCGCGAAGCTCACACGCGTCTTGTGCGAGATCGGGTTCGGCAGATGCAGTGTTGGGCGGAGGCCTGTCCCGAGAATTTTCTCTCGCGCGAGAAATTGCTCGCCGCGGAGCTTTCTGAGCTGATGGAGGACAAGGCGAATAGTCTCGCGCTCTATGAAGAGGCGATAGCCTTGGCGGATCAGTCGCGCGATATGCACATTCAGAGCGTCGCCAGAGAGCTGGCATCTCGTTTCGCAGCGCGTTGTGGGCTCCGCTCCGCGCAACAGGGATACCTGGAGCAGGCGAGGAGTGCATACGCTTGCTGGGGGGCGGATGCAAAGGTTCGGCACCTCGATGCGGAGTTTCCCGCGCTTAGAGCAGGAAGGAGCACGGAGTTTCGCGAACTCGGGAACTCACTGTTATGGAGCGAGGATCGTTTCGAAACGGAAGTTGTACTGAGGTCGGTCCGGGCCTTGTCGGGGGAGTTCTCGTTACAACAGGTCATGAAGATCATCCTCCAGAATGCCCTGCAATATGCCGGCGCGGAGCGTGCGGTGCTGTGCTTGCTCGAAGACGGCGTGTTGTATGTGGCGGCACGTGCAAAATTGGCACAGGGACAGTTGGAAATGAATCTCGTACGGACGGTCCTCTCGCCGGAGTTGATTGCGACGCCCATCGCCTACCTGACGCTGCGCAGCAAGGAGTCTGTCGTGCTTGAGGATGCGCGCGATGACCCGCAATACGGACTCGACAGCTATGTTCGGGCACACAGATCGCGGTCGATTATGTGTGTCCCACTCCTCAAGCAGGGTTCACTCACAGGATTGCTGTATCTGGAGAATGCGTTGATCGCAGGCGTCTTCAATGCGACGCGTGTGAGGACCCTTGAGGTTCTCGCATCTCAGGTGGCATTTTCCCTGGAAAACGCGAAGTTGTATGAGAACGTTGAAGCCGAGCATATTCGGCGCGCGGAAGCCGACCGTTACGCCCGAGAGACACAGGAAAAATTGGCACGGGCTGCGCGGTTGACAGAATTGGGTGAACTCGCGGCATTCATCGTGCACGAAGTCAGTCAGCCCATCTCCACGGTGAGCACGTGTGCCCGCGCCGCAATTCGATGGCTGAATCGAGAGATTCCGGACCTTTCGGAGGCCGTGGCGGCGCTCGAGATGATCTCCGCAAGCAGCGAGCGTGCGACGAATATCATCGGAAGCATTCGAGCGATGGTCAAGGAGTCTCGTCCGAATAAATCGAGCATGGATATCCACGAGGCAATACTCGAGGTCTTCAATGTCTTGCGGGAGCGCATTGATGCTGAGAAGGTAATGCTATCGAGCACCTTCGCAACGGATGCCTTGATTGTCTCTGGTGATCGCATATTGCTGCAGCAAGTAGTGATGAATCTCTTGACCAACGCACTCGAGGCAATGAGTGACATGGAAGAGCGAGAGAAGTGCATTGCAGTCCAGACCCATATTGATGAACACCATATGGTCTGGGTGTCAGTCAGCGATACCGGCCGGGGCATCTCGGATGAGATCGCAGCGCACATCTTCGACTCTCTGGCCACCACAAAAGGATATGGGATGGGCATGGGCCTCTCCATTTGCAAGTCGATTGTGGAGGCTCACGACGGGAAGATTGAAGTTTGTAGTGCCGGCGCAGCAGGCGCCAGCTTCCGCTTCTCCGTCCCAATCTGGTGCAATTTCAAATAATCCGGTCTATCCCGACAAGGTGATGCGTCGATAACCGTCAAGCTGTGTGCGTTGATTCAGCAACGACTGTGAGGACGCATGCAGGCCACGCTTAACGGCACCGAACTCTTCTTTGACGTGGATGGCGAAGGATTTCGCCCGGAGCAGGGCACACTGGTGGAAAAGCCGGTGCTGGTGGTCATCCACGGGGGACTTGGATTCGACCATGGCTACCTGAAGCCCGGGCTGTCCGCGCTGCGCGATCAGGTGCAACTGCTTTACGTCKACTTGCGAGGGCAGGGGCGCTCGGGACGCCCACCGMTGGATACCTGCACGCTTGAGCAGATGGCCGATGATGTCGCGGCGCTGTGCGCGTATCTCGGCGTGGGGCAGGTTCATGTGTTTGGCCATTCGGCCGGCGGCTTTGTCGCCATGCATTTGGCGTTGCGCCATCCTGCGCTGGTACGGGGGCTGGTGCTGTGCAGCAGCTCGCCAACCGTGCAGCCGATTATGGACGATAACGGAGAGCCGGCGCCGACGCTGGCCTCGCGCGCCGGGCCCGAAACGATGGCGGTAGCGGCGCGGGTGTTTTCCGGTGACATTACCGCCGAAAGCGTCGAGGCCTTCTTCCGCGAGGTCGGTCCCTATTATGCGGCGCCGTCCCACATGGACGTGCCGCCTGCGCTCACGGCGCTCAGCATCGCTTCGGTCGACATCATGCGGCATTTCATGACGGTGATTGCGCCGTCCTACGACTTGCGGCCTCTCCTGGGCAGCATCTCCGCCCGAACCTTCGTACTGGTCGGCAAGTTCGACTGGGTGTGCCCGCCGCGCGCCAGCCGTGCCCTCGCCCGGGGCATTCCAGGCACGGTGCTGGTGGAGTTCGATGACGCGGGCCATTTTCCATTTTCCGAGACACCGACGGCGTTCATCGACGCAATGGCGAATTATTTCGCGAGCTAATACGGAGGGATCATGACTGAACTTTGGCGCCTATCGGCAACTGAACTGGCCTCGCGTATTCGGCACCGTGAGGTGTCTGCCCGCGAGGCAGCAACGTCCGCGCTCGAACGCCTGGATGCCGTCAATCCGTTGATCAACGCGGTGGTCGCACATCGCCCGGAGTCGGTCCTGGCGCAGGCGGATGCCGTTGACGCGGCGTTGGCGCGCGGGGAGGACCCGGGGCCGTTGGCGGGTGTACCCGTCACCACGAAGATCAATACCGACCACGCGGGATTTGCGACGACGAACGGCACACGCCTGCAAGAGGGGCTGGTTGCGCAGCACAACAGTCCGGCCGTCGAGAACCTCGCGCGGGCGGGCGCCGTCCTGCTTGGCCGCAGCAACTCGCCCACGTTCGCGCTGCGCTGGTTCACCGACAATCGGGTCCACGGTCATACAAGCAATCCGCGCAGTCCTGCGCTTACGCCTGGAGGATCGAGCGGGGGAGGGGCGGCGGCGGTAACCGCGGGGATCGGCTGTATCGCGCTCGGTACCGACATCGGMGGCTCTATCCGCTACCCGGCGTACGCATGCGGCATCCACGGATTGCGGCCGTCGTTCGGCAGGGTGCCGGCGTTCAACGCCTCGTCGCCCGAGCGTCCGATCGGCGCCCAATTGATGTCCGCGACGGGGCCCATGGCGCGTACGGTGGCGGATCTTGAAGTTGCGCTGATGGCCATGTCCGCGCCCGATGTGCGTGATCCGTGGTGGGTGCCCGTGCCGCTACAGGGTCCCGAGACGGCGTTGCGGGCGGCGCTCTGTTTGCGCCCGGGTGGCATGGAGATCGCCCCGGAAGTGGAAGCTGCGCTGCGCGATGCGGCGCGGCGGCTGGTGGACGCGGGGTGGACGGTCGAAGAGATCGACGACACGCCGCTGATCCGTGATGCGGCCGAAGTTCAGGAGCGACTGTGGCTCGGCGATGGATTCCCGGCGCTCGTCGACGCTGTTACCCGCGATGGCGATCCCGGGGCGCGGGCCGTGGTCGAGGGCGTGCGTGCCAAGGTCAGTGCGATGCCCGGTGACGTCGTCAACAGCTCGCTGGTGCGCCGGACCACGCTGGTGCGTCATTGGCGCGCCTTCCTTGCCCAATACCCGGTGCTGCTGCTTCCTGTATCGGGAGAGTTGCCGTTCCCGGACGGGCTCGACATGCAGGGCGCGGCGGGCTTTCAGCGCGTCTGGGAAGCGCAGCTGACCATGCGGGCACTCCCGGCGATGGGGCTGCCAGGGCTCGTCGTCTCCACGAATCTGGTCGACTCGGTCCCCGTCGGCGTACAGATCGTGGCCAGCCATTTTCGGGAGGACCTGTGCCTGCTGGCAGGCAAGGCGATCGAGGCGCGCGGCACGCCGCCTTCGCCGATCGATCCCTTTACCAAGTGATGGAGGAGAGCCCCGCGTGGTAGCCACATTCGCGGAAAATGCGAATGACGCCGTCAACCTGCTGTGGCTCAATCCACAATGAAGAGCTTGGCGCCTGTCTTGGTATAAGACTGATGTGGCTCCGCGTTGTCGCCCACCTGATAGCTCATGCCCGCCGTCAAAACAAATTTCCGTCCATCTTCGAGCGTTGTTTCCAACTCACCTTCCATGCAGAAGAGGACATGCCCCTTTTGGCACCAATGGTCCGCGAGGTAGCCAGGGGTGTATTCCACCATCCGCACCCGAATCTGATTCGGCTTTTCACCGAAGCATCGCGTGCGCCAATAGGCCATGCCGGTTTCCCCCTGGTGCTCTGTCTTTTCGACTTCTGCCCAGTTGGTCGTCCCAAATGCAAATGCATCCATCTTCATGCTGTTGTTCCTTGTACTAGGAGTGTCGGTTCACAATTGCCGCCTCTACCAGAGTTTCACGTACGCCTTGCCGATCAGCGGGCGAAGCGAGGCCGATGCAAACCGATAGTTCCTCGCCCTCGACCAATGACCTGTAGACGACGCCAGCGCGTCGTAATGCGGTGAAAGATTTCGGCAGCAGGGCTATGCCCTTTCCATTCGCCACATCAGCAAGTAGAACGTGATGGTCCGATGGCTCCCTCAATTTGGATGGGGCGAAACCATGGCGGGAGAAAACTGTCTGGCAGTGATCGAAGAACGCGGGCTGTCGCGCACGCTCGAACCAGAAGACTTTCTCACGTGCCAGGTCCGCGAGACCAATTCTTCTGCGCTTGGCTAAAAGATGGCGTGACGGTATCGCGACGACCATCGGAAGTTGGTCGAGTTCCCGGACCTCCAGTTCGTGCGTTTCCGTAGGCAGCGCGATGAACGCTGCGTCCAGTTTGCCAGCGCGAAGCTGGCGTACGAGCCGGGGCGATGTATCGGAGAAGGTCGAGACAACGGTTCCGGGATGACGGGCTTGCACCCGTTGTGCCAGCCCGTGGAACCAGGCTGGTTCCACGGCGCTAGTCAGTCCAAGCCGGAGGTTGGCCGGCAGACCCTTAATCGTGAGCGCTGCCTCAGCCTCGCGAAGCAATTTGGCAATGCTGCGCGCATAAGGGAGCAGCTTCTCCCCAGCGACGGTAAGCGTCACGCCCCGCGTATTGCGGTCAAACAACCGCGTTCCCAACCGTTCTTCGAGTTCTCGAATTGCCCGGCTCAGTGGCGGCTGGGAAAGATGCAGCGTCTCGGCCGCCTGCCGGAAGCTCAGTGCGTCCGCCACGGCAAGGAAAAGCAAAAGGGATCGGGAATCGAGGCGATCAGACATATCAAAAAGGTATCACAAACTTGGTCATTCCGCATCCCGGGTGCGTGCCCTACATTTGCCGCACCAACTCTTCTGGAGAAGATCAATGAACCTGACTCACCATGCTGCCCTGGCCGCTGTTTCCCGGCGCAATTGTCAACGGGGTGACCTATGAACCCAGAACGTTACGAGCGTGGCTTGCAGATGCTGGCTGCAGTGGATGGGGTTGCCGGTCAGAACGTGGTCGAAACGCTGGCGCAATCGTTTCCGGACTTCGCGCGCTACGTGGTTGAGTTTCCGTTCGGCGACATCTACGCCCGAAACGGCCTCGGCTTGCGCGAGCGGGAACTGGCAACTGTCGCAGCGCTTTGCGCACTCGGCAGTGCATTACCGCAGCTTCGCGTGCATGTACAGGCTGCATTGCACGTCGGCTGCAAACCGCGAGAGGTGGTGGAGGTTGTGATGCAGATGGCGGTATATGCGGGATTTCCGGCGGCACTGAACGGTTTGTCCGTCGTACGTGAGGTCCTCGCGGAGACTGGGATTCCGCTACCACTGGATTGAGGTCGCGGCGCCGACGCGGAGTTCCGCACACCGACCGTGCCTAGGCACGCTTGACGGTCGCATTCTGGTCATCGACATACGCATCGAGGAAAGCATCGGAAGCGACATGGTCGGCGAGTGCGCGCAGGGTGGCAGCTGAATCACTACCCAATACCTCCTCCACACGCTGGTTCGCTTTCGCCCAATAGACGATGGCTTCATGCAAGCGGGCGGTACCCACGCCTGTCAGGGATGCACGCTTGGACCGCTTGTCTTGCTCGTCCGTATGCAATTCCACAAGACCATCCCGAATCAGAGGCCGGAGCGCATGCGTCACCGCGGACATCTGAATCGCGAGTTTGCCCGCGAGGTCCTGCAAGGTTGGTGACCGCCCCCCGTCTGCGGAGGCCAGCCGCTCGATGTCAGCCAATAGCCCCACCTGCGTTGCCTTCAGGCCAAGAGGCGCAAGTGCATCGTCATAGAGGTTGCCCAGACGGCGTGCCGCGCGCCTGAGCGAGGTGTTGGTGCAAACCAGCTTCTCGAAAATGCTCTTTTCTTCACCTGGCATACCGCCTGCGTCCGCAATCGCGGTAGCGGCTTCATCACGTTTCTTTCCCATCCCGTAAGAATGGTTGAGTACAGCACCGTTGACAAGTAGCAGCGATGCCGCTATAAGCTTGAGCACTCAATTAAATACTTGAGCACTCATTCAATTCAACGGAGATATGCATGTCCACTTCCAGAAAAACTGCCGTCGTAACCGGCGCATCATCGGGCATCGGTGCCATCTATGCCGATCGACTGGCCGCTCGCGGCTACGACCTCGTCCTGGTCGCACGGCGCGCCGACCGACTGGCCGCACTGTCGGAGAAGCTGTCTGAGACTCACGGGGTCAATGTTCAGGTTCTGGTTGCCGACCTCGAGAACGAGGACGACGTCGTCAAGGTCGAGGCGGTGCTGGCGAACGATGCGGGCGTGCGCGTCCTCGTGAACAATGCCGGCTTCGCTCGACTGCGTCCGCTCGCGCAATCGTCGGTGAACGATTCAACGTCGCAGATCGCGTTGAACATCACGTCGCTGACGCGTCTCACACAGGCCGCGCTGCCCGGATTTCTGTCGCGCAACGATGGGGTCATCATCAATATCGCGTCGGTGCTGGCGGTCCACTCGCTGCCGGTGAGCTCGGTCTATAGCGGCACGAAGGCATACGTGCTGGCTTTCACTCGCGGTCTTCAGGACGAACTCGCGAACACTGGCGTGAAGGTGCAAGTGGTGCTGCCGGCGTCGACCGCGACCGAAATCTGGACGGAAGGTGTCTCCGGCGTGCCGCTGTCCGCGCTCCGCCCGGAAAGCGTGATGAGCGCGGAAGATATGGTCGACGCCGCGCTGGTCGGCCTCGATAACGGGGAAGCCGTCACCTGGCCCTCTGTCGCCGACGAGAGCCTGTGGGCGAAGTACGATGCGGCACGTTCCGCGTTATTCGCGGCAACGCAGGTTGGCACGCCTGCCCCGCGCTATCAGAAGACTTGACCGGGGGACCAGTCTGCGCGGACATGGGCAGTTTCGCTCCTGGCTTGGCGGCAGGGCCGTCAGCTTGGGAGGATGTGGGGGAGGGGTGCGACATTAAAAAAAGCGGCCAATGCAGTCCGAGCGTGTTTTTTGTGCGGGGTGTTGATCTTTCGAGGGGGATGGGGTGGTGGGGCTGGCCAGGGGCGCCTGAGCCGGAGCAGGGCGGGGCAGTTGCATGACGAGGTGCCACGGCGGAGCCAGGCTCGCAGTCACGGGCAGCGATCGACCCATAGCGGGCATCGGCCTCGCCTTTAGCAGTCATTTGTGGGGTGGATCGGCCTTGTCCGTCTAGAGGGGAAACTTGCAAACCGGGACCCGTGAAACGCGCGGGGCATGACATCAGAATCTGACGTTAGACGAAAATTCCACGCAGATCAGGCTGAAATCGCGCGAATTTGCGCTTTCGCCGCCACCTTCTAAGCTGCTCTCATTGCCTGCGGCCCTCAGGCGTTTGCCGCGCGCGTCCCCGCGTGCCGAACGATGAGGCGCCAATGATAAAAAGAAGATGCTCAAGGCTTGTACGGCTGACGCTCGGCTTGTTGTGGGCCGTGGCACCTGGCCTGACGCAGGCGGCACCCGACACGGTGCAGTATCAGGTGCCGATGGCCGAGGCACCGGTCTTTGTCACGCAGGCCATCGACACGTTGCCGGTGCGCGGCACCCGGGTGATCTCGGTGATGGCGTGCGGGATGGAACTCGACTTCGTCAATCGCTTCCGCGCGCACGACAGCAGCGAGGACATGGCCGCCGAAGTCCTCGGCAAGGTCGTGTGGAGCCAGCTCGGCAGGCGTCGTTTGCCATTGGCGGAGTTCGAACCGGGCTGGTGTACGGCAACGGTGACGTTCGACCGTACCGTGATCTGCCGGCTGTTCGAGGACGAGTGCAGGTCCACTGACGAAGCGACCCGCATCGCTGCCGCAGACAAGTTCCTCGACGATCCCATCTGGAAAGCGCTGGTGAGCCCGCCAGAAGGCAGCCTGCCCGATGTGGCGCCACTGCAGCAGAAGCTGGTGGGATTCGCGCCGCCCGTATGCGCAACGCCCGGTTTCTACAACGTATCGGCTGTCCTGCAGGATCCACCGGACCCGAGCATTCCGACAGACTTCGGACGCGTACACCTGACCTTCCGCATTGCCACGGCCTGTCTGATTGCGCAGGCCAACACGGCGCTGCTCAATATGTCGCGGGGCACCCAGCAGGTGGGGACGGACGGGATGCTGTGCGCGGGCCGCGTGGGCAAGACGCACGGCGACTGGGACGCCACGTTGAAGGACCTGATCCGCGTAGCCGAGCTGGACCGCGCGCGGCCCATCCTGTCACAGGAAGCGAGGACCAGGCTCAACGATCAATTGATCGATATCRATGGCGGCCCCGCGCAGGAGCGCTATCACCTGTGGGAATGCGGCAACGAGGAGCGCAGTGTCGGCAGCCCGCAGGAGCGATCGGACGACCGCGACGGCTTCGACGGGTTCATGGAAGACCTGGCGAACACGCTGGAAGACCTCGCCTGGATTCTGCTGATCATCTTCCTGATCGCTGCGGCGGTGGCGGTGACCATCTTCACTGCCGGTCTTGGCGGCGTGCTCCTGCTGGTGCTGGTAAGCGTGGTGGCCGCGGGGGTCGCCACGGCAGCTGCCCTCGCGCTGGTGCTCACGATTCCGGAAACCGAGAATCACCTCTTCCTGATCAACACCACGAAGTACCTCAACAACCAGTACATCATGTCGAATGGGGGCACCGGCTATGCGAGCGACCAGAAGAATCTACGCGAATGGCTGCTGGAACATACCCAACGCGTGGTGAAGGCCGACTTCCTCGAATACAACAGCCGGCCCTATCAGCGATACAGCCTGGCCGCGATCATGAACCTTGCCGATTTTGCCAAGGACCCCGATGTCAGAACTGGCGCGCAGCTTGCGCTTGAGTATGCGGTGGCGAAGTATGCGATATCGAGCAACGAAGGGCGGCGCATCGTGCCATATCGCCGCAAGCGCGAGTACCTGTTTCACGTCGATGGCCTGCCTCACGATCCCAAAAAATGGCCGTTCAACGGATTGTTCGACCTCAGCGAGGGCGCCGACTACCTGCACGCCCTGGGACTGCTGTACTTCGGCCCATCGCTGAACCTGCCGGCAGGCGGCGGCAATTCCTATGCGGCCACCAGCGCGTACGCGTCGCAGGCGATCTATGCGGCCACGTCATACTGGCGGCCCGACGAAGCCATCTTCTCGTTGGCGATGGAACGCGGCCATGCGCCGCTCGTGCATCAGCGCATTCACCACGATGGCTGGGAGATCGTTTCCAGCGGGGCCAGTTTCACGATCACGGCCGGCGGCGTGACCACGGGCATGCCGATGAACACGACCACCGATGGACTTGACGGCACCATCCTCAAGGACACGCAAGACGGCCTGGGCGCGGCGGTGCCGACGACGCTGATGCTGGCCGGCCCCCCGCACGTCGCACCGCTGTTMGACCGCAAGGAACGCGTTCGGGAATCGGATACACGCCGTTCTTCGTTGGAGCGTTTCCTGCGTTTCGATGGCAGGCGGGCGGAGGTGGGGGGCCATGCCCCCAGCTACGACCAGAACCTGTGCGTCTGGGACGGCTTCGCTTGCGGCGTCAATCTCATGATTCCAGACGACCTGAGAGCGTGCATGAAGCCGGATGACCAGCGCCCGAACTGGTTCCTGGTCCGGTCCGACGATCCCGCGTGCCCGGGTTACAACGCCGGTCCCACGTTCTGGATGGCCATCTACAACGAGCCGCGCGCAGGGAACGACTCGCGTTTCGGCCCGTTCGATAACGTCGGCCTGATCGAGATCGTCGACGGCGCGGAGATGGACTTCGAGACATTCAGCACGCGCGCGCGGCAACGGAATCCGGGGCCCGGTCCGCTGATGGGCACGGGCTCCGCCTGCAATGGTGAATACGTGTCGGTGCGAGGCACGACCGGCCAGCGTATCGGTTTCGATTGCGTACAGGTGACGTCCGTCAACGGCACCGCACAGCCGGACCGCGATGACTGGCCTCACGCGGGCGCCGCCCCGGGCGCGCTGGGCGTGGCGCCCATGACATCGGGCGGCGACGGCCGCGTCGAGATCACCAGTCCGGTGACGCGGCGCAGGATCGTGCTCGATTTCACGCGGCTGGATAACCCGATGTTCATCCTGCTGGGTCCGCCATGAACCTGATTACGAAGTGGTTGCACGGTATCGTGCCAATGCTCGTCGCGGGCCTGGCCCATGCCGATGCCACCGTCACGGCCTGCGGCCAGGACGTCTGGCCTGGTGATGCACGCACGGACCTGAGCGAGGCGCTTCAGGCCGGCGGGCGTATCACGTTTGCTTGCGCCGGGACCATCGCCTTCACCACCACGCATGCGCTCAGCCGGGACGTGGTGATCGACGGCGAGGGCAAGGTCACGCTCGATGGCAACGGACACCGCATGTTCGGGATCCGCGCCGGTGTACACGCCTCGTTCACACGTATCACGATCCGTGGGGGTGGCACATCGGGCGGCAACCCAGGCAGCGTGATTTCGGGGGAAGGAGCGGTATCGTTGCTGGCAGGGACCACCATCCGCAACTCGGATCGTCCGATCTGGCTGCTGGCGGGCAATCTCGTCTTGCGCGATGCCTGGATTGCCGAGAATACCGGTCCCGTGCTGGTGGTGTCCGAAGGAGAACTCGATATCTCGCAAAACAGTCGTCTGACCGACAACAAGGGTGGCGAGGTGCTGGCCACGGGGCCGGGCACCACGGTGCGCATTGCGGATACCCAATTCCTGCGCAATGGCCACGCCAGCTTTGGCGGCAGCGCGGCGGGAAACTGCGAAGTCACCATCCGGAATGCCTGGTTTGCCGATAACGCCGATACACAGGACGGCGGCGCCATCCTGTCGCGCTGCGCGCTGACCGTGGAAGACAGCCAGTTCGAGCGCAATCGCGCCGGCGGCGATGGCGGCGCTATCCGCCAGACACACGGTGCCACGGCGGTCATGCGCAAGGTGACGTTCCGCGCCAACCAGGCGGCCGGCAGCGGGGGCGCCATCGCGGCCGTCTGGGATTTGCAACGGCAGGGCAGCCTGCGCGTGCGAAACAGCCGATTCGAGCGCAACGTCGCCACCCGTGCCGGCGGCGCAATCTATGCGGGAGAGTCTGCGCTGGTGGAGATCAGCGTCGATGGCTTTGTCGGTAACACGGCCGGTACGGCGGGCGGCGCCATCTACGCGCGGCAGGCGCGGCTCGACAGCAGAGGCAGCCTGTTTCGCCAGAACACCGCCAATACCGGCGCCGCTATTCAGACGCTGTGCATGCCGGCCATGGGGCAGATTGCGAACACGATCCTTGTCGACAACTCGGCAAAGCAGGGCGCTGGCGCGTTCCATGGCGGCAACGTGCGATTCCTGAACGTCACCATCGCCGGTAATGGCAGCCGTCCCGTACAGCACGCCCAGCTTTGTGGTGATACATCGGCCATCGAGTTCGCCAACACCATCGTGCTGGGTAACTGGAATGGCGCCTGCGGGGGCGCGGATGCGCAGCGCACATTCCGCGACCTTGGCCATAACCTCCAGTTTCCCGGCAATGCCTGCGGCAGCACGATTCCCAGTGTTTTCCCGATACTGGGGCCGTTTTATGCACCGCTGCGTCCACTGAGTCCGGCCGGCAACGGTGGCGACAATGCGCTATGCATGGCGGCTCCGATCAATGGGCGGGACATCTTCGGCACACATCGGCCGCAGGGTGAGGCGTGTTCGATCGGCGCGGTGGAAGGGGACCTCTCGACCCTGTTCGACCGTTACTGGCGCAAACGGCGCGACGCGTTGACGAAGTAGAGAGGCGGCGCCGATCGCAGCAGAGTGTGCGTGCTCCGAACGGGGTAAGCCGTGAGTAGCATGGCAACAAGTGAAAGACATCCTATGCTCGGCGCATGCTGCGCTGCATCGATTTCCGCTCTCGCCATCCACGAAATGCGCATCGGACCAGAATTGCTGCTGGGCTCTGTCTCCATCAAGTTAGTTTTTTTGAGGCGTGCCCCTTGAGACACTCCTACACAGCATACGGGCGTGAAAATTCAGTCGCGCGAGAACGTGGCTCCGCCGGTTGGCCGGATATACCGTGGGGTTGGCAGCCCCATGGCCTTGGCGGCATTGAGAATGCCGTCCTCGATCGCACCGGCGTCACGCACGGACTGGTATTCGCCGTCCTTGAAGATTACGTTGGCGCCATAGACGACCATAAAGCCCTCAGCGGGCTCTTTGGCATCGGCCGGTACCGAGAACGTGTGAATGGAGCCGCCCGGTTCATACAGGTAACTACCGGCTGTTTGCGGGTCCTCTGGGTACTCGACATAGTTCCATTCGCCCTTCGTCGTGAAGAAGTGGACGGTCCCGGTGTGGAAATGGGGCGGCAGTGTCGTGCCTGGCTCGAATTTTCCGTACAGGACCCAGACACCGCTCTCACGATCGAGGAAGAGCGGGACGATGGTGGAGCCGGATTCCGAGCCTGGGAACGCCACTGCATCGTGAATGTTGAGGGACAGCAGTCGATCCTGATGGGTAAAGACCTTGGGCAATGCCATGATGCAAATCTCCTGAGGCGACGAGTCGAATCGCGCGGATATAGCTGTGTCTCGTCGCCGGTATGTTGAAAGTGTCCGGAAGTCCGGGTGGCTCAGAGATAAAGTCCGCCATCGACTGCAATCTCGGTGCCGGTGATGTAGCGAGATTCATCGCTTGCCAAGAACAGCGACGCATAGGCGATGTCCCATGGAGTGCCTTGGTGGCCCATCGGGCAACGCAGATTTCGCGCGTCGCGTGCGGCTTGTCCCGCCGCAGCGTCACCCTTGGTCAGGTGCGCGGCGTGTGGTGTGTCGATCAATCCGGGGACCACGACGTTAGCCCGAACACGATCAGAAGCGTAGCGGCGCGCGAGCACACGCGTCATATGGTTGAGCGCCGCCTTTGACGTGTTGTAAGCCAGAAACGGCATCGGGCTCCATTTTCGGCTGGCGATCGACGAAATGTTTACGATCGAACCACCGCCCTGTTTCACCATGCGAGGGATTACCTGCTGGCAGGCCAGCATGACGCCTTTGAGATTGATGTCGAAGACGCGATCCCAATCTTCTTCGCGGATATCCTCGAGCTCCGCCACGATCTCGATACCGACATTGTTATGTAGTACATCGATGCGTCCGAACTCGGATGCGCAATAGCTGGCCATGGCTGCAAGCTGGGCCTTCCGGCATACGTCKGCCTCGAACGGCAGTGCATCGCCGCCGGCTTCGCGGATTTGCTCAACAACGCGTTGCGCGGCTTTGGTGTCGCGGTCTACGCAGAGGACGCGCGCGCCTTCCCGCGCATAGACAATGGCCGCGGCAGAGCCATTGCTGACGTCCGCGCCACTGGAGCCAGCGCCCACGACGATGGCGACCTTACCGGCCAGCCGGCCATGCCCACTGGCGATTGCAAGTGCTGAATCTCCCATGCCGGCGTCCCTTAGCGTAGGCCGAGCGCGCGCAGCTTGGCGTCGGGCGCCGAGTATGGGCGCTCGCAGATGATCTTGTCCGAGCCCGGCGCAAACTCGAACGTGGCGGCCATTCGAACCCGGAAGGTGCGGCCCGTCGGTGCGAAGGTCTTGCCGTTGGCCTGGAGCGGACCGAGATGCGTGCCCTGCAACCAGAACTCTACGAGCACCGTTTGGTCGACGGCAGCAATGGCGATAATTTCGTTCTTGAGGTCGGGGAAGGGAATCCGCGACGAATCAAAGTAGCCGCGCACCTCGGTTTCGCCGTCAAAGACAACGCCGCTGCCATGCATTTCGTAGCGGGGGTGGGCAAACGTATCGATGACGGCATCCCAGTCATGGACACATTCCAGAGCCATGTGGTCCCGCACGGTCTTGATGCGTGCGGCGTCGAGCGTAGCTGACATTAAAAATCTCCTGTGGTAGATGATGAGAATTCGAATGGTGATCGGGTGCTGTGTGTGAGGCCGGTCGCTCAATCCAGCTTGATGTTCGCTTGCGTCGCGATTGCCTTCCACATGGGAATATCGCGGGCATTGACAGCCTGTTGCTCCGGTCCGGGCACATACTTTGCAGTGATACCCAGCGAGAGCAGCTTGTTGACGACGTCATGCTCCTTGAGCGTGGTTTCCAGGACGCGAGACAATTTCTCCACGATGGGTTTTGGCGTCTTTGCTGGCACGTACATGACCCAGGTCAGTTCGCGGTCGAAGTCCACCCCCTGTTCCTGGTAGCTGGCGACGTTTGGCAAGCTAGGCGAACGTCGCGTGCATACAGCGAGCGCCTTGACCTTGCCTTCCTTGACGAAAGGGGTGGCAGTCACCATATCGACGAAGCCCACAGAGATGTGGTTGCCGAGGATGTCGGTCACAATCTGCGACGTGCMCTTGTATGGCACGTGCTGCATCGGTATGCCGGACTTCTGGCTCAGGACCTCGCCACAGAAGTGGCCCGTGGATCCCGCCCCCCAGCTTGCATACTGAATCGGCGTCTTGTCCTTGCGCGACAGCGCAATCAGTTCCTTGAGGTTGTTCGCTGGATACTGATTGGCAGCAATCATCACGATTGACGAATTCCCTATCGCCCCCAGACTCTGGAAGTCGCGCACCGGGTCGTAGGGCAGCTTCGTGTACGTGGCCGGCGCAAGCTGGTGGGTCGACATGCCGCCGATCATGATCGTGTAGCCGTCCGGTGCTGCGGTGGCGACGGCGTGGGTACCGATCGTGCCAGCCGCACCCGGCTTGTTCTCCACCACTACCGGCTGCTTGAGTTGCGCCGCGAAGCGTTCGGCGAGCAGGCGGCCGAGAACGTCGCCGCCGCCGCCGGCGGAGAAGGGCAACAGCATGCGGATAGGGCGATCGGGATAAGTGGCGACATCGCCGGCCTGGGCGGCGGTGGTGGCAAGGGCGAGCAGGGCGCTGGCGAGAAATCTGTTCATGGCTGTCTCCGTGGGTATCCGTCCGTTCTGCGATGCAGACGTCTTCAGTGCGTTCCAATCGATGTGGAAACGTTTCCATGAAAGTTTGGTAGACCATGTGGGGCACGGCAATCATGGTAAACTCTATGTCGCATCTGAACGCAACGCAGACTAGAGTTGGAACTGGAAACGTTTCCAATTTTGGGGAGGGAGGCAATGAGTTTGCTGTTTGGTGGCGTTTGCCAGATTGGCTATGTCGTGCGCGACATTGAGAAGGCCATGCGGCACTGGAGCGACGTGTTGGGCGTCGGCCCCTGGTTCTACAAGGAAGCCGTTGGTACCACCCAGTTCCGTTACTACGGCAAGACATCGGCACTGCCAGACCTGTCTATCGCCCTTGCCAATTCAGGGGGCGTCCAGATCGAGCTGATCCAGCAACGCAACGAAGCGCCGTCGCTGTATCTGGATTCCCTGAAGCGGGCAGGAGAGGGCATGCAGCATATCGCCTACTGGACAGACGACCGGTTCGACGAGTACGCGGAAGCCTTACGTGGGCGCGGCTACGTAGAGGGGCACGGTGGCCGCATGGGCATGCGCGGCCGATTTGCCTATTACGTCCACGCGGACTTGCCGGGCAACATCGTGGAGATTTCGGAAATGGCGGGCGGCAAGGGCGAGTATTTCGCGTCGATTGCCGCCGCTGCCAAAGGCTGGGACGGCGCTGATCCCATCCGCCGGATCGGAGCGCCGCAATGACCGCCAACGAAAGCAGGGAAGCAGGGCGACGCGTCGGGGTGGTGACGGGCGCTGCGCGTGGCATTGGATTGGCGATTGGTGCCCGTCTGGCCGCAGAGGGTTTTTCCGTAGCATTGTGGGATCGCGATGCCGGGCAACTCAACGAGGCTGTGCAATCGCTGCGTGCAAGTGGCGCAAACGCGATGTCTGTCGCGGTTGACATTACGGATCGCGCTCAGGTCGACCGCGCGCTGGCACAGTCCACGGAAGCGCTGGGAGCGCCCACGGTGCTGGTCAACAATGCCGCGATTCTGGGGCGCAGCGGCCCGACGATCGAGGCCTCTCTCGATGAATGGAAGCGCGTCTTCGACGTGAACGTCTTTGGCGGGTTGCTGTGCGCGCAGGCTGTGATTCCCCTCATGGTGAGTCACGGTTATGGCCGCGTGGTTAATGTGGCGTCGATTGCCGGGAAGGAGGGCAACCCCTTCGCCGGCGCCTACGCTGCATCGAAGGCAGCGCTGATATCGATGACCAAAAGCCTGGGCAAGGAATTGGCCGAAACCGGTGTGCTGGTCAACTGCATCACGCCTAGCGCGGCTGACACCGATATCTTCGGCGTCTACGACGATAGCCAGCGTGCGCAACTGCAGGCGCGACTGCTGGAGCGCGTGCCGATGAAACGCTTCGTCCGCGTCGAGGAGGTCGCCGAGATGGCGGCCTGGCTGTGCTCCGCGCGTTGCAGCTTCAGCACCGGGGCGGTTTTCGACATCAGTGGCGGCCGTGCGATGTACTAGATGTGGCAAGGGGCGGGGCGGATTTGGGCGATAATCGCGAGCGAAGCCGGCCGCACTGCCGCCATCCGCTAGCAAGCCCCGGGATCAAAAATGAGCAGCCGAACGCGCACCCCTAGTTCCGATACGCCCGCCCGCGTCACGATTCGTGACGTGGCGCGGGCGGCCGGCGTGTCGCTGGGCACGGCCTCGCGGGCGTTAAATCGTAGCGGTCCCGTAAGCGAAGCGGCTCTCCAGGCCGTCGAACGCGCAGCGAAGGCGCTGGCGTATGCACCAGATCCGATCGCGCAGAGCATGCGCACAGGTACTTCTGGCGTGGTGGGACTGCTGGTTTCCGATCTGGCCAACCCCCTGTATGCCCGCATCATTACCGCGGTGGAGATGCGCCTGCAGCGCGAAGGCTACGCCATGGTGGTTGGAAACACTCACAATAGCAAGGCGCAGGAAGAGCTGATGGTGGACCTGTTCCGCCGACGACGCGTCGATGGACTGATTCTCGGGCCCTGTGAAGTAGAGCGTGCCGACTATCTTGAACAGATCTCGCGTGATCTGGCCGTGGTTGCCATGGACCGGGACTTCGGCGAGCGGGGCTCGGGCGTTCACGTCGACCACTTCCGCGGCGCATACGAAGCCTGCCGGTATCTGCTTGACCTGGGTCATACGCGCATCGCGCTGATGACCTCCGACGGTGCCTTGCGACCCGGACGCGAGCGTATCGATGGATATCGCGCGGCGATGGCCGAGCGTGGCCTGACGGTGGATGAAACGCTCGTCCGAGCCAGCCGCTCGGCCATGGATTTGTCGTTCAGCGACGCGCTGGCCCTGCTTTCCGCAAAGTCCCGGCCGACGGCATTCATTTGCCTGGGCACGCGCATCMTGTCGGGTGTACTGCAGGCAACGCGACAAACCGGCCATCGGGTGCCGCACGATGTCAGCCTGATCTGCGTCGGCGACGGCGATCTGCCCCAACTGTATTCGCCGGCGATCACCGCGATCAGTTGGGACCTCGAGGCCGTGGGCACGGCCGCCGCTGAAATTCTGCTGCGAGCGATTGGCGGCGCCGCGGAGCGCGCGCAGGCGAAGGAGCAGGGGGGGCAGGAAGTACGGCTGACCACGCAAGTCGTTATGCGCGAGTCCTGCGCACCGCCTCCCGCAGCCAAGGCCTGAGCGCACTATCGCCGGGGGCACTCAGCGTGCCTCGACGGAGCCCACGACCATCGGGCCCGGATCGCGTGGCCGGAACCACGCGACCAGAATGACCGCCGCCAGTACCAGCGGCAGGCTCAGCAGGTAGGGGCTGAGCGTAAAGCTGCCGGTTGCTGCTGGATCGCGCCGACTGCAGCGGGCGCCACCAGGGCTGAGGCCGCGCAACAACGCCTCTCAACGAATCTGGAACAAATCGAGCCATCCCGCGACACTCCAAAAAGAATAAGACCTGCAGGAGGCCGCTTGGATTTGCCGCCGCAACAGTTCCTTCTAAATCAATCCTACATATCCAGATGCGCTTCTCAAAATGGTTTTTCGCCACTATGGTCGCAGTCACCTCGTTTTCACACGCGAGTCAGGGCTTGGGAGGTCACCGCTACCAAGGACTCGGCTGGAGGCGTTCGCCGAATTATTCGCTACAGAAGCGAGCTGCCTGACTGGGTTCACAGATCCTCGCACGGAGCACTTGTTGTGATTTCCTGGCCGATTGTCAGCCAGTCCGGCTTGCCAACCAAGCGCGAATCTCAGCTTCACTACGCTTTCGAGGACGGACTGCAAGCGGCTGAAGAAGGCGAGCGAGTTGGTGTACTTGCCGTCGTGAACAGCAGCTCCATTAGCCGGACGGTGGCGTCGTCGACAAACACCAGCAGCGTGCACGCCGGCGCCCGGTCCTCGAACCACGCGTGATCGCTGCCGTCGATCTGCACCAGCTCGCCCAGGCAGGCCCGGCGGTTGTGCGGCTGGTGGACCTTGGGCGGGCGCAGCTTCCTCGGCACCCAGAAGCCGGCGTCGATCATGATCCGCCGCACCGTCTCCTTGGCCAGGTCGATCCCATGGCGCTCCCGCAGCTTCTCGGCAGCTAGCGTGGGTCCGAAGTCGGCGTAGCTGTCGCGGATCAGGCCGCGGGCCCGGGATTCKAGCCCCGGCGATAGTTGGTTGTGGCCGGACTGTCCCCAGCGGCGGGACACCAAGCCCTGCGGGCCGTCTTGCCGGTAGCGCTGCGCCAGCCGCTCGACCTGGCGGCGGCTGATGCCAAGCTTCTCAGCGGCGCGCCAGACCATCAGGCCGTCTCGCACGACGGCCTTGATGACTTTGCAGCGATCCAGTTCCCGCATGCTCATGGTGATCGTATCCRGTCGTCCCATGGTGTTGCTCCGGCAGCCTACGAAAGCTGGCAGCTTGACACGCCCTGGGGGTACGACATTTGAATCTGGCCCAGATACGACATTACAACTTGGCCGTGACATCCCTTGTCTAGGCGGTTCTGAAAGGTCGGGTCTTCCGCTAAATAGAAATGTCAGTCCGGGCGTGCTTTTTGTGCGGGGTGGGATGTTTTTTGTGGGGTGCCCGTAAGGCGGTGGCGCTGGCCGATGGCGCCTGAGCCGGGAGCAG
>NZ_JBFTLH010000019.1:0-109390 GCF_056396345.1 Cupriavidus sp. 05T42
GCTTGTAGGCGGGGCTGCGGGCGCGCTTCTGGGTGCTGACGTCAATTCGGCAGGGTTGGCGGCACAGAATGAAGCGATCAATAACGCTACGAGTCGATATCAGAACGTTAAGGATCCTCGTTTTCAGGCCAATGTAAAGGCGTTGGGCGAGTGTGTCGATCCGGTGTCCTGCCGCTCCAACGCCGCCTTCCTGGAGGCGCAAGTCGGAGTGCTGAGCGATGCAAAGATCGCAGGCATGTGCGGTGGCAATGCAGATTGTGTATCTGCCAGGCAGGAGGAGCGAAGCCTATATCAGCAAGCATACGGGCAGGCGATCTCACACCAAAATCCCGACGTGGCAGCACGCGATTATCTGGGCCGGGTGAGCGAGACGCAAGGAAGTCGCTATACGGCTACTCAGCTTGATGCGGCATTTCAGCGCTACAAATTGGGCGTAAGCGATTCGGCCAACCCTGTAGATGTCTTTGTGACGAAGGCAATCATCGGGAATGTTGCGTTGTTCGGAGCAATTAAGGGGGTGACCGGGATTGATTCAGATGGAGGAGGGAGTTCCAGAGGGCCCACCAGTGCGAATGGTGCGGGGCTACTGAAGAATGCTGAGAATGCTGTCATTGACTCGCGTAAGATCGTCAGTTATGCGCTAGATTCAACCCATCCGGTTGGCGGTAACAAGGCGATTGTTTTTGAGTCTGCACTGGGTTTCAATCAATCAAACGCAGATGGCCTCCTAGCGCAACTCCAGCAAGGAGTAACAAAGTACCCGGCCACACTTGGGAAGGTGGATCAGTTTGGGCAACGGTTCACCGTGGACATTCCTGTGACCGGTCCAAACGGCAAAACGGTGCCGGTTCGTACGGGCTGGATCTATGATCCAGGTTCATCTGTTCCACGGTTGACAACTGCGTATGTCAAGTAATTACCATGGTTAATGCAAATCTCTTGGATGTAGTCCTATTGACTGAAGACATTCCCGAAGAAGGGCTGCGCGCTGGCATGAAGGGGACAGTGGTTGAAGTCCACCAAAACCCGTACCTAGCCTATGAAGTGGAATTTTGTGACGAAATGGGGAGGACCTCGGCTCTCGTGGCCTTGTTACCAAATCAGATAAGAGTTGTCTGGAGACAAAGCTGACATACCGCGTTCAGGGGAGGCATGATCAGGCCTGACCGCGCTCGGCACGGATGACCCACGAATCTGGATGACTTCAATGCACAGAAAAGATACCTTCTGCAGAAGGTGCGGCTACAAGAATTTTGTCTCGAAATTAATTGAGACTATTCGAAAGCGAAAGAATCTGTGATGAGATTTCACCATCTTGCGCTAGCGTTATCGGTTGCCCTCAGTGCATGCGCCCCCCAAGTAGATGCGCAGTTCGCCGTCGATGGGCCTGATGGTTGGTCGCGTCGTGCTGGAACTGGAAACGCCGGAAAAAGCAAAAGAGGATCTCTCGTCGCTGAGCTATACGGGCGATCAGGTCAAGACGGCCGCGAAGTAACAGAAGTCGTTGGGAGGATGCTGGCTTCGGCATCCTCCACGGTAAGCCTTGGCACACCCCCAAAAAATGGCGTTAAATAAACAAATCTCCACTCCCTCCAGGCCCCGCCATGCCTGCCAGCGCCAGCCCCATCGCCCGCTGCTTTGCCCAGCGCTACGCGGAAGCCCGTCAGAAATTCCTCACCGCAGCGCGCCAGGCCGGCGCCACGCTGACTGAATTCCCCCATCCCACCGAGACCGGTAGCGAAGGCGAGGTGCTCGCCATTGACGTGGCGTGGATTGGCCCCGCTGATGCGCTGCGCGTATTAATGATCACTTCCGGCACCCACGGCGCCGAAGGGTTTTGCGGATCCGGTGCCCAAGTGGCCTTGCTGGGCGATACCGCGCTCCATGCCGAGTGCCGCCAGGCCGGCTATGCGTTGTTGTTCGTGCATGCGGTGAATCCGTACGGATTTTCGCACCTGCGGCGGGTCAATGAGGACAACGTTGACCTGAATCGCAATTTCATGGATTTCGATCAACCGCTGCCGACGAACGCGCCGTATGCGGAGGTGGCCCCATTGTTGCTGCCGGCGCAGTGGCCGGCGTCGGACGCGGATCAGGCCGCGCTGATGAAGATTGCGGCCGAGCGTGGGATGGGGTGGTATCAGGCGGCGGTCAGCGCCGGGCAGTATCACGATCCGGGCGGGCTCTTTTTCGGTGGGCAGGAGCCGGCCTGGAGCAACTACACGTTGCGGCGCATTCTGGCCCGCTTCGGCGCGGACCGGCAGGTGCTGCGCTGGATCGATATCCACACCGGCCTCGGCCCGTGGGGCTATGGCGAGCCGATCTATATGGGGCCGGACGAGCCCGCGCAAATCGCCAAGGCCCGCGAGATCTGGGGAGCGGGTGTGACGTCGATCTATGACGGCTCGTCGACGTCGGCCAACCTCACGGGGCTGGCGTGGCAGGCGGTGCCGCAGACGCTGGGCAGCATCGACTATGCGGGTATCGCGCTCGAATTCGGCACGCTGCCGCTGGCGGAGGTTCTCGATGCGCTGCGCGGCGACCACTGGCTCCATCGCCACCCCGAGGCTGACGAGAACCAGCGCGCGCTGATCAAGCTTGCGGTCTGGCGGGCGTTTTATGGGGACGCCGATGACTGGCGCGACGGCGTTGTCGCGCAGGTGCTGGAGGCGGTGCGGAAGGGCGTGGGCGTGGCCTAGCGGCGTATTGGCAAGCTACGCCTGCGCACCACTCTGTTCCACCAGCCAATTCCGGAACGAGCGCGCCGCCGCCGGCTCCACGCGGTCGCGCGGCCAGACCGCGTAGTAGCCGCCGCCCAGCGAGGCGCTTGCATCGCAGGCCCGCACCAGCACGCCGGCATCCAGGCAGTTGTCGATCATGTGCCGCCAGCCGAGCACGATGCCCTGGCCCTCGATGGCCATCTGCACGAGCACCGGATAGGCGTTGACCACCAGTTCATGTTCGATGCGCGGATCGCGCAGGCCATTGCGGGTAAGCCACGTGGGCCATGACATCCACTGCCGCTGGGCGTCCTCCAGCACCAGAAGCGTCTCCTTCGGCAGGTCAGCCACGGCCAGCTTGCGGCCGTGCAGGTAGCTGGGCGCGCACACGGGGAAGACCTCCTCGTCGTAGAGCCGCCGCGCGGCCAGGCCGCTCGGGGCACCTTCGCGCAGGTAGTAGAGGGCGATATCGAAGTCCGTGCCGGCCAGCGAGGCCAGGCTGTCGTTGACGATGAGTCGCACGCGGTAGTCGGGATGCTGCGCGCGGAACGCGGCGAGCCGGGGCGCCAGCCACAGCACCGCCACGCCGGACGAGCAGGCCACCGACAGCTCGACGTGCCCCTTGCGCTTCATCACGTCTTCCGTGGCCTCGGCGCAGGCCACCAGCAGGCGCTGCACCTGCTCTGCGTACTGCTGGCCGGCCACGGTCAGCCGCAGCGCGCGTGGTTCGCGCACGAACAGCTTCTTGCCGAGAAAGCGCTCGAGTTGCGCCACCTGGCGGCTGATGGCGCTTTGGGTGAGATGGAGTTCAGTGGCCGCGCGCGTGAAGCTGCCGTGGCGCATGGTCGATTCGAAGGCGACCAGGCAGGGCAGGGGCGGCAGGGGTGTGATGCGCATGGGGGAACGAAAACATGGCGGCAGGAGCCGCCATGATAAGTCCCACGCCGGGCGGCGACACGTTTTACCGTTCGTCCCCCGAGTCTTGCACTAGCGAGGTGCCTGATGCACCCGGCCGGCCTGCATGACGAGCCCGATGCGGGCATCGGGGCCGGCCAGCACGCCGATATCGGTGAGCGGGTCGCCATCGACGGCGATCAGGTCGGCCAGCGCGCCGGCGCGTACCGTGCCGAGTTCCCCGTCGCGCTGGAGGATGGCGGCGGCGATGGAGGTAGCCGAGCGAATCGCCTCGAGGTTGCCGAGCAGTTCCGCGCGGATGCGGAATTCCTCGGACTGGTACTGGTGCATTTCCCCGAGCAGGTCCGAGCCGAAGCCCATCTGCACGCCGGCTTCGGCGTAGATGGCCAGCGAATCGCGTCCGGCCTGGCGCACGGTTTCGATCTTGGCGACCGAGTCGGCAGGCAGACCGAGGCGTGCGCCGTCGCGCGCCAGCGCGTCGTAGGTGATCAGGGTGGGCACGACGAAGGCGCCGTGCTCGCGCATCACGCGGGCCGCGGCAGCATCGACGAGATTGCCGTGCTCGATGGTCCGCACGCCGCAGCGCACGGCGCGGGTGATGGCGCGGCCGGTGTAGGCATGGGCCATCACGTATGTCTGGGCCGCCTCGGCTTCGGCCACGATGGCGCGGATCTCGTCCTCGCTGTACTGCGTGTTGCCGATGGGGTCGGTCGGCGATGCCACACCGCCCGAGGCCATGATCTTGATCTGCGTGGCGCCTTTCTGGATTTCCTCGCGCACAGCGAGGCGCACGGCATCGACCCCATCCGCCACGCGGGCGATGGCCCCGGCACGGAAGGCGCACGAGCAGGGCTCGAGCGTGTCCGAACGCGGCCGGAAGTCGCCATGACCGCCAGTCTGCGAGAGCGCCTTGCCGGACGGGAAGATGCGCGGCCCCGGAATCAGCCCGGTCGCCACGGCCTGCGAAAGGCCCCAGTCCGCACCGCCCGCATCGCGCACCGTGGTGAAGCCGCGCTCGAGCATGCCCTGCATGATCGGCATGGCGCGGAAGGCCACCAGCACGTTGGGCTGCACGGCGTTCACGCCGAGGTTGGCCAGCGAGGCCAGCACGTGCACGTGGCAGTCGATCAGGCCCGGCATCACGGTCTTGCCGGTCACGTCGATCACGGTGGCCTGCGGCGCGTGGATGGGCGTGGCCGAGACTTCGACGATCCGTTCGCCGTCGATCAGGACATCATGGCGCGGCAGCACCGTGCCGCGTGCGGGGTCGAGGACGTTGCCGCCCTGGAGCAGGATTTGAGTCATGAGGCTGTAGCGGAAAGACTTCCGTTCAATGCTTGCGAAGATAGGCGGGCTCGCGCACCAGACGCGTGCCGACGAAGCTGATGGCGGCGGCAATCATCACGTAGAAGGCCGGTGCCATCGTGCTGCCCGTGGTGGCGATCAGCCACGTGATGAAGAACGAGGCGAAGCCGCCGAAGATCGTCACGGCCATGTTGTAGGCCACGGAAAGTCCCGTGGACAGCACCTTGGCCGGGAACAGCTCCGAGAAGGCGGCCAGGATCGGGCCGGTATAGGTGGCGATCAGCACACCGAACACCACCTGGAACACCAGCAGCGAGGCCAGCCCCGGGGCGTGGTTGATGTAGGCGAACATCGGCCAGGCCAGCACGAAGATCAGCGCGGCGGCGCCGGAGAGCAGCCCACGGCGGCCGATGCGGTCCGCCAGCAGGCCGACGATGGGCGCGAACACCATGATCGCCATGCCCCCGGCCATGCCGGCGACAAAGCCGGTGGATTGCGGCACCTTCAGCACCTTCACGGCGTAGGTCGGCATGTAGAACAGCAGCACGTAGGTGCAGACCGTCCACAGGATCACCATCGAGAAGCTGGCGGCGGTCTGGCGCGGGTAGTCGCGCAGCACCTCGGTCAGCGGCGAGTCGGTCTTGTCGGTGGTCTCGCGGAAGGTGGGCGTTTCCTCCAGGTGATGGCGGATGTAGTAGCCCACGGGGCCGATCACCATGCCCAGCAGGAACGGCAGGCGCCAGCCCCAGCTATTGAGCGCCTCGGTGCTCAGGGAGGCCGTGACGAAAGTGCCTACGGCGGCGCCGAGCAGCACGGCCACGCCGATACTGGCCTGGATCCAGCTCGAGTAATAGGCACGCTGGTTTTCCGGCGCGTATTCGGTCAGGAAGGCGGTGGCGCCGCCCATCTCGCCGCCGGCGGAGAAGCCCTGCATGAGCCGGGCCACCACGATCAGCAGCGGCGCGAACAGGCCGATCTGGTCATAGGTGGGGGCGATGCCGATCAGCGTGGTGCCCAGCGCCATCAGCAGGATGGTCAGCGAGAGCGCGGCCTTGCGGCCCACGCGGTCGGCGTAGATGCCGAGGATGATGCCGCCCACGGGGCGCATGAAGAAGCCCACGCCGAAGGTGGCCACGGCCAGCAGCAGCGAAGTCAGTTCGTCGCCGGTGGGGAAGAACAGCTTGGCGATGATCACGGCGAAGAAGCTGTACACCGTGAAATCGAACCATTCGAGCCCGTTGCCGATCACCGTGGCGATGATGGCGCGGCGTCGCTGGCTGGCGCCGACACGGGGTTGGTCGGCCGCGTAGGCGGGGGCGCTGGCTTGCATGTCTCTCTCTCCCTTTTATGGCAGTTCAGGCCGATGTTAGGGGCGCCGCGATGACGCGAGAAACGAAATCTGCGCATGCGGTCATGACGTCAGCGCATGCATGGGCTGTGCCAGGCCGCTGCCAGCCGCTACCGATACGACAGCACCAGCCCCTGTATCAGCTGCGTCCAGCCTTCCAGCATCACGAACAGCAGCAGCTTGAACGGCACCGAGATGGTGGTCGGGGCGATCATCGACATGCCCAGCGCGAGCAGGATGGCCGCGACGATCAGGTCCACCACCACGAACACAAGATAGACCACGAAGCCGATCTGGAACGCGCGCGTCAGTTCGGAGAGCGTGAAGCTCGGGATCAGCACCATCATGTCGTCCGCCTTGAGGTCATCGGCGCGGCCCTCGGGCCAGATCCGCTTGGCCGACTGGACGAAGAAGGTGCGGTTACGTTCCTCGGTGTGCTTCACCAGGAACGCCTTGAGCGGCCCGCTCACGGCGTCGTAGACCACCACCACGTCCCCCACGTTGAACGCGGCGTTGGACTCGGCGCGGCGCTTCATGGCGTCGAACGCGTCGGAGCCGATCGGCGCCATGATGTAGGCGGTCAGGATGATGGCGATGCCGTTCAGCACCATGTTGGGCGGCACCTGTTGGAGCCCCAGTGCGGCGCGCAGCAACCCGAACACGATCACGAGCTTGGTGTAGCTGGTCACCATCAACGCCACGAACGGCGCCACGCCGAAGGCGAGGATGACGGTGAGGATCAGTACCGGATTGTAGAGGCCGTTGTTCATGCGTCGCCTGCCGCGAAGGTCGCCACGCGCACGCCCAGCCGGTTGCCCACGGCGATCAGCGTGCCGGTGCCGATGCGGTTGCCGTTCACCACGATGCGCACCTCGCTTTGCTTGAGCGGCTGGGGCAGCTCGAACACGTAGCCGGGCTTCACGGCGCGCAGTTCGGCCAGTGGCACCGCCACATCGCCAACTTCAAACCGCAGTTCTACCTCCAGGCCGTCCAGGTGCGAAAGCGTCGCCTGCGCCGCATCGGGATGGGGAATGTCGGCCGGCGCGCCGGGCTCGGCGGCGCGGTGTCCTTCGGGATGCGTGTCTGCCATATGGGCTCCATGGAGGAAGGTGATGTCGTCCAGCGCCGTCACGCGGCGGCCTTCGGCCACGGCGGTCCACGTCATGCCGCGCTGGCCCGTGGCGCAGCGCACCACCAGCGCGCCCGCCTGCGACTGCCAACGCTCGATGCTGACGATGTCGCCCGGCTCGATCTCTCGCATCTCGCCGACTGTGATCGTGGTGGTGCCGATGCGTACGGCCAGCGGGGCCGGCAGGGCAGCCAGCCACGGCGCGGTCCGCGCGGGCGGCGCGGCGGGCAATGCCACCAGCCGTTCCGGCGCTTCGAACTGCAGCACCGCGCGCAGCGGCGCGGCGCCGGGGCGCGTGAGTTCCACACCGAGCGCGGCGAGATTCGACGGCCACGCGGCAGGCGCCGGATGCCACGTCAGCGCGTCCGGCTGCACGGCGCCAACGGCAGCGGCCACGTCGGCGCAGGCATCGGCCATGATTGCGTGGCGCAGCAGCACAGGTAGCGCCTCGGCGGCACCCGGCACGCCCAGCAGGGTCCGTTCGCTCGCCACGTCCAGGCAGATACGGCCGTGGCGCGTGCCGAGCGTGAAGGCATAGCCCTGCGCCGTACGGGCGGCGATGGCGCCGTCCGGCGGCACGAAGCGGGCGCGCCAGTCATGACCGGCCAGCCGCAGCGGCACGGGTGCGGCACGGCAGGTCAGCCAGTTCATCAGGCGCGCGGTGTCGGCCTCCACATGAGGCAGGTCTGGCGCGGTGTCCAGCGTGGCCACGTTCGATGGCATGTCGCGGTGCGGTCGGTCCCGGTTGATGGATGGAAGGGGTGTCTGTCAATTCGCGCCAACTCGATTCGAGCCAACGATACGCAGCCGGGTGCAGCCGCGTCCACTACGAGCCCTTGTAGGCCCCCACCTGCCCGCATCCGCTAGCCCCCGCCGTGGCGCGGTTGGGCGTCGCATGGCGCGGCGTGTGCGCCATGCGCTACGAATCCTCGGTACTGGTCGCGCCCGGAGGTGGCCCATACACTGCGGCAACTGTCGAAACTCCGCTCAACCTGGGCTGATTCATGGCGAAATTCCCGGCAAAACTTCCGGCATTCCCACGTGGTGGTCTGGGGCCCGCTTCACCGGGGCTCCAGCAGATGGCCGCTGTCGCGTCGCGCCAGTCAGACCTCGCGCTGACGCTGCTGCTGTTCGCCGTGATTGCGCTGTTCGTGCTGCCGCTGCCCACGTTCCTGCTCGACTTCCTGCTCACGATCAATCTCGGCATGAGCCTGACGCTGCTGATCGTGGCGACCTATATCCCGTCCGCGCTGTCGCTGTCCACGTTCCCGTCGCTGCTGCTGTTCACCACGCTGTTCCGGCTGTCGCTCAATATCGCCTCGACCAAGCTGATCCTGTTGCACGCCAACGCGGGCCACATCATCGATACCTTCGGCAAGCTGATCGTCGGCAACAACGTGGTGGTGGGCGGCGTGGTGTTCCTGATCATCGCCATCGTGCAGTTCATCGTCATCGCGAAGGGCTCGGAGCGCGTGGCGGAAGTCGGCGCGCGCTTCGCGCTGGATGCCATGCCGGGCAAGCAGATGAGCATCGACGCCGACGTGCGCGCCGGCACCATCTCGGCCGCCCAGGCGCAGGACCGCCGCCGCGCGCTGGAACAGGAGTGCCAGCTCCATGGCGCGATGGATGGCGCGATGAAGTTCGTCAAGGGCGACGCCATCGCCGGCGTGGTGATCGCGCTGGTCAACATCCTGGCCGGCATCTGCATCGGTACGCTGATGCGGGACATGAGCATCGGCGAGGCGCTCCAGCGCTACGCCATCCTGACCATTGGCGACGGCATGGTGTCGCAGATCCCGTCGCTGCTGGTGTCCATCGCGGCCGGCGTGGTTATCACGCGGGTCTCGTCCGATGAAGACCGCACCCGCTCGCTGAACCTGGGCAACGTGATTGGCCGGCAACTGCTGGGCCAGCCGAAGGCGCTGGTGGTGTCGGGGCTGGCCATCGCCGTGTTCCTGGTGGTGCCGGGCTTCCCCAAGTGGACCTTCGGGATCATGGCCATCGTGGTGGCCGGCGGCGGCTACCTGCTGATGCGCCGCGCCGCGCGCAGCACCGGCACGGTTACGTGGATCGAGATGGGCGATGCGGAGGCGGACGCCAATGCCGCCGCCGTGGCCCCGGCGCTGGCGCTGGAGCTGGACGACGCCCTGCGGGGCCGCATCGACCTGCGCCAGTTCGAACAGCGCATGACCACCACCAAGGGCGAGGTGGAGGCGGACCTCGGCATGGTCTTCCCCCGGCTGCGGATCGCGCATCGCCCGCTGGCCGAGCGCGACGCCTACGCCATCCGCGTGCAGGACGTGGTGGCGTCGGCCGGCGTGCTGCGCCCCGGCAAGCGGCTGCTGGAGCCCGGCGCGCGCGCCCGTATCGACCAGGGCGAGGCCGAGGTCGGCGTGCCCTTCGGCCCGTTTCCGGAGGTGGTGTGGATTCCCGCGCCCGCCGGCGACGCGCCGCCGCCTGAGGGCGTACGCACGCTGTCCTGCGAGGAAGTGCTGGCCGTGCACGTCGGCGCCATGATCAAGCAGCACGCGGCGCCGCTGCTCGGCATTCAGGACGTGCAGGCGATGATCCACGTGGTGCAGGCCGACGCACCGGACCTGGTCATGGAACTGGCCCGGGTCGTGCCGCTGCAGCGCATCACCGACGTGCTGCGCCGCCTGTTGCAGGAGGGCGTGCCCATCCGCAACCTGCGCACGATTTTCGAAAGCCTGGTGACCTGGGCGCCGAAGGAGACCGACGCCATCGCGCTGACCGAACTGGTGCGCGTGGACCTGGGCCGACTGATCACCAGCCGTCACGTGGGACCGGCACGGTCGATCGATGCCGTGCTGTTCGAACCGGCGCTTGAAGCGCGCGTGCAGGGCGCCATCGAGCGCGCGGCGCGCGGCAACATTCTGCTGCTGAGCCACGACGTGACGCGCGACATCCGCGAGCAACTGCGCGTGCTGCTGGAGAAAGCCGGCGCCGCGCGCGTGGTGGTCGTGGTCAGCACCGATGTGCGGCGCTATATCAAACGGCTGATCGAGCCCGTGGCGCCGCGTATCGCCGTGCTGTCCTACCAGGAGGTCGACGAGGACGTGACGCTGGTGCCGGTGGGCTGGATCCAGAACCCGCCGAGCGAGTAAGACCGCCATGACCGCCGACACCATCCTCGACATCACCCGCCAGGCGCTGCTGGTGGTGCTGTGGGTCACGCTGCCCGTGGTGCTGATTGGCACCGTCGTGGCGCTGGTGGTGGCCGTGCTGCAGGCCGTCACGCAGATCCAGGACCAGAGCATCGGCACGTCCACGCGGCTGATTGCCGTGCTGGTGTCGCTGGTGCTGCTGGGCGGCTGGCTGGGCGGCGAAGTGATGCGCTTTGCGCAGCGCGCGCTGCAAACGATGCTGACGTTTCTCTGAAGTGCTCCGCAACCTTCCACAAGAACCGAAAGAGACCGAGCCGACATGACGCCGCACCCTGGGGAGCACCGAAACAAGATCCAGCGCACCTGCAGGGCGCTGCTGCTGGGCCTGTGCCTGCTGGCTACGGCCGGGGCAGCGGAGGCGGCCGACCTGCGCTGGTCCGGCAAACCGTTCGCCGCCACCGCCAGCGACAAGCGGCTGCCGGACTTCCTGCGCGAGCTGGCCGCCTCGCAGGGCACCACCGCCGTGATCGACCCGAAGGTGGAGGGCACCATCAGCGGCAAGTTCACCGAATCCGCCCAGCACGTGCTGCGCAGCGTCTGCGCGATGTTCGGGCTGACGTACTACTACGACGGCTCGCTGCTCTATATCGACGTGGCCAACGAGGCGCGCAACGAGGTGATTCCGATTGCGCGCGGGGCCGGCACGCGGCTGCGCGAGTCGCTGGTACGGATGCAGGTGCCCGATGCGCGCTATCCGATCACCATCAACGACGCCGAAGGCACGCTGATGGTCTCCGGGCCCAAGCGCTATGTGGAGACGGTGCGGGCCGCCGTGCGCGCCGTGGACGATCGCTCCATCGCCGATGACCGCGCCGAGGTGCAGCTCTTCCCGCTCAAGTACTCGTGGGCGTCTGACTTTCGCATCAACCGCTCCGGCAAGGAGATGACCGTGCCCGGCGTGGTCAGCGTGCTGCGCAATCTCTATGGCCGCAATCGCGGATCGCTGGCGAATTCGAACCCGAGCCTGGGCACCAGCCGTGGCGCCACGCGCATGGCCAAGCTGCGCACCGGCGACAGCGGCGGCATGAGCATTCCATCCGCCGATCCGGGCCAGGTGCTCGACAGCATGGGCGGGAACGGCATGATCGCCGCCGACGTGCAGGGCAACGCCTGGGGCAGCGGACAACTGCCGCAGTTCCAGGCCGACACCCGGCTCAACGCCGTGCTCGTGCGCGACACGCCCGACCACATGGCCCAGTACCGTCGCCTGATCGAATCGCTGGACGTGAAGCCGCGTCTGGTCGAGATCGAGGTGACGATCATGGACATCAGCCAGGAGGACCTGGACAGCCTCGGCGTGGACTGGCGCCTGCACACGCGGCACGTGGACCTCCAGATCGGCGGGGGCAATAACAACGCGCCGCTGACCTTCGGCAACCTGACCTCGGAGGCGGGCACCACGGCGGCGTCGGCGGCTTCCGGCCTCCAGTTCACGGGCGCCATCGGCAACGATGTCACGCGCTTCCTGCTCACGCGGGTCAAGGCGCTGGCGGACCGGGGGCAGGCGAACTTCGTCGCGCGGCCCAAGGTGCTGACGCTGGATAACACCGAAGCCGCGCTGGAGAACCTCCAGGAGTTCTATGTGCGGGTGGATGGCTTCCAGGACGCCGGCCTCTTCAACGTGACCGCCGGCACGGCGGTGCGGGTGACGCCGCTGGTGGTCGATGAAAGCCAGAGCCGCGCGGTGATGCTGACCATCGACATTGCCGACGGCAACCTGTCGGGCGAAACCGTGGATCGCATTCCGGTGGTGCGGCGCCGCTCGATCACCACGCAGGCGATGGTGGAGGAGGGCAAGAGCCTGCTGATCGCGGGGTATACCACCGAGGAGCGCATCAACGCCTCGTCCGGTGTGCCGCTGCTGCAGGACGTGCCGATCATCGGCAATCTGTTCAAGTATCAGGAGAAGCGCCAGAACAATATGGAGCGCTTCTACCTGCTCACGCCGCGCCTCGTGCTGCCGGGGATGAGCTAAATGGCCGACATCCTGCATGAGGGCAACTCGGGCTGGTCGCTCCGGTTCCTCGGGGGCGATGTCTACGGCCGTCTCGTCACGCTGCGGCGCGGCGAGAACGTGCTGGGTGCCGCCGGCGAGGTGGACATCAGCGTGCCCGGCGCCGACGTGCAGCCGCGCCATCTGGTGCTCAACGTGGGCGACGTGGCGGTCTCGGCCGAGCGCGTGGGCGATGCCGCCGTGGAGATCAACGGCCGTCCCACCACGCAGCGCGTGTTCGCGCTGGCCGGCGGAGACATCCTGACTATCGGCTCGCTCGATGTGGAGCTGCTGCGCGCGCAGCCGGCGGCGACGGAAGCCACCGACACCCTGTTCGCCTGGGCCGAGTCGGGCCGCCGCGCCGAGCGGCAGGCGGACGGGCAGGGCGAGGGCGAAGCGGCCCGCCGTCATGGGCGCGCCCTGATGGCGGCGATGGGTGTGGCGGCCACGGTGCTGCTGGTGGGCGCCGGCTGGGCCGCAGCCACGCTCTCGCAGCGCGGCGCCCCGGTGCCCGGCGCGCAGGTGGACCCGGCGGCGGTACGCAAGACCGTGGCAGCGTTTCCCGAACTGGAGGTGGTCTCGCAGCCCAACGGCACGGTCGCGGTGCGCGGCTTCGTGAATTCACGTGTGGACCGCCAGCGCGTGACCCAGGCGCTGGCGCCCTACGGCCGCGCCGTGCAGCAGCAGCTCCGTTCCGCCGACGATCTGATCGAGCACATCCAGCGCTATCTGGACGAGCCCGGCGTGGGCATCGCCTATCAGGGGCAGGGCCGCGTGCTGCTCAGCGGCACAGCGGATCCGTCGGCCGGGCGCGACAAGGTCAAGCGGCTGACCGAAGACCTGCACCCGGGCGTGCTGGTCACGGACCGCATCGACTACCGCGAAACGGCGGACAACCGCCGCCGGCAGGTGCGGGATGGCCAGATGGAGAACTGGCAGGGCGTGTTTCCGGCGCGCGTGGTCAGCATCACCGAGGACGGCGAGGGCAAGCGCTCGGTGCAGCTGGCCAACGGCAGCCGGTATTTCGAAGGGGCGGTGCTCAAGAACGGTGCCGAAATCGAACGAATCGACGCGGATGGCGTGGTGCTGCGCGACAGCCCGGTGCCCGCGCCGCCGCAACGCAAGTAATTTGCATCACGCGATGCAGATGCCGCCGGCCTTTGGGGGCCTGGCGGAAGGTCGTCAACCCACCAAGGAGCAAACCATGGCAAATGAAGTGGACCTGAACGCCAAGATGAACGAGATCCAGCAGAAGGCGCAGGAGTTCTCCGTGAACATCCTGAATCTGCAGGACACGCTGACGCGCCAGAACGCGGTCGTCAGCAGCGAGATGGCACACAACACGCAGAAGGCGAACCTGATCCAGGGCGCCATGCAGGATGTGAAGCAGACCTCGCGCACGAACTGACGTTCGCAATGCCGATTGGGTTCTCCCCTCTCCCCTTGGGAGAGGGGCGGGGGAGAGGGCAGGCGGTTCCAGGGGCGATATCGCTTCGAGAGACTCAGGCCCTCTCCCCCGGCCCCTCTCCCGCATGCGGGAGAGGGGAGCAAATCGTCGTCAAATCGAAACAGGGAGAACCACCATGGATCCCACCACGATTGCCGCCACCGGGGCCGTAGCGGGCGCCGGGGGCAACGCGGGCCCGACCTCGGACGCCGCCACGCTGGCCGCGCACCAGGCGCCGCCTGCCGCGCCGACTCACGCCAGTCAGGCCAACCCCGCCGACGCCCAGACCTTTTCCGATATGGTGCGCGGCGGCCAGGCCGCCGATGGCTCGCGCGGTGCCCATGCGGCGCAGGCCGCCAGCGACCCGTCGTCCACCACACTCGGCAATGCCATCCGCTCCAGCTACGTGTCGGCCGGCGAGGAAGCCGCGCGGCAGGCCACACGGCTGCAGGAAATGCGCGAAGGCATGTTCGCCGCCATCCACACCGGCAGCACCTCCGACGTGGTCTATCAGGCCATGATGCTCCAGACCCAGTCGCTCGAGCTGTTTTCGTCGATCCACGTCACGTCGAGCATCGGCAGCGCCGGCACCAACCTGTTCAACAGCCTGCTGAAGAACCAGCAATGACCGCACCCCTTCCCCGTTGGATGTGCCGCGCGCGGCTGGCCCTGCCGCTGCTCGCCGCGCTGGCGCTGGCCGGCTGCAAGGTGGACCTGTACGCCTCCCTGAACGAGAACGAGGCCAACCAGATCCTGGCCGCGCTGACCGCCGATGGGCTCAACGCCGAGAAAGCGCGCGCCGGCGAATCGGGGGGCGGTAACCAGGACGGCAACTGGAGCGTGCGCGTGGAGGAGTCGCAGCTACCCGCCGCGCTGGAGATCTTGCGTAGCGAGGGGCTGCCCGGCGAGCGCTTCGCCTCGCTGGGGCAGGTGTTCCAGAAGCAGGGGCTGGTGGCCACGCCTACCGAGGAGCGCATGCGCTATATCTATGCGCTCTCCCAGGAGCTGTCCGAGACGCTGCGCAATATCGATGGTGTGGTCACGGCGCGCGTACACGTGGTGATTCCGGCCACCGATCCGCTCTCCGACAAGATCCGCCCCTCGTCGGCGGCCGTCTTTATCAAGCATCGGCCGGATGTGGACCTGCGGCTGCTGGTGCCGACCGTCAAGGACATGGTGGCGCACAGCATCGAGGGGGTGACGCATGACAGCGTGTCCCTGTCGCTGGTGGAGGCGCGGCCGTTCACGCCCGTCGCCCATGCAGCAGCGGTGCCCGGGGCGTTCCCGGTGGGCCGCTTTGCGTTGATCGCGCTGATGGTGGTGCTCGCCGCCGCGCTGATTGCCACCGGGGCACTGGCCTGGAAGCGTGGCGGGCTGCGCTGGCCGCCGCGTGCGCCGTCGCGGGGCCTGTCATGAGCCTGCCCGCCGCCGCGCTGCCCACGGCGCTGGCGCCGGCGGCGCCGACCCTGCCGGATGCCGCGCTGGCCCGGGCCGTGGCGGGGCTGCTGCAACGGCCGCTGGCGCAGTTGCATCCGAGCTGGCTGCCCGCCGACTGGCCGCTCGCGTGGCGCCGGCCTGCGCGTTTCGGCGCGGCGGCGGCAGACCTGCTGGCCGCGCCACTGGGTCTTGCCGCCGACGTGGTGACCCGGGACACCCTCGTGCGCGTGCTGACCGGCGATGGCGATGCCCGCGCCGATGTCCTCCCGCGCATCGTCCTGATGGACCGTCCCGCGCTGCGCCTGCTGGCACTTTGGGTGGGGCTGGCCGTGCACAAGCCCGGCTTCGCCAGCGAGCGCCGCATCGTGCCGGCGCCGCTCGCCAATATCGAATCGATCGCCGGCTCGCTGATCGGCCAGCTGCCGCGCGCCATGCGCCGTGTGGCGCGGCGGATCGACGCGCAGGCGGTGGCCTTCCTGCTCAAACGCGTGCCGGACCTCAGCGAACTGCCGATGAACCTCGCCCCGCTGCGCGCCCGCCCGCCCGGCGTGGGCCGTGTGATGGCCGAGCGTGGCTACCGGCTGCTGTGCGGCCTGATGGCCGGCTACGGCGCCCCGTTGCGGCAGGCGCTGATGCGCAAGTTCCCGCGCCGGCTGGCGGCCCTGCCGCCCGTGGCGCTGACCCGCGCGCAGGCCGCGCAGTTGCGCGAACTCCTGCTGCTTAACCTGATTCCCGAACGGTTCCCGGCATGGCACTGGCTTTTCTGATCACGAGCGAGAACCTGCAGCTGCTGTCCGAGCGCAAGGTGCTCAAGGAGGCAGAGTACGCGGCGCTGATGGATGCGGCGGAGGTCATCGAGTCCGCCCGGCGCGAGGCGCTGCACATCAGCACCGAGGCCCAGCGCGAGGCCGAACAGCGGCGCCAGCACGGCTACCGCGACGGCTGGGCCCGCGCGCAGGCCGATCACGCGGCGGCCCAGGTCAGCGCGGCGGCCGAGGCCGAGCGGCAGCTCACCGGCATGCGCCGCACCATGGCCGAGATCGTCATGAAGGCCGTGCAGCAGATCGCGGGCGAGCTGGACCCGGACATCATCCTCGAAGTGGCGCTGCAACGCGTGGAGGCGCTGGTGCGCGCCGAGCCGTTCATCACCATCCAGATTCCGCTCGGTCGCGAACAGACCGTGCGCGGCCTGCTCGACCAACTGGCCGAGACGCTCGACTGGCCGCGCCGCGCCAACGTGGTGGTGGAAGGGAGCCTGGAAGCCGATGCCTGCCGCATCCTGACCCCGTCCGGGACGATGGAAGTGGGCCTCCAGGCCCAGCTGGAGGCGTTCGCGCGGCGCCTGCAGGCTAGCTGACGGAGACGACCATGGCGACCGAACTGCCCGCCGCCGACATCCAGGCTGCGCTCCAGCATGCCGCCGCCGACCTGGGCCGCGCCTTCGACCATTTCACGCCGGTGGCGATGCGTGGCCGCGTCAGCAAGGCCGTCGGCATGCTGATCCATGCCACCGGCATCCAGGCGCATGTCGGCGAGATCTGCCAGTTGGTCACGCCGGGCGAGGCGCCGTTGCTGGCGGAGGTGGTCGGCTTCATGCAGCAGACTGCCGTGCTGACGCCGCTGGGGCGCATCACCGGCATTTCCGCGCTGACCGAGGTGGTGCCGGCGATGCACGGGCCGCAATGCCCGGCCGGCGCCGCGCTGCTCGGGCGCGTGCTCGATGCGCTGGGCGAGCCGATCGATGCCAAGGGCTCGCTCGTGGGCGTGACGCGCGTGCCCATCGACAACGAGCCGCCCGATCCGCTCACGCGCCGCCTGATCCGCGAGCCGCTGGCCACTGGCGTGCGCGCCATCGACGGCCTGCTGACGCTGGGCGAAGGCCAGCGCGTGGGCATCTTCGCGCCGCCGGGCGTAGGCAAGAGCACGCTGCTCGGCATGCTGGCGCGGGGTTCGGCGGCCGATGTGAACGTGGTGGCGCTGGTGGGCGAGCGGGGCCGGGAAGTGCGCGAGTTTATCGAATACAGCCTGGGCCCGGAGGGCATGGCGCGCACGGTGCTGGTGGTGTCCACGTCCGACCGCTCGCCGATGGAGCGCGTGCGCTGCGCCTACACCGCCACGGCCATCGCCGAGCACTTCCGCGACCAGGGCAAGCGCGTGCTGCTGCTGGTGGACTCCCTGACGCGGCTGGCCCGCGCACAGCGCGAAATCGGGCTGGCCGGCGGCGAACCGCCCACGCGGCGCAGCTATCCGCCCTCGGTGTTCTCGATGCTGCCGCAACTGCTGGAGCGCGCCGGCACCGGCGTACAGGGGTCGATTACCGCCGCGTATACGGTGCTGACCGAAGGCGAGGACGACAGCGACCCGATTGCCGAGGAAGTCCGTTCGATCCTCGACGGCCATATCGTGCTGTCCCGCAAGCTCGCCAGCGCGGGCCAGTATCCGCCCATCGACATCCTGCAGTCGGTCAGCCGCGTGATGCCGCAGGTGGCGGCTGGCCCGCATCAGCAGGACGCCCTGCGCCTGCGCCAGCTGCTGGCCAAGTTCCAGGACATGGAGCTGCTGCTGCAGATTGGCGAGTACCGGCCCGGCGCCGATGCCGTGGCCGACGCGGCGGTGGGCGCCATCGGCGCGATCCGCGCCTACCTGACCCAGCCGGCGATCCGGCTCGACACCTTTGCCGGGGCGCTCGCCAAGCTGGCGCAGGCCATCCGGCAGGAAGCGAAACCATGAGCCACGATCCGCGACTCGCCCAGCTTGAATCGGTGCGCCAGCGTCGCCACGAGGACGCCACGCGCGTGATGCAGCAGCACCGCGCCTGGGTGATGGAAGGCCTGCGGGATGCCGAAACCGCCCAGCAGGCCGTGCAGGGCGCACTGGCCGAGCGCGCCGCCTTTATCACCCGCTTGCGCGATGGCGCCACGCAGGGCGGGGTGTCGGTGTCCGGCCTGCTGGACGCGCAGGGCTGGCAGGCCGCCTTCGACGCCCGCATCGGGCGCGCCAACACGCGGCTGGCCGAGGCGCTGGACGAGGTCCAACGCCGCCGCACCGTGTTCGAGGAGAGCCGTCAGGCGCTGCTGCGCGCCCATGGGCGGCTGGTCGGGGCGCGTGAACTGGTGGCGCGGGCCCGGGCCGACGCCCGCGCGGGGCTGGAACGCCGCGACGACGAGGCCGTGGACGAGGCCGCCGTACGGGGCTGGCATCGTGCCGATCGTGCCGATCATGTGGACGGAGCGGCATAGCGCATGCCGGGCTCCACCATCGATCCGGCATGGCTGTTCCATTGGGGGCGCGAGGTGGTCATGCCCATCGTGCTGGTCATGCCGCGCCTGCTCACGGCGTTTACCGTGCTGCCGTTCCTGTCGCATCAGGCCGTGCCCGGCGTGGCGCGCAACGGCATCGTGCTGGCCATCGCGCTGTTCGTCTCGCCCGGCGCGCGGGTGGACCTGGACCATATCGCCAACGGCCTGTGGCTGGTGCTGATCTTCAAGGAGGCGTTCATCGGCCTGCTGCTGGGCATGGCTTTCGGCCTGTTCTTCGTGGCGCTGCAGATGGTGGGCGAGCTGATCGACTTCCAGACTGGCTCCGGCAACGCCACCTTCTTCGACCCGGTGACCCAGCAGGAAGACGGGCCGATGGAGAACCTGCTGTCCCACCTCGGCATCGCGCTGTTTGCCTCGTTCGGCGGGTTTTTCGCGATGACGGGCGTGATCATCGAGTCGTTCGCGTTCTGGCCGGTGATGTCGTTCGGCCCTGAGCTGTCGCTGTCGTCAATCGGGTTCGCCGGCGCCTATGCCGGCACGCTGTTCTCGTGGGTGGTGAAGCTGGCCGCGCCGATCCTGCTGTTGCTCGTCATCGTGGAGCTGGGCTTCGCGCTGATCGCGCGCTTCGTGCCGCAGTTCGATGTGTTCCAGTTCGCCCAGCCGGTGAAGATCACCGTGGCGTTCCTGATGCTGGTGTTGATGCTGGCGGTGATGGTGGACACGCTGCAGGGCTTCCTGCGGCCCGACAATACCCTGATCGACCTGCTGCGCAAGGGCATGAGCGCAGGAGGGGGAGGCGGCCCATGAGCCAGGACGGCGAGAAGAACCTCGAAGCGACCCGCCGCAAGCTGGACGAGGCGCGCAAGCGCGGTGAGGTGCCGCGCAGCACGGACGTGACGTCCTCCGTGGTGTTCCTCGGCGTGCTGGCCCTGCTGTGGGTGCTGGGCCGTTACTTCGTACGGCTGTTTCAGGCGCTCTGGCATAGCGCGATGGGCGCCGTGCCGCAGCATCTGCAGGATCAGCAAATGCTGGTGCTCGGTGAGGCCAGCGCGCGCTTCCTGCTGATGGGCGTGCTGCCGGTGGCGGCCGTGGCGCTGGTGTGCGGCATCCTCGGCGCCTTCGTCCAGGTGGGGCCGCTGGTGGCATTCGAGCAGATCAAGCCGAACATGGCGCGGCTGAATCCCGCTGAAGGTTTGAAACGGATGTTCGCCGTGAAGAACCTGGTCAACCTCGCCAAGATCGTGCTGAAGATCGCCTTGCTGGGCGGGCTGGTCTATATCCTCGCGCTCGGCGCCATCGAGGACGGCGTGCGCTCGGGCCACGCCCGACCGGCCGAAATCCTGGTACTGGTGGCCTACATCCTGCTGCGCATGTGCTGCTGGGCCGCGCTGATCTACCTGATCATGGCCGTGGTGGACTACGTGCACGAGCGCTACCAGTTCATGAAGCAGCAGCGCATGAGCGTGGAGGAGTACCGGCGCGAGCACAAGGACACGCAGGGCGACCCGATCATGGCCGGGCGGCGCCGCGCGGCCTTCTTCGAGGCGGCGTTCTTCGGCGTGGGCGAGCGCGTGCGCGTGTCCACGGCGGTGGTGTATTCCACGCAATACGCGGTGGCGCTGCGCTACGACGGCCCGGGCACGCTGCCGCGCGTGCTGGCCAAGGGCGGTGGCCACGTGGCCGCGCGCATCCGGCAGGCGGCGGCCGATTACCTGATTCCCTCGGCGTTCGATTCCGACCTCGCGCAAAGGCTCTACATGAGCGTGCCGCTGGACCGCCCGATCGATCGCGCGCTTTATACGCGCGTGGCAGACCTCATGCGCTGGGCCACGGGCGAGGAGTAGGGGGGCTCGGGAGGCGCAGGTCCCCCGGCGCCCTCAGCCTGCCAGCGCGGCGGCGCGATGATCGGTGATGATGGCCGGCGCCGTGTCACCAGCAACCGGGTGGCCCGGCAGCGGCGCAGCGGGGCGCAGCAGCGTGGCGGCAGCCGCGAGCTGCACGCGGTTGCGCACGCCGAAGTGGCTGCGCAGGCGGCGCATGTGGTAGTCCACGTTGAAGATCGACATGTCCATGCGGCGCGCGATCTCCTTGTCGGAGAGGCCCTGCGCCAGGCAGGCGAGGATGTCGCGCTGCACGTCCGACAAGCCCTCCTTGGGTCGGCCCGCCGTGGGGATCTCGGCATGGCAGGTCAGGAACTCGTGCAGGCCCAGCCCCACCGTCAGCGCCTGACCCAGCACCGTGTCGCCAATCCAGCGGCGGCTCTCGATGCCCGACATGAAGCTGATGATGACGATGTCGCTGGTGCCCGGCATCGGCAGGTTCAGGAAGACCCCGCTGCGGATGCCGGCGTCGCGCAGGTCGTCGAGGAAACGGCGCAGGCGCAGCGGCGGAATGCCGCCGGGCGGGGTGTGTTCGAGGTCATCGGCGTCCCACACCATCGGCAGGCCGAACATGCCGGGCTGCGGATTGCGCGGGTCGATCTCGAAATAGCGCTCGCGGAAGTACCGGTCGCGCCAGCCGGGGGCCGTATAGGTGTCGAAGAACGTGCGCGGCTGGATGTGCCCGCCCACGTTGGCGGCGGTGCCGTAGCCGAGGTAGTCGAAGCCGATCGCGTGGATCGCGGCCTGCATGACTGTGCTGCGGCCCTCGTGCGTGCCTTCGCCGGCCAGCGCCGAGACCAGCCCCGGCGAGCCGCCCTGGCGGGGCCGCGCGCGTACCGGCACGATCTGGCGTTCGCCATAGAAGCGGATGCCGTGGTGCGCCATGGTGGGGCTGGTCGGGCTCGCCATGGCGGGCGCCGCGCGGCGGGCGCGCAGCGTGCTTGCGGTATCCAGTGCGGACGCCCCCGCGTCCATGCCGGATACAACTTCTACTGCTCTGGTCATAAGGCCTCCGTGCGTATGCCTGCCGAGCCGTCTGGCTCCACATACTGCTGACCCGGATCCCGTCGGAAACCGTTGCTGCACCTTGCTGCGCGGGCTCATGGGCCCGGGCTGTCGATGTTCTGGTGTTCTAGTGTTGTGCTGGCTGGGTGCGGGCCATGAAGGCGCGGCCCGTATGGACCTGATGGTGAACGCCACGCGGCCGGTCGATCTTATGATTCTGGGCGGCGGGCGCGGCGTGGGTGCAAGCGTACGCCAGTCGGCACCGATGCCGCAAGCGCCGTGGTGTCGTCGCCACTTTCCCTGTCCGGTCCATGGTTTTGTGCACCGCGTCTTGCATGTCAGTCCTCCAGCTGCTTGCCGCGCGTCTCGGGCAGCGTCAGCGCGGCCAGGATCAGCACGCCGTAGGCCGCCGCGGCAAAGATGCCGATGGCGTGGCCCAGCGTCATCTGCTGGCTCACCTGCCCGATCAGGAACGGGAAGAACGCGCCGATGGCCCGGCCCACGTTGTAGCAGAAGCCCTGGCCGGAGCCGCGCACCCGCGTGGGGAACAGCTCGGTCAGGAACGCGCCCATGCCGGCGAAGATGCCCGAGGCGAAGAAGCCGAGCGGGAAGCCGAGCAGCAGCATGACGGTGTCGTTGACCGGGATGTGCGTGTAGGCCAGCGCGATGGTCATCGAACCGATCGCGAACAGGATGAAGTTGCGCTTGCGGCCGATGCGGTCGGTGAGGTAGGCACTGGTCACGTAGCCGATATAGGAGCCGACAATCACCATCGCCAGGTAGCCGCCCGTGCCGAGCACGGTCAGGCCGCGCTCGGTCTTCAGGAAGGTCGGCAGCCAGGTGGTGATGGCGTAGTAGCCGCCCTGGGCGCCGGTGGTCAGCAGCGCGGCGCGCAGCGTGATGGACAGCAGCTTCGGCGAGAAGATCGCGGTAAAAGAGGCGCGGTCCTGGTCCTGCCGGGCCTCCCGGGCCTTGTGCTCGGTATAGACCTCCGGCTCCTTGACCATGCGGCGCAGCACGATCACGAATACGGCCGGCAACAGGCCGATCAGGAACAGCGCGCGCCATGCCGTCTCGGCCGGCAGCAGCGAGAACACCAGCGCGTAGAGCAGGGCGGCAAGCCCCCAGCCGATGGCCCAGCCCGCCTGCACCATGCCCACGGCCTTGCCGCGGTCTTGCGCGCGGATCGCCTCGCCGATCAGCACGGCGCCGGCGGTCCATTCGCCGCCGAAGCCGAAGCCCATCAGCGCGCGGGCAATCAGCAGTTGTTCATAGTTCTGCGCCAGTCCGCACAGGAAGGTGAAGAAGGCGAACCAGAGGATGGTCAGCTGCAGCGTGCGCACCCGGCCGATGCGGTCCGACAGGATCCCGGCCACCCAGCCGCCGGCGGCGGAGGTCAGCAGCGTGGCGGTGCCGATGAAGCCGGCGTCCGCACGGGAGATGCCCCAGGTGGCGATCAGCGTGGGAATCACAAAGCTCAGGAACTGCGTGTCCATGGCGTCCAGCGCGTAGCCGACCTTGCAGCTCCAGAACGTGCGGCGTTCGTTGGGGGTGATGTCGCGATACCAGGAAAAGAAGCCGCGCGATGGCTCGGCGTGCGGGGTGGCGTCAGCTTGCGCGGGGGTGTCGATACGGCCGATCTGCGATTCCATGCCTTTCCTCTTCGTGGTCTTGTCGTGGTCTCTTGCCAGGGCTTTGCCGATGGTTCTTCTTGTTCTTGTCCTGCATTCTTGAAACCGCGCCTCCCTCGCGTCCAACTAGTTTTTCGGGCGAGGGCCGATAAGAAAAATTGAATCCTGTGCTGAAAGGCAGCTAATTCGGGGGATTGCGGGAGAGCGCCCGCGCAGCGGTTCGGGGTTTTCCCTGATCGTGCCGATGCCCCCCTTTCGCAGGGGAAGGCGTAAGCATACGGCGCGCCAGCCCCGTCACTTCCTACGGAGATCCGTAGGCGAGGGTTTCCTACGAGTGCTCGGTAGTGGTCGCGCGCGCACGTCGCCGGTAGGCTTGCGGCAATCTCATTGCACGCCCATTCCCATGCTCCCCAACCTCTCGCTTCGACCCCTGCTCGTGGTCCTGCTGCTTGGCGCGGCCGGTGCCGCGCACGCCCAACTGGTGCCCGTGGAGCGCTCGGTGGCGATCAACGCCGACGCCGACCTGGTGTGGCAGCAGGCCGGCGGCTACTGCGCACTGGCGAAATGGGACGGCGAATTCAAACGTTGCGACGTAGTGCTCGGCAGTGGCGCGCCCGGCACGGTCCGGCGCATGGTCTACAAGGCGGGCGGGCTGCCGGCCGTGGACATCCTGACCGACAAGGGGCCCTACGCCTATAGCTACCGCAAGCTCTCCGGCCATACGCGCGGGCGCCTGCAGGCCAAGCCGGGGCTCGATGCCGGCACCACGATCCTGACGTGGCAGGTGTGGCTGGACCCCTTCGCGCTGCCCGATGGCGCGGGCTCCGAGTATCCGCACGCGCTGGGGGATGCGATGCAGGCCGCGCTGGGGAATTTGAAGGCGAGGGCGGAGGAGGTGGCGCTGGAAGCCGCTGCCGACGCAAAATCCGCGACGGTTGTCGCCCCTCTCCCGCAAGCCCCCACCCCATGAACCTGCGTTTCCTCGAAACCTTCGTCTGGGTCGCGCGTCTGCGCAGCTTCCGGCTGACCGCCGAAAAGCTGTTCAGCACGCAGGCGTCCATCTCCAGCCGCATTGCCGTGCTGGAGGAAGACCTCGGCGTGAAGCTGTTCCTGCGCGATTCGCGAGGCGTGACGCTGACGCCCGAGGGCCAGCGCGTGCTCGAGTACGCGGAGAAGATGGTGAACACGATGCACCATCTGCGGCAATCGCTGGACCGCTCGCGCACCATCGCGGGGCGGGTGCGCATCGGCGCGATGGACTCGGTCATCCATACCTGGCTCTCCACCGTGGTCAAGCGCGCGATGCAGGCCTATCCGCAGCTTGAGATCGAGCTGACTGCCGATGCCGCGCTCAACCTCTGCGACCAACTGCAGAAGGGCTACCTCGACGTGATCTTCCAGACCGACCTGCTGCGGCTGGAGACCGTCCGCAACATCGAGCTGGCGCGCTACCCCATCCGCTGGATCGTGGCGAAGGGCAGCGCCTATGACCGCCCGTACCCGTCGCTGGAGGCGCTGGGCGCCGAGCGCGTGATCACCTTCGTCAAGAATTCCCGGCCGCACCAGGACATCCTGAGCCTGTTCCACCTGAACGGCGTGACCTCGCCGCGCATCAACTGCGTCAACTCGGTGGCGGCCATGACGCGGCTGATTGGCGATGGCTTCGGCATCGGCGCGGTGCCGCCGGCACTGGTCCGGCAGGAACTGGCCGACGGCACGCTGGCCGTGGTGCAGGTGGACAACCACCCGCCGGCGCTGGACATCGTGGCCTCGTGGCGCATCGGCGCGGGGCTGGAAGTCAACGAGTCCATCGTCGAGATCGCCACGCAGGTGGTGGCCGATTTCTGCCTCGAAGTGGGCGACGACATGGCCACGGCGGCCTCCCCGGTGCTGGCCACCGCCATGCCCGAAACCTCCCACGCAGGCTCGTAGTCATCGGATTTCTTTATCGCGCGCCACCCGAAAGATTTGTTGGACGCGATGCGGCACCGGCCACCAGAATCGGTTTCGACTTCACCCGATTCCCACGCCGCAGCCATGAACCAGCCTCTCCAGCACGCCGCCTCGATCCTGCCCGACGACCCCGCCGCATTGCGCCGCATCATTCGCGAGGGCCGCTACCGTGGCCACACCAGCGGCCTGGCGCGGGGCTACGTGCAGGCCAATATCGTGATCCTGACGCGCGACTGGGCCTATGACTTCCTCCAGTTCTGCGCGCTGAACCGCAAGTCCTGCCCGGTGATCGACGTGACCGATCCGGGCGATCCGGTCTTCCGCAACCTGGGCGTGGATGTCGATATCCGCACCGATGTGCCGATGTACCGCGTCTATCGCCACGGCACCGAGTACCACGAGACCGCCAGCGTGGCGGAGCTGTGGCGTGACGACTTCGTGGCCTTCGCCATCGGCTGCTCGTTCTCGTTCGAGCACGCGCTGCTGGCTGCCAACGTGCCGCTCAAGCACATCAACCTGGGCCGCAACGTGGCGATGTTCCGCACCGATATCGAGACCCGGCCGGCCGGGCGGCTCTCCGGCAAGCTGGTGGTGTCCATGCGCCCGCTGTCCGCCGCCGACGCGATCCTGGCCACCGAGATCACCGCGCGCTACCCGGACGTGCACGGGGCGCCGGTGCATATCGGCGACCCGTCGCTGATCGGCATCGAGGACATCGAATCCCCCGACTATGGCGATGCCGTGCCCCTGGACGCCCACGAGATCCCGGTGTTCTGGGCCTGCGGCGTCACCCCGCAGGCCGTGATCCGCGAGGCGCGCCCGGAAATCTGCATCACGCACGCGCCGGGCTGCATGTTGGTGACCGACCTCGACAACAACCGGCTGTAGCGCCGGCTGTAGCACCAGTCAGCCCTACGAGTTCTCATAGTGTCGCGCGCGTGCCCGCGCGCGCAAAATCTGCGGCACCGTCTGACCTGCCGGCCGCCGCGCCCCGCGTGGCTTGCCGGCATCCACGTGGAGACAAGCGACATGCTGGATTTCATGGATGCGATCCGGGCCGCCGCAGCGGCCGCCGCCCGTGCCGCCGCCGAGGCCGCCGAGCGCGCCCGCGAAGCCGCAGAGCGCGCCGCGCGCGAGGCCCAGGAGCAGGCCCAGCGCCGCGCCCAGCAGGAAGCCGCCGCCCGCGCCCAGCAGCCGCAGCAGCCCGAGACGCCCAAGCAGCCGGCCAAGACCGAGCAGACCGAGAAGCCCCAGCAGACGCCGCAGGTCACCAATGCGGTCTACACCGGCAACGAGCCGCTCACGTTGACGCTGGCCAGTGCCCCGAAGACGGATAAGCCTGCCGCGCCGCCGCCCGATCCCGCCGAGACCAAGCGCAAGCAGGAAGAGGACGACGCCAAGGCACACACCGACCGCTGGGAGAAAGACGCCAAGAGCGCCTACGACGATACCGTCGACAAGCTGAACGGCGGCCCGATGACCGACGCCAAGTGGAAACCGCTGGGCGAGAAGTACGGCACCGTGCTCGGCGGCGTGCAGAACGAGCTGCGCGTGGCGGCCAATCACGCGGCCCAGACCGGACGGGACGAGACGGCCGCCGTCGACGCCAAGCTCAAGGAAATCACCAAGCGCTACGACGACCCGGCGCTCAAGGCCAACCTTGAGGACGCCAGGAAGGACTACCTGAAGACCGAGCCCAACCAGGCCGCGCGCGACACCGGCGCGGCCCGCTTCAAGCTGGTGCTGGCGCAGGACAAGGCCGAAGCCACCGGCAAGACGCTCCAGCAGGAGATGGCCGCCTACAACAAGATCCCCGGCGGCGTTCGCCGGGCCGAGGCGGGCCTCGACGATGACCTGCAAACCGCTCGCGCCAACGACACCGCCGCGCAGCAGGACCTCCAGAAGGCCAGCGACGACTTCACTGCCGCCCTGCAGAAGGAAATCGACACCTCGGCGGTCAATCGCTACCAGCATGATTCCGATGAGGGCCTGAAGACGGTCCAGAACGACAAGACGCCGAACCGCTACGAGCGGCAGGAAGGCATGTCGATCTATACGACTGCCGTCAACGACGCCAAGGCGCAGCGCGCGGCACTGGACAAGGGGCAGGGCGTCAAGGTGCCCGAGCGCTTCCGCGAGCAGGCCGTGGCCGAGGTCAAGGAGCGCTACGGCGCCAGCCCGGACCTCGGCAAGGTCATCGACCTCGCCAATGCCAAGGGGCAGCTCAAGGGCGAGATGGCCAACCTCGTGCCCACCAACGACTTCGAGCGCGGGCTGGCCAAGACCGACCCGACCACGCTGGCGCTGGCCCACATGGAGGGCCTGACGCTCGATCCCTATGCGAAGAACGATCCCAACTCGGTCCTCACGCGCGACCTGCCCGCCGACGAACGGGCGATGATGAAGGACAACCCGGCCGGCTACGTCCTCTACAAGTCGCTCGATGCGGACAGCCTCCGCCCCGACCCCAACGCCCCGGCCGGCGACCCGAAAACCGCGCAGTACAACCAGGGCGTGCAGCAGTACGGCGGCCAGCTCCTGTTCTACACGGCGCAGCAGATGACCGACGCGGCCAAGGCCCGCGCGAAGACGCCGGAAGAGAAGGCGACCGCGACCACGCCGGCGCTGGACCATATGCGCGTGCTGCTCCAGGCATCGACCGAGCAGCGCGTGGAGACGATGACCACCAGCATCGCCAGGCAGCTCGATGCCGGCGACGTCAACGGCGCACTGGCCACCCGCAAGGCTGGCGTGGACGCCGCCCAGTCGCCCGACGAGCGCGCCCAGTACGTGGCCGTGCACAACGACCGCTTCGACAGCGACCTGTTCAAGACGCAGATCAACGCGGCGATGGACAAGAACCTCAAGAACAAGACGCACGACGACGAGGGTCGCCCGATCCAGGGCCAGCAGGACATGTACGCCGACAAGGTGGGCCAGTACCTGCAGGACACCGCGCCGAACCTGATTCCCGAGGATGCCGACACGTTGCTGGAGACCGTCCGCTCGGAGTACAAGAACGACTGGACCGCCCGCAACGACAGCACCGGCGCCGGCTACAACGACTGGGACGACTTCTACCACGGGCTGGCCGCCGTGGTGGACAAGGCCGACGCCAACTACTACGCCACCACCGAAGGCGCCAAACCGGGCTCCGGCCCCGCCGCCCAGCGCACGGCCGCCTGGCTGACCGACCGCGACAACGACGTCAGCCTGCTGATGATGAGCAACCAGTCCGGCAGCTCCCGCCAGGGCCGCATCTACGGCGGCGCCCAGGACGCCGCCGCGCAGGGCTACACCGGGCTCTCCATCGCCTTCGAGCAGGCACTGAAGTCCAGCAAGGACGCGCCGCCGATGTCGGACTACTACGTCCAGAAGGCCACCGCGCGCGGCAACGAGAAGTACGGCGAGAGCGCCGAGGCCAAAGAGCAGAACAAGATGTTCGATCTCGACAAGGACGAGATCCTGCGCCAGTCGTTCGACAGCATGGGCCTGCAGAAGCAGGACCTGAAGGCCAAGGTCGGCGACGGCGCCGCGCTCGACAAGGCGATCCAGCTGGCGATGCCCAGCGCCACGCCCCAGACCATCAAGGACGTCAAGGCGGAGATCCGCGCCAATGCCGGCAATGACGCGACGGCCTCGGCCATCCCGATCTTCGTGACCCAGCCGGGCAGTGCGGCCTACCAGACCGCGGTGTTCGAGTTCAAGGGCCGCGACGGCAACACCATGTGGGTGGACGACAGCGGCTCCGTCTACGGCAAGGAGGGCGCCGACCCGAAGCGCGATTTCCAGGAGAACAACCTCCTGGCCGACAAGGGCACCGTCTACATCGCCGACCGTAACCTCGATCTCGGCAGGGATGGCCACGTCAGCTACGAGGCGATGGACGCCCATATCGTGACCGGCACGGAAAAGGTCATGGGCTGGGTCAACCTCGGCGTGGCGGCGGTCGGCGCCGTGGCGGGCGGGGTGGTCATGGTGGCGTCGGGCGGCACGCTGACGCCGCTGGTGGCGGTGGCCTGGGGCGGCATGATCGGCAGCATGGGCTACGGCATCGGCACCTCGTGGCACGAACTGGACAACATCGCCGATCATGGCCGCTCGATCAATCCGTTCAAGAGCCAGGAGGCGATGTCCCAATGGCTGAACGTGGGCGGCTCGGTGGCCGGCATCGGCGGCATGGGCTTTGCCAAGTTCGGCTCGCTGGCGGCCAATGCCGGCGTGCGGGTGGCGGCTGGCGGCGGCACGGTGCGGGAGATGGCGGGCCAAACGCTGATGCAGTCGGCCTCGCGCTTCGGCACGACCAGCCGCGTGCTCAACGGCACCGCGTTCGGCATCGGCGGTGTGCAGACCGCCCAGCAGGCCACGGCGTTCGCCCAGCACGGCAAGGACATGAGCGTCAGCGAGGTGGTGCAGAACAGCGCCATGCTGCTGATGGGCGCCACGCAGATGATGCCGGCAGCCATCCAGAAGCGGGTGGGCGAGTCCGTGCGCGATACCTACCAGCGCACGCGCGGCCGTACGCCGCTGGACGATGCCGCCAACAGCCCCGCGAACCGCGCCGCCGATGGCGAGGCCGCCAACGTGCTGCGGGACGGTGATCCTGACGTGACTACCGCGCCGCGTACGTCGCGCGATGCCGCCAACCCGGGCGGCGGCCGTCCGCGCCTGCACGACGATGTGCCGGCGCCGGGCCAGCGCCCTGGCGCGCGCGATGGCGAGGCCGGACGTCCCTCGACGTCGAACCGCGCGCGCACGCCGGGAGAGCCGACCAGCCCCGCTGCACCATCCACTGGACGGTCGACCAACACGCCGGAAGGCGCCACCACCCGGGCGACGACGTCGCCGGACGCCCAGCAGGTCGCCTCGCGCTGGCAGGCATTCCGCGCGCGCGGCACGCTGGTGCAGGACCGCGTCATCACCAATATGATGGATCGCGCGCTGGCGCGGGCCCAGGAGCGCTATCTGTCCGAGGCGACCAGCCGCCGGCGCGAAAGCGCCGATGCCGCAGACCGTCGATCCGAAAGCGCCGCGTCCGAGCGCCGGCGCATCTTCCACGGCCCGGCCCTGCGGCGGGGCCGGGGCGACGCGGAAGGGGCCGCCCCCGCCCAGCGACGCACCATCCGGCATGGCCCGGCCGAGGAGGCGGCGCGCGCGGCGCGTACTGCGGACGAGGCCGATGCCCCGGCGCACGCGCTGCGCCAGAACGCCATCTCCCCGCTCGACAACGTGCTCTGGATCGACGGCCGCATGGAGCAGATCGGCGTGCCGTACGGCGCCGAGCTGGCCGCGCGGGCACTGGCGGACCTCGACCGCGTGATGATCGTCACCGCGCCGCTGACCGCGCATGGCCATGCCGAGACCAATGGCGTGATCGGCGCGGCCTCGCTGGGCGCGTACCTGACCTCGCTCGGCAAGGAAGTGGTTTACGTGACCGACCGCGCCCACGGCCGGGCGCTGCGCAAGATGCTGCGCAATGACCTCGACCAGCCCAACGCGCGCGTGGAAACCTTCCGCGCCAAGGACCATTTGGCCGCCACGCTGCAATCCAAGGCGCTGCTGGCGATGCACCAGCCCGAGGCCGTCATCGCCGTGGAGGTTGCCGGCCGCAACCTGAACAACGAATACCGCCTCCAGACCGGGGAGGCCGTGGCCGGCAGGCCGCGCGTGGACCAGCTTCTGGTGGATGCCCGGGACATGAAGGGCGTGCTGACGGTGGCCGTGGGCGACCACGGCAACGAGGCTGGCATGCGCCCCCTGCGCGAGCGCATCACCCGGGCCATGGCGCCCGAGGACGTCCACGCCGAACTCTGGTCAGACGTGAGCGCGGACCACGTGGTCACCGGCATGAACTCGAACCTGGCCGCGCAGGCCATCGGTTTCGCGCTCCAGCGGTACCACAACGGCGAAGGCAAGATGCCGGACATCCAGCAGATCGGCGACATGTTGGAGACCATGGCGAGCTTCAACGCGCGCGACGGCGTGACCTACGAGGTGGGCGCCACCAGCGTGCGCGGTATGGACAAGTCCGTGCAGCTTGGCGTCTACGAGCTGCTCGGCAAGGCGGCGGAGAGCCTGCCGGAGGGGCTCGACTTCGTGAAGCTGTTCGATGGCATCCAGCGCCGCTTCCTGCCGAAGGATGTCGATGCCGAGGCCGCCGGCATCCGCGTGGAGGACGATGTCATCGTCGTCACCGCGTTCGATTCGAGCAACGGCGGCCTGCTGGCCGCCCAGAACCTCGCCCGCCACATCTACGCGCTGACCGGCAAGGCGGTGCAGGTGGAGGCGGTGACCGACCACGCGGCCGGCACCTACGGCGGCCGCACGCCCGAGGATCTGGCCGAGAAGGTCCACGCCGGCCTGCAGGCCGTGCAGAAGCTGATGGGCGACGTGAACCTGGCCGCCTGCAACACCGCCTGCCTGGCGCTGGCCACGGTGCTGGCGCGCATGCACGGCTTCGAGATGGTGAACCTGATCCAGCAGACCGTGCCGCAGATCGTGGAGATGGGCGGCGAGCGGCCCGTGGTGGTGGCCACGCCCGGCACGGTGGGCGGCCACGCCTACCTGAACGGCGTGCGCGAGGCCAGCGGCGGCCGGCGCACCGTGGAGGAAATCCCTGCCACGGAATGGGCCGGCGCGGTCAACAACCTGATGCACCTGGACGATGGCGCGCAGCTCGCCCAGCTCAAGCAGTGGATTGCCGACTACATCAACCTGGACCGCATTCCGGCCGATACCACCTCGGTCTGGTTCTGCTGCACGCACTACCCGGCGCTGGAGTCGCTGGTGCGCCAGCAGCTCGACGCCATCGGCATGTCCCACGTGAAGCTGATCGACCCGATGCAGTTCCAGGCGCGCAAGGCCGTGGACGTGCTGATCGACAAGGGCCTGCTGCAGGCCACGGACCTGCTGGACACGCCGCTGGACCCGATGCAGGTGCCCGACAGCAAGACGCTGCCGACGATGGTGGTCACCTCCGGCCAACCCTCGGCGGTGTCCCGGCTGGCACACGCCATGGGTGGCCGCAACGACATCCGCGTGTTCAAGTCGCCGTTCGGGGAAGCCGCCGATGTGTCCGGCGTGCGCGCGCTGGTGGATGCCGGCCGCCACCTGAACCCGGTGGATCGGGTCAGCTTCAGCTATATCGGGCGGGGCCTGCGCGAGTTCTATATGCCGGACGGGGCCCAGCGCGCGGCGGCGGCGCTGGAAAGTGGCGAGAACATCATGCTGCTGACCGGGTTCTCGGTCGCCAAGGGCATGCCCGAGACCGACGGGCCGCCGGGCACGGCCGAACTGGGCCGGGCGCTGCGCCTGCGCGGCAAGCAGGTGACCTACGTGGTGGATTCGGCCAACAAGCCGATCCTGGAGGCCATCCTGCGCGAGATGGGCGAGCCGACCGACAACATCAAGGTTTTCGACGTACCCGTGGGCGACGCCAAGGCCCCGGCGCGGGCGCTGCTGGAAGCCGTGGGGCCGGACCGGGTGATGGCGATCGAACTGCCGTCGCGCGCGGCGGACGGCACCAAGAACAATATGCGCGGGCTTGAGATCGACGATTTCAACCCGGCCATCGACGAGATCCTGATCCAGGCCAACGCGCGCGAGGGCGTGGAGACGCTGGGCATTGGCGACGGCGGCAACGAGGTGGGCATGGGCGGGCTCAAGGGCCTGATCCCGAAGGGCTGGAACGGCAAGCAGATCGCGGCCGAGATCACGGCGGACCATGTGGTGACGGCCAGCGTGTCTAACTGGGGCGCGTATGCGCTGTCGGCGTTGCTGCTCAGGCGCGGCAACATGATCGAGCGGTTCCAGACGCCCGACGAGCTGCGGCGCGTGCTGCAGGCGGCTGCCGATGCGGGTGCCGTCGATGGCGTCTCGCGCGAGCGTGTGCCGACGGTGGACGGCTTCTCGACCGACGTGCATGCCGCCATCGTCCAGCTTTACCGCCACGCGGCCACGGGCGAACTGCCTGCCGGCCCCGGTGCCGCGCCGAATGCCTGGTTCGGCGGCCCGGGCGTGGCGCGCACGCCGGTGGCGGAGGCGGCCAACGCGGTGATCCACCATGGCGGGCGCACGCCGGCGGGGGGCCATCCTCAAGGACAAGCCGGCCCGCGTCCGCGCGCCGTGTCCACGCGCCGCACGGACGCCGCGCCGGTGCGCGACGGTAGCTGGTCCTTGCGCGACGAGACCGTCGACGCCGGCGCCATGGCGGCGACGATCGACGGCGTGCACGCTTCGGGCGGGCGGCTGGCCGGCGTGCACTACGTGGTGCTGCCGGCGGCTGGCGGCGAGGTGACCGTGCGCAGCGGCCTGCCGGAGTCCTCGCATGACTCGCTCCAGCAGGCGCTGGCCAGCGCCGACGAGGCCGTGCAGGCCGGCCAGCCGGTGCAGGTGGCCGTGGTCGCGCAACGCGGCTTCCAGGGTCGGATCCACGACGGCAACCTGATCGGCACGATTCCGGTGACGCTGACCGGCCGCACCACGCGCGCCGGCAGCCTCGCGCTGAATCGGGGCTATGGGGGCGAGATCCGTATCGCCTTGCCCGAGGATTTCCGCGCCGGAGCGCCGCTGGTGCGCCGCGAGGGCGGGCGGCGCGTGGACCATCTCGGCCAGCTGGCGCAGTTCCCGCGCGGGCCGGCCCATCTGGATCTGGCGCAGGAGGCGGGGCAGGTCACGTTCGATGGTGCGGCGGTCGGCATTTCCGTGCCGCGTGTGCCGGGCTACTTCACGGTGCGGGCCGAAGGCGTGTTCGGCGGCGTGGAGATGAACGCGAGCGGCACAGGGCCGTCGCGGATGGCCGACGCCGCCACCATCATCGACCGCATCCGCGCCCATCCCGACTACGAGGAAGGCATGCCCGTGCTGCTCTACGGCTGCCACGCGCAGGACGGCGTGGTCTCGCTGGCGCAGGAAGTGGCCAATGGGCTGGGCGCCAACGTCTATGGCCCGGACGGCGCGCTCAATATCGACGCGTTCTTCTCGCCGGGCAGCGACCTCGCGCACGGCGCCGGGCTGGGCGTGGCGGCGGACCGCGCGACGATGGCGATGTCCGGCGCGGACCTCCACGTGGTGAACGGTGGCCGCTTCTTCGGCGCCCGGCCGGGGCTGCCCATCGTGGGCGTCACCCACGGCGGGAGGACGGCGGCGGCTGCGGCGGCGCCGGTGCCCGACGCGGCCACGCCGGCAGGCTGGCGGCAGACGCCGGCGCGCTGGAGCGAGGTGGCGGTTGGCGACAAGCCGCACCGCGTGAACGCGCCCGGGGACCATACGGTGGTGGTCGGGGCGATCCACCCCGAGGGCGGCCTGCGTGGCGAGGATGGCCAGCCCATCGGCGCGCACGCGTTCGCGCTCCGCATGGCCGACGAGTGGCAGGCCGGTCAGCCGATCGTGCTCGCGCTCGACGGCGCCCACCTGCCGCAGGGCCGCGTCTTCGCGGAGCAGGTGGCGAACGTGATGCAGACCGAGGTGCTGGCCCCCGAGTTCGCGCTGCAACGCCATGCGGACGCGGACGGCAAGCCCGCCATCGACCTGACACAGGCCGGCGGCAACTGGCGGCGCGTGCAGCCCCAGCCAGACCCGTACGCCAACCATCGTTTCGATGTGAACGCACGCGGGGTGGTCTACCTGCGCCATCCGGGCGGCGGGCGCGAGCGGGTGGACCTGGCCACCTATCTCGGGCCACGGCTCGGGGGCGGCGGCGCCAAGACCGTGTTCGCGCTGGGCCGCGACAAGGCCGTGGGCATCGCCAATGACGAGATGACCGGCTTCATGGTGCAGGGCGAGCGCGAGGCGCTGCGCACGGCGGCGGGGCTCGGCTTCAACACGCTGAAGACCTTTGGCCCCGACGACATGACGGTCTCGGGCCGGCCCACCGTGGTCTACGAGCGCTACGCGGCCAGCTCCCGGGACCTGTTCGGCAACAAGGCCATGCACGGGGTGCCCGATCCGCGCACTGAACTGCTGAACGGCAAGTCCCTGCGCGACCTCGACCATATCCTGGACACCATGGCGGACCGCCACGTCTATCTGGGTGACGTGGAGTTCAGCATCCACCCGGACGGCACCGTCAAGGTGGCAGACCTGACCAGCGTGGAGCTGAAGGTGGATGACACGCAGGGCAGCGCCCATGCCGACATCGTGGCCCGCATGCGCGAGGTGGCGCGCGCCAACGAGGCTGCCGGGCAGGGCGGCGCGGCCCAGCGGCGCACCATCACCCATGGTCCCGCGACCCCGCCGGCCGGCGGGAATGGCCCGCGCCCGTGGAAGATGGCCAAGACGATGACGGTGTCCACGGTGGGCACCTTCGCGCTTGGCACGCTGGCAGGCGTGGCGACGTCCGCGGCGCACGTGAACCCGGTGCTCAGCAGCGCGACCTGCTTTATCTACCGCGGCAGCGTGGCGGCGGGCCGGACCCTGCACACCCTGCGGATCAACGCGCGGGCGGCGGACCCCACGCCGGCCAACATCGCCTATCTGCGCAGCCGGCTGCACGGCCGCTCCGCCGATGCGTGGGGCATCCACGCCAAGGACCAGGACGTCTTCAAGACCGCCGTGGACACGCTGGAGGCCCACACCCACGGGGCGAAGAAAGACGCCCCGGACCGCGCCACGCAGATTCAGGACGCGCAGGCGACCATCAAGACCGTCGGCACCAAGCTGCTGAACCCCGATACCGTGCCGGGCCGGCTCAACGACACGGCGCAGATCGGCACGCTGGCGGTCAACAACAGCAACACGGCGATCTGGTTCATGCAGCACCATCTGCCGGCCGACAACCCGCTGACCTACAGCAACGCGGCGTTCCTGGCATCGAACACGGTGCTGAGCACGCTGAACATCGGCACGCGGCTCGGACATCACCTGGGCGGCAAACCCACGGTGCTGCTGTCTGCCCAGATGCGCAAGTTCGTGATGAACGGGTACGCGCTCGGCACGATTCCGCTGGCCGTGGCCGATGCCATGAACACGCCGGGCGTGGTGGGCATGATCGAGGCGGCCGGCATTACCGTGTTCGGCGTGGGCGCGCACCTGCAGTCGCGCGTGGACCGGAACGCGGTGGTGGGCGAGAAGAACCGGCTGGCGCTGCAGCAGGACCCCAAGACCGGGCTGCTGCCGGCGCAGGGCTGGGCGGAGGGCAAGTGGAATGTCTTCGGCCGGGCCATGCCACGCGGGCTGGTGCTGCTGGGGGCGGGCGTCATCGTCAATTTCGTCGCCAAGATTGCGGTGGAGCTGACCAAGGACGATGACAAGGACGGGGCGCCGAACCCGGGCGGGACACCGACTGTGGCGCCGACTGTGGCGCCGACTTCGACGCCAACCCCCACCCCGGACGCCTCGCCGTCCCCGTCGCCATCCCCCTCGGGCACGAAGCCGCCCGCCGAGACGCCGCCGGACACCCGGCCGGAGACGCCACCAAGGACGCGGCCCACATCGCCGGAAACCGTGCGCGTGCAGCCGTACCGGCGTGGCAACGAGGCCGTCTCGACGCTCTGGGGCATCTCGCGCGCGCATCTGGACACGCTGCTCTCCGACGAACAGAAGGCCGAGGCGCGCGAGCAGGCCCTGCCGCCGGACACGCTGGTGGCCGACTTCGCGCTCCGCGAGTTGATCAACCTCAATCCGAAGTACAAGCTGGCGGAGAATCCCGGGCATATCGAGCCGGGCTGGGAGTTCGACGTGACCCGTTAGGGTGAGGAGGGGCGCGTGAGGGATGTGGCGGGTGGCGACGACGTTACAATGCCGCTTCCCTTCGCCCCGTTACGCCCCTTCCGCCCCCCCATGTCCGTCGATCCGGTCGTCATCCTCATTGCCCTCGGCGCCGCCGTTGCCGGCTTCGTTCAGGGCCTGTCCGGGTTCGCGTTCGGCATGGTCGCCATGTCGTTCTGGGCATGGGGCGTGGATCCGCGCATGGCGTCGGCCATGTCGGTGTTCGGCGCGCTCACCGGGCAACTGCTGGCCGCGTTCACGGTCCGCCGCAAGTTCCATCTGGCCACCGTGCTGCCGTTCCTGATCGGCGGGGCGGTCGGCATCCCGATCGGGGTGTCGATCCTGCCGAAGCTGGATATCCACCTGTTCAAGCTCTGCCTCGGCATCATCCTCGTGATCTGGTGCCCGATCATGCTGTTCTCGGCCAAGCTGCCGCCCATCCGTCGCGGCGGGCGGCTGGCGGACGCCGTGGTCGGTGGAATCGGCGGCATCCTGGGTGGCATCGGCGGGTTCACGGGTATCGCGCCCACGCTCTGGTGCACGCTGCGCGGCTTCGACAAGGATACCCAGCGCGTGGTGATCCAGAACTTCAACCTCGGGGCCTTGATGGTGACGATGGCCGTCTACATCGGTACCGGCATCGTCACCCGGGACATGCTGCCGATGTTCGCCGTCGTCGCCCCGGCCATGCTGATTCCCACGCTGCTCGGCACGCGGGTCTATCTGGGGATCAGCGACATCATGTTCCGCCGCATTGTGCTGACGCTGCTCACGGGCTCGGGGTTGGCCATGCTGGCGGCCTCGGTGCCGCAACTGCTCACCCGCTGACCGGCCGGGGTGGCAGTTGCTACACGCCCGCGCCGTTTTTACCGGTTGCCGTGCAGAAAACGCATATCGCGGCAGGCCACATCTTCCATCCGGTAAGTGATTGAAATCATTCGGGAAAACCGCCTCGCGCCGACGGCTGGGCGGGTATATGCCGATGCGGGCCCCGCAATTGCTACTAAGCTGATTTGGGGGCTGCCCGCGCCCGGGCGGCCTGACGTTCCATCTGTGAGGAGATCACGATGAAAACGAAGTTGTTAATAACCTCCCTGGTGGCGGCAGGCATGCTGGCCGCACCATTCGCGATGGCGCAACAGAGCCAGGGCCAGATGCCCGGCCAGACCCAGCCATCCGGCCCGACACCCATGCCCGCACCGGGCCAGGCTGGCGCGACGCCGCCATCGGCCACACCAATGCCACCTGCCTCGCAGGGCAAGCCACGCAGCACTGCGCCCGCACCGAAGAGCCAGGGCATGTCCCAAGGCGGGACGTCCTCGGATTCCATGAGCAGTTCGGGCCGCACCGGCTCGCAGCCGATGGGTGCCCAGTCGCCCTACGCGCCGCAGAAGTGGAACAAGGGTGACAAGCTGCCGGCGGAATTCCGCGACCGCCAGTACGTCATCGACAAGTACAAGGATTACAACCTGCCCGCACCGCGCAAGGGCTATCACTGGGTCGGCGTGGGTGCCGATTACTACCAGGTGTCGTCCAACGGGACGATCTACTCGGTGGGGCCGGGAGGCTGAGTGGTCTGCTAATGAGTAAACAACTAATTAGTAAACAGCAGGGCAACGGGCACGTCGGCGTGCCCGTTTTTCATGGTGCGACTGGATCGGACTCGTCCGAAAAGAACACGTCCTTGACGGCGGCCTCGATGGCGTCGAACGCGGCCGGCTGCACGCGCAGGGCCAGTTGCTTGCGCCAGCGGTTGGAAACGCGGCCTTTCTCGCGGAAGCAGCTCGAAACCAGCGTGGCAAGGTCCGCGTTGCGGATGTCGAACTGTGCATCCACGCGCTTGGCCACTTCGTCATAGCCGATCAGGAAGCGCGTTTCGGCCTCGAGGTCGTGCTCCAGGGCCTCCCGGACCATGCGCACGCCGAATTCCACGCACGACGTGGCATCCCAGTAGCGATAGGGCGTGGCCCCGGCGCTGGTCTCGCAATCGAACTGTTGATCGCCCAGCACCCGCACCCGCCAGAGCGCGCGCACCGGCTTGGAGAAGCTCTCCAGCGCGGCGAGGTAGTCGGCTTCATGCCGCTTGATGGCCACCGAGACCGGCAGCAGGAAGCCTTTGGCCATCTTGCCCGAGCGGCACAGCGCGTGGTGGATCAGGAAGCGCGAGAGCCGCCCGTTGCCGTCCATGAACGGGTGGATGAAGACGAACCAGAACGACACCACGCTCGCCACGATCAGCGGGTCCACGTTGGCCGGCGGATCGTTGGCGAAGTCTTCCAGCGCCTGCATCAGGCCGGGCACGTCGTCCGGCACGGGCGGCACGTAGGTGACGGACGCCGGCCCGTTGCCGCCCCGGCGCAGCCAGTTCTGCTCGGTGCGGTACTGCATCGCCTGGTCGAACGGGTTGGAGATGACATCGTTCTGGAGTTCGGTCAGGTACTCCTCGCTCAACGGCCGCTTTTCATGCGCGTGGCGCAGCAGCTGGACGAAGCGCTCGGACTTGTCCTGCGTGGCGCTCTCCCGTTCGATCTCGAACGAACTGTCGGTCTCGCTCAGGTAGGCCCAGTGCAGCGCGCGGTCCAGGATGTCCGGGCCGACTGAGGCGATAAAGGCGTCCATGCGCCCGAAGACGTCCATGTCGAGAATCGACTGGATGGTCTCGGTGCGGCGCACGGTGACGCAGTAGTCCAACTCGCCCAGCCCGTTGAAGCGCACGCGCCAGCGCGGATGGAGCTTGCCCGGCGCGGCGGTGTAGTAGCGCGCCGGGTCGAACAGATTGACGTAGGGAACCTTGTCGGAGAGGGTGGGCGTGAGCGTCTGGCCGGTGAAGTGCTCCCACAGCATGGCCGCGATACGCCCGAAGCGGCTGGTGGGGTGCAGGTCCAGTTCGGCCTGCATTTCCGCCTGCGGCACCTGGGGCAGCGCCTGGGACAGGATGGCGAGGTTCACGCCCTCGTGCTTGATGGCGAAGAGCGTATGGGCGAGGAGTGGGGCGTCATCGGACGGCGCCACCTTGCGCGGGAACAGGATGGCGTCGGGCATCTCCAGGATGCGCGTCGTGGCGCCCGAGCGTGCCTCGCGGGTCACGGGCACCAAGGGTGACGTGAGGTGGTTCCGGACCCACGCATAGCCAACCTGCCGCATGTGATGCACGCCATTCCCTCCAATGTGATCAATAAGACCCAACAAAATTCGCGCTAAACGCACAAATTTTATATTTGGAGGCCAGGTTGTCTACTTTTTTTTAGGGAGACCGGGAAAACTTAGAAAAACCGTCGTTTCGCGGCCCCGCCGCCCACCAAATTCGCGCTGAACGAACCGAATTTATATTTCGGCCGATTTTCCGCACAAAATTTTAGGGCGAGGCGGGATTTCAGTCAGGAAGTGCATCGTAAGTCACCAAGAACACCTGTTCGTCGCCAGCGCTGACCGGCAGCCAGATGATGTCCAGGTTGGGGAAGGCCGTCTCGACGTTGGTCTGCTCGTTGCCGATCTCCACCACCAGCACGCCACCCGGATTGAGCCGCTTCTTCGCGCCGGCGATGATCCGACGCACGATGTCCATGCCATCGTCGCCCCCGGCCAGCGCGATGCGCGGTTCGGCCAGGTACTCCGGCGGCAGGTCGCGCATCGACTGCTCGTTGACGTACGGCGGATTGGTCAGGATGACATCGTAGGTGGCGCCCGACGGCAGCGGCGCGTACAGATCCCCTTCATATAGCGCGATGCGCTCGCCCATCTTGTAGTCGGCCACGTTGCGGCGCGCCACGGCCAGGGCATCGGGGGAGATGTCCACGGCGTCGATCCGGGCGTTCGGCCAGACGTGCGCGGCGATGATCGGCAGGCAGCCCGACCCGGTGCAGAGTTCCAGCGCGGTGGTAATCCCGTCCGTCTCGCCCAGCCACGGCTCCAGGCCTTCCTGGAGCAATTCGCCGATGAAGCTGCGCGGCACGATCACGCGGGAGTCCACGTAGAAGCGCAGGCCGTGCATGAACGCCTCGTGCGTGATGTAGGCGGCCGGCACGCGCTCGGTCACGCGGCGCTCGATCACGTCGAGCACGGCTTGCACCTCTTCGGGCAGCAGGCGCGCGTCCAGGAACGGGTCGAGCGTGTCGAGCGGCAGGTTCAGCGTATGCAGCACCAGGTAGGCCGCTTCATCGTAGGCATTGGCGCTGCCGTGGCCGAAGGACAGCTTGGCGGCGGTGAAGCGCGAGACCGCCAGGCGCAGCAGGTCGCGGACGGTTTGCAGGGGGGAAGAGGCCATGGGAGACACCACAATAAGGATAAGAAAAGGGGCCGCCAGGGCCCCCGTCGTCGCTGCCGGTCAGGCGATCAGCCGTTCCAGCACGCCGCGGTAGACATTCTTCAGCGGCTCGATGAAGCGCACTTCCACATGCTCGTCGATCTTGTGGATGCTCGCGTTAGGCGGGCCGAACTCGATCACCTGCGGGCAGATCTTGGCGATGAAACGCCCATCGGAGGTGCCGCCAGTCGTCGACAGCTCGGTCTTGACGCCCATCTCGGCCGCGATGGCGGCGCTCAACGCGTCGGACAGGTCGCCGCGCGGGGTCAGGAACGGTTCGCCGCCCAGCGTCCAGTCGAGCGTGTACTCAAGGCCGTGCTGGTCGAGGATGGCATGCACGCGGGCCTTCAGGCCCTCCGGCGTGCTGGCCGTCGAGAAGCGGAAATTGAAGTCGATGGTCACGTGGCCCGGAATCACGTTGGTCGCGCCCGTACCGCCATGGATGTTCGACATCTGCCACGTGGTGGGCGGGAAGTACTCGTTGCCCTGGTCCCAGGTCTCGGCGACCAGCGTGGTCAGCGCCGGTGCGGCCAGGTGGATCGGGTTGCGGGCCAGGTGCGGATAGGCGATATGCCCCTGCACGCCCTTGACCGTCAGCTTGCCGGACAGCGAGCCGCGCCGGCCGTTCTTGACCATGTCGCCGAGGGTGTCCACCGAAGTCGGCTCGCCGATCACGCAGTAGTCCAGCCGCTCGCCGCGCGCCTTGAGGGCCTCCACCACCTTCACGGTGCCGTCGTGCGCCGGGCCTTCCTCGTCGCTGGTGATCAGGAAGGCGATGGAGCCGGCGTGGGCCGGGTGCTTGGCCACGAATTCCTCCACGGCGACCACGAAGCCGGCGATGGAGGTCTTCATGTCCGCCGCGCCCCGGCCGTAGAGCTTGCCGTCGCGGTGGGTGGGCTGGAACGGGTCCGATTGCCACTGGTCCACCGGGCCGGTGGGCACCACGTCAGTATGGCCGGCGAAGGCCAGCAGCTTGCCCGCCGTGCCCGCCGTGCCGCGCTTCACCGCCCACAGGTTCGTCACGCGGAAGTCGTCGGGGCCGCTGACGAGGTTTTCGCACACGAAGCCGAGGGCCTTCAGGCGGGATTCCAGCACGGCCTGGCAGCCTTCGTCAGCGGGCGTGACGGAGCGGCGGCGGATCAGGTCTTCGGTCAGGGCGAGGGTGGGGTTCATGTTGCGGTGGCGGCAGGAAAATTCAGAAAAGTGCGGCGTAGCCGTCGGCGGAAAAACCCACGCTGACCTGGCCGTTGCGGTCCAGCACGGGCCGCTTGATCAGGGACGGACTGGTTTGCATCAGCGCGATGGCGCCGGTTTCGGACTCGGCACTGGCCTTGTCCGCGTCGGACAGCGCGCGGTAGGTGGTGCCCTTCTTGTTCAGCAGCGTGGCCAGCGGCACGTGCTTGAGCCAGGCGCGCAGCAGCGTTTCGTCCACGCCTTGCTTCTTGAAGTCGTGGAACGTATACGGCACGCCGTTCGTGTCGAGCCAGGTGCGTGCCTTCTTGACGGTGTCGCAGTTCGGAATGCCGTAGAGCAGGACAGTCATGGTGATTATCGGAACAGCAGGTTGAGGGCGATGACCAGCCCGCCCAGGCCCAGCGCCACGCCGGTCATGGCCACGGCGGTCATCAGCCGCAGGCGGCGGTCCAGCCGGGCGGCTTCCTTGCGCAGCGCTTCGATGGTGATGGCGTGCTGCTCGGCCAGCAGCTTCACGGCCTCGGCCTGCTGCATGGCCGCCATTTCCAGTTCGGCGATGCGGGCGGCGGGGTCGCGCGGCTCCATCGTGCCGCCGATGTCCGGCTCGTCCTTGCGGCGGCCCTTCTTGATCTTCTCGATGGTCTTGTTGGCCTGGTCGAGGATGGTAGGGAGCAGGGAGAGCACGGTGCTGACAGTGGCGGGGTCTAGGGCCATGAGTCGCTTGCGGAGGGAGGGCATGGGCGAATCGGTTCGCCGCCGGCCATCCTCGACGAGGATGGCCGGCGGCGCTGCGGCGGCTTGTGCGGATCAGTCGCCGCGCAGCAGGTCGTTCAGGCTGGTCTTGGCGCGGGTTTGCGCGTCCACCTTCTTCACGATCACGGCGCAGTACAGGCTGTACTTGCCATCCTTGGACGGCAGGTTGCCGGCCACCACGACCGAACCGGCCGGGACGCGGCCATAGTGGATCTCGCCGGTTTCGCGGTCATAGATCTTGGTCGACTGGCCCAGGTACACGCCCATCGAGATCACCGAGTTCTCTTCCACGATCACGCCTTCCACCACTTCCGAGCGCGCGCCGATGAAGCAGTTGTCCTCGATGATCACCGGGTTGGCCTGCAGCGGCTCCAGCACGCCGCCGATGCCCACGCCGCCCGACAGGTGGACGTTCTTGCCGATCTGCGCGCACGAACCCACGGTGGCCCAGGTATCGACCATCGTGCCTTCATCCACATAGGCGCCGATGTTCACGTACGACGGCATCAGCACGGCGTTCTTGGCGATGAACGAACCACGGCGGGCCACGGCGGGCGGCACCACGCGGAAACCGGCACGGGCGAAATCGTCGCCGGTCCAGTTGGCGAACTTGGTCGGCACTTTGTCGTAGAACTGTGCGAAGCCGCCAGCGGCCATCGGCGCGTTGTCTTCCAGGCGGAACGAGAGCAGCACGGCCTTCTTGATCCACTGGTTGACGACCCATTCCTTGCCTTGCTTTTCGGCCACGCGCAGGGCGCCGGCGTCGAGCTGGGAGATCACGTTGGCCACCGCCTCGCGGATGTCGTTCGGGGCGGACTTGGGCGACAGGCTGGCGCGGTCTTCCCAGGCCTGGTCGATCAGGGCTTGCAGTGCTTGCGTCATGGTCGTTTCTTTAGTGGTGATTGTTCAGGTAATTGTTCAGGCAAAAGCGTTGGTCCGCCGGAGCGGGATCAGTGCCCGCCCAGCGACTTGCAAAATTCGACGATCCGGCGCGCGCCTTCCACGCATTCGTCCGGCGTGGCCACCAGGGCCATTCGCACGCGGTTCTTGCCCGGGTTCGCGCCATGGGCGTCGCGCGCGAGGTAGCTGCCGGGCAGCACGGCCACGTTCTGCTCGGCCAGCAGGCGCACGGCGAAGTCGGTATCGGACAACCCGGTGCGCGAGACATCGGCCCAGAGATAGAAGGCGGCATCGGGAAGTGTCACATCGAGCACTTCGGCCAGCGTCGGCGTCACGGCGCTGAACTTCTTCACGTACGCCGCGCGGTTCTCGCGCACATGGGCCTCGTCGTTCCACGCGGCCACGCTGGCGGCCTGCACGGCAGGGTTCATGGCCGCGCCGTGGTAGGTACGGTATAGCAGGAATTTCTTGAGAATTGCCGGGTCGCCGGCCACGAAGCCCGAACGCAGGCCCGGCACGTTCGAGCGCTTGGAGAGGCTCGAGAACATCACCAGCCGCTCGAAGCCGCGGCCCAGCTTGTGGGCGGCTTCCAGCGCGCCAAGCGGCGGGTTGGCTTCGTCGAAATAGATCTCGGAATAGCATTCATCCGAGGCGATCACGAAGCCGTGGCGATCGGACAATTCGAACAGTTGCTTCCAGTCCGCCAGCGACATCACGGCCCCGGTGGGATTGCCCGGCGAGCAGACGTACAGCAACTGGACGTCTTGCCAGGTCTCGGCGCCGATCTGGTCGAACGCGGGCGCAAAGTTGCGTGCCGGGTCGCTGTTGGCGAATACCGGCTTGGCGCCAGCCAGCAGCGTGGCGCCTTCGTAGATCTGGTAGAACGGGTTCGGGCACAGCACCAGCGGGTTGGGGCGGCTGGCGTCCACCACGGTCTGGGCGAAGGCGAACAGCGCCTCGCGCGAGCCGGTCACGGGCAGGACTTCCGTGGCGGCGTCCACTTTCGGCAGGCCGTAGCGGCGTTCCAGCCAGCCGGCGATGCCTTGGCGCAGTGCGTCGGTGCCGGCGGTGCTCGGGTAGCTGGCCAGTCCGGCCAGCGACGCGGTCATCGCCTGCTTGATGAATTCGGGGGTCGGATGCTTGGGCTCGCCAATGCCGAAGCTGATGGCTGGCTTGTCGGCGGGTTTGACGTCCGCCACCAGCACGCGCAGTTTCTCGAAGGGATAGGTCTGGAGCAGGTCGAGGCGCGGATTCACGGTGGCAGGCAGGCGGGGCGGTTGAAACCCGGCATTATAAAGGAATGCCGCCGACGCCCCGCGTGCCGGCTTCGCTTAATAAAGCATCACTCGCGACACCGTGGCCACCAGCGGCCGGCGGATGAACCGCTCCAGCGCCGCGTTCAGGTGCAGCGGACGCAACAGCATCTTCACCGTCATCTCGAGCGGCAGGTTCCGGCGCACCACGGCGCTGCACTGGGAGTTCAGCGCGCGCACGTCGCGCTCCGGCACGTCTTCCTGATTGCGCTCCACCCGCAGTACGTTGCGCAGCGCGATCTCGGCATCCTCGTTCTTGATTTCGAGCAAACGCCGCGCCAGCGCGCCCAGCACCCGGGCGCGCCCAATCCGCTCCTGCCCGTTCAAGGCATTGAAATAGCGGAAGAAATGCTTGTAGTGGCGTACCTCGTCGTTGGCGATGCGGCGCGTCAGGTCGCGCAGCACCGGCTCGTCGCTGGCCTGCTCCAGCGCGCGGTAGTAGGTGGCCGTGCCGGTCTCGACCACGCAGCGCGCCGCCATCTCCAGCGCGTGCGACCGCTCGAAATTGTCGATCGAGCAGGTCTTGCTGTATTCGTCGAAGAACCGCTGGTAGCCGCGCGGCCAGTCGAATTCCGGCCAGACATGCTCCACGTAGCGGCGCAGCGCGAAGCCGTGCTGCAGTTCCTCGGATTCCCAGTGCCGGGCGAGCCACGTGGCGGCCTCGGGCACATGGGCGTAGTAGGTGGCGAGGTTGCCTGCGTAGGTGTCGGAGCCGCTTTCGATAAACGATGCGGCGACGAGCAGGTAGAACAGCGTACGGTTGTCGCGCACCTTTTCCACGTCGATGGACGCGTAGTCGATGTCGGACACGGACCAGGGCAGGTCGTCCCGTTCCGGGGTCGCTTGGCTTACGGTCATGCACAGATCTCCAGGCAAATCGCGACCTGCAGGCGGCGTGTGACGGCCGGATGACGGTCGAGCGGCGGGGAGGGCGCTTCGCGCCGGAGGGGCTCCGGGGTCACGCCAGCATTCCAAGAGACTAGCACTAACCCTAGGAAGTTTCTTTTGGATTTGCCGCGTGGGCGTCGCATCGCGGTGTTGCGGTCACGCAGCAGCCACCTCGAAACCGCTTGCATGAATAGACGCAACTCGTGGAAAAGCAAGGATTTTCCGGGCGGGGAATGGGAGGTCCAAAACGCCGCCCATCGGGCGATAAAGCGGCCGGACGAACGGTGCGCGATGGTATGATTACCGCCAATCTAATCGGGCCCCAACGGGTCGCATGAGACGTAGACGTCACGTCGCGTCGAGCGCCTCCGGGGCAGCCCGGCTTTTCCAACATTCGTAACGCCCAAACCACACGACAACCGTGCGACTGTCCTCGATCAAGCTGGCGGGCTTCAAGTCCTTCGTCGATCCCACCAATTTTCAAGTGCCCGGCCAACTGGTCGGCATCGTCGGTCCCAACGGCTGCGGCAAATCCAACATCATCGACGCCGTGCGTTGGGTGCTGGGTGAGTCACGCGCGTCCGAACTGCGTGGCGAATCCATGCAGGACGTCATCTTCAACGGTTCCACCGCGCGCAAGCAGGCCGGGCGCGCCAGCGTGGAACTGGTGTTCGACAACGCCGAAGGCCGCGCCGCCGGCCAGTGGAGCCAATACGCCGAAGTGGCCGTCAAGCGCGTGCTGACCCGCGAGGGCACCTCCTCGTACTACATCAACAACCAGCCGGTGCGCCGGCGCGACATCCAGGACATCTTCCTTGGCACCGGCCTCGGGCCGCGCGCCTACGCCATCATCGGGCAGGGCATGATCTCGCGGATCATCGAGGCCAAGCCCGATGACATGCGGATTTTCCTGGAAGAGGCCGCGGGCGTCTCCAAGTACAAGGAACGCCGCCGCGAGACCGAAAACCGCCTGGGCGACACGCGCGAGAACCTGACCCGCGTGGAAGACATCCTGCGCGAACTCGGCGCCAACCTCGACAAGCTGGAAGGCCAGGCCGAGGTGGCCCAGCGCTTCAAGACGCTGCATGCCGACGGCGAGGAAAAGCAGCAACTGCTGTGGCTGCTGCGCAAGCGCGAGGCCCAGGCCGAGCAGGAGCGCCATGCGCGCGCCATCGAGCAGGCCCAGATCGACCTGGAAGCCCAGACCGCCCAGCTACGCCATGTGGAAGCCGAGCTGGAGACGATGCGCGCGGCGCACTACGCCGCGTCGGACGGCATGCACGCCGCACAGGGCGCGCTGTACGAAGCCAATTCCGAGGTCAGCAAGCTCGAAGCCGAGATCCGCTATGTGGTGGAGTCGCGCAATCGCGTGCAGGCGCAGATCGCCGCGCTGACCACCCAGCGCGAGCAATGGCAGGGCAAGGCCGAGCAGGCCACCGAGGAACTGGCGCAGGCCGAGGAAAACCTCGCCCTGTCCGAGGCCCGCACCATCGAGGCGCAGGACGCCGTGGCGCAGAAGTCCGACGAACTGCCGACGCTGGAAGGCCAGTGGCGCGATGCCCAGCAACTGCTGAACGAGCAGCGCGCCGGCATCATGCAGGCCGAGCAGACGCTGAAGCTCGAGGCCGCCCAGCAGCGCAGTGCCGACCAGATGCTCCAGCAGCTGGAGCAGCGCAAGGAACGCCTGTCACTGGAAGACAAGGGGCTCGACCGCCCCGACGAGACCCGTCTGGAAGAACAACGCGGCGAACTGGCCGAGCAGGAAGCGATGCTCGAGGAAGCCCAGGCCTTGCTGATGGACAGCGAGGACCGCGTGCCGCGCCTGGACGGCGAGCGCCGCAGCGCGCAGGAGCGCGTGCAGAGCGAGGCCGCCGCCATCGCCGCGCTGGAAGCCCGCCTCTCCGCGCTGCGCCAGCTGCAGGAAAACGTGCAGACCGAAGGCAAGGTCCAGCCGTGGCTGGAGCGCCATGGTCTGGCCGAGCTGCCGCGCCTGTGGAAGAAGGTTCATATCGAGCCGGGCTGGGAAAACGCGCTCGAATCCGTGCTGCGCGAGAAGTTGGCCGCACTGGAAGTGTCCAACCTGGACTGGGTCAAGGCCTTCCTGTCCGATGCCCCGCCCGCCAAGCTGGCCTTCTACTCGCCGCCGTCCGCCGCGCGGCCCGTGGACGCGCCGGCCGGCCTGCGTCCGCTGATGTCGCTGGTGCAGATCACCGAGCCGGGCATCCGCGCGGTCATGCAGGACTGGCTGGCCGACATCTACACCGCCACCGACATGGCACAGGCGCTGGCCGGGCGCGGCACGCTGCCCGAGGGCGCGCAGTTTGTCGTCGCCGAAGGTCACCTGGTGGGCCGCAACGCGATCCAGATCTACGCTGCCGATTCGGAGCAGGCCGGCATGCTGGCCCGCGAGCAGGAAATCGAAAACCTGCAGAAGCAGGCGCGCGCGCAGATGCTGCTGTCCGACGAGGCCAAGACCCAGGCCGTGCGCGCGGAGTCGGCCTACACCCAGGCCAGTCAGGCGCTGGCCGAGGCCCGCACCCGTGCCGAGCAGGCCACGCGGCGCGTGCACACGTTGCAGATGGACGTGCTCAAGCTGTCGCAGGCGATGGAGCGATTCTCCGCCCGGAGCGGCCAGATCCGCGAGGAACTGTCGGAGATCGAGGCCCAGATCGAGGAACAGCGCGCCGTGCGTGCCGAGTCCGAGGCGACCTTCGAGCAGCACGACACCCAGCTGGCCGAGATGCAGGCGGCCCACGAAGACCACCAGATGGCCTTCGAGGCGCTGGACGGCAAGCTGACCGGCGCGCGCCAGCAGTTGCGCGATTTCGAACGGGCTGCGCAGGAGGCGGTGTTCGGCGAGCGCAATCTGTCCGGCCGCATCGACGAACTGCGCCGCAATATCCAGATGGCGGCGGACCAGTCCGAGCGGATCGCCGAATCGCTGGAAAACGCACGCGTCGAGCTTGAGACGATCAACGAGCAGACCGCCCACACCGGCCTGCAAGAGGCGCTGGAAGTGCGCGCCGAGAAGGAAGAGAAGCTGTCGGCGGCGCGCATCGAGCTGGATGCGCTGTCCGCACAGCTCCGCCAGTTCGACGAACAGCGCCTGGCCGCCGAGCGCAGCCTGCAGCCGCTGCGCGACCGCATCACCGAGTTGCAGCTCAAGGAGCAGGCTGCGCGCCTGAACCAGGAGCAGTTCACCGAGCAACTGACGACCGCGCAGGTCGACGAGGTGGCGCTGGCCGAGAAGCTGACCGGCGACCTGAAGCCGTCCTACCTGCAAGGCGAGGTCACGCGTATCAACAACGCGATCAACGCGCTGGGCCCGGTCAACATGGCCGCGCTCGATGAACTGTCCGCCGCGCGCGAGCGCAAGACCTTCCTCGATGCCCAGTCGGCCGACCTGAACGACGCCATCAACACGCTCGAGGACGCCATTGCGAAGATCGACCAGGAGACGCGCGCGCTGCTGCAAGGCACGTTCGACCAGGTCAACCATCACTTCGGCGAGCTGTTCCCGCAGCTGTTCGGTGGCGGCCAGGCGCGCCTGATCATGACCGGCGAGGAAATCCTCGATGCCGGCGTGCAGGTGATGGCCCAGCCCCCGGGCAAGAAGAACTCGACGATTCACCTGCTGTCCGGCGGCGAGAAGGCGCTGACCGCGATTGCGCTCGTGTTCGCGATGTTCCAGCTCAACCCGGCGCCGTTCTGCCTGCTGGACGAGGTGGACGCGCCGCTCGACGATGCCAATACCGAGCGCTACGCCAACATGGTGGCGCACATGTCCGACAAGACCCAGTTCGTGTTTATTTCTCACAACAAGATAGCGATGGAGATGGCCCACCAGCTGATCGGCGTGACCATGCAGGAGCAAGGCGTGTCGCGGATCGTGGCGGTGGATATGGATGCAGCAGTGTCTATGGCGGAGGCCGCTTGAGATGGAACTGCAAAACGCTCTGATCATCGCCGGTGTCATCCTGTTGCTGTTGCTGGTGGCGTACAACCGCTGGCAGATCCACAAGGCGCGCCGCGTGCGGCCGCTGATGCCTGACGACGACCTGCCGCCCATGCGCGAGCCGGTGGTGGGCAAGACCGTGCATCCCGAGACGGCCGCCAAGCTGCAGGAGCTGCCGCCCGAGCACATCGCCCGGCGCGAGCCCACGCTAGGCGAGGCTGGCAAGATGGCCAGGCCTGAGGTGAAGCCAGCCACCCGGCAGGAGTCGAAGCACGACGCCGAGGTAGCCACTGCCACCGCCGCCGCGCATGCAGCCGCAGGTTCGGCCGATGCGGACGAGATCGTCGCCGACGAAGTGGCCGTGGCGGCATCGCCGGCCATGGCGCAGCCTGCCAGCCGGAATGAGCAAGCCGACGAGGACAGCGATCAGGCCCAAACCGCCACCGTGGCGGCGCCCGCGCCGAAGCCCGCCGCCCCGGAGGCCGCCCCCGCTGGGATGGACGGCCAGCCGGCCCAGGCGGTGATCGACCCGCTGATCGACTGCATCGTGCCGATGCACCTTGAACGCAAGGCGTCTGGCGACCGCATCCTGCCGCTGACGGGCCGGCTGCGCCGCGCCGGGACCAAGCAGGTCCATATCGAGGGCCTGCGTGCCGAAGCCAACGCCTGGGAGCCGGTGACTGCCGGCCACCAGTACGAGGACATCCAGGTCGCCGTGCAGCTGGCCAACCGCAGCGGCCCGCTGAACGCGCTGGAGTTCTCCGAATTCGTCAATGCCGTGGAGGCGCTGGCCGAGGCGCTCGATGCATCGGCAGACCTCCCCGACATGACCGAGACCGTCGCCAACGCCCGCGAGTTGGACGGCTTTGCCGCCGGCGCCGACGTGCAGCTTGGCGTGAACGTGATTTCCGATGGCGCGCCGTGGTCGGCCGCCTATGTGCAGACCGTGGCCACGCAGGACGGGCTGGTGCTGTCTCGCGACGGCACGCGCTTCATCCGCTATGAACCGGGCGCCGATGGCGTGCAGAAGCCGCTGTTCACGCTCCAGTTCGGCGACACGAACTTCCTGCGCGATGACCTGACCGTCAACGCCGGCCGCCAGATCACGCTGCTGCTGGACGTGCCGCAGGCCGCGCAGGCCGTCAAGCCGTTCAAGACCGTGTGCGAGTACGGCTACAGCCTCGCCCAGCGCATGGGCGCCCAGCTCGTGGACGACAACATGCGGCCGCTGACCGAGGCTTCGTTCGTGGCGATCTTCGCCCAGCTCGAAAAGCTGTACGAGAAGCTCGAGGCGCGCGGCATGCCCGCCGGCTCATCGGCGGCCCAGCGCCTGTTCAGCCTGTAAGGAAGCCTGCCATGACCGCCAAGACTCAGGGCGCGCAGGCTCCGGCCTCCGCGCCCCCCGGCGCGTTGCCGGCCGACGCCGCCGCCACCGCGCGCGTGCAATGGCTGCGCGATGAACTCGATCGCCACGCCTACCAGTATTACGTGCTCGATGATCCGTCGATTCCGGACGCCGAGTACGATGCGCTGTTCAGCGAACTCCAGGCGCTGGAGACCGAGCATCCCGACTTGCTGACCGACGATTCGCCCACGCAGCGCGTGGGCGGCGCGCCGCTGTCCGCGTTCGACTCCGTGCGGCATCGCGTGCCGATGCTGTCGCTGAATAACGGCTTCGCCGACGAGGACGTCGTCAATTTCGACCGCCGCTGCGCCCAGGGGCTGGGCCGGACCGCCGCCGCGCCCGCGCCGGCTGACGACCTGTTCAGCGCCGCCGAGGCGACCGATCAGGCCGTGGAATACGCCTGCGAACTGAAGTTCGACGGTCTGGCCATGTCGCTGCGCTATGAGGACGGCAAGCTCGTGCAGGCCGCCACGCGCGGCGACGGCGAGACCGGCGAGGATGTGACCGTCAACGTGCGAACCATCAAGGCGATTCCGCTGAAGCTGCGCGGCAAGGCGCCGGCCGTGCTGGAAGTGCGCGGCGAGGTCTTCATGTACCGCGCCGAGTTCGACAAGCTCAACGCGCGCCAGGCCGAGGCCGGCGAGAAGACCTTCGTCAATCCGCGCAACGCGGCCGCCGGCAGCCTGCGGCAGCTCGATCCGCGCATCACGGCCAAGCGCCCGCTGTCTTTCTTCGCCTACGGTATCGGCGAGTTGCAGGGCGCGGACCGGCCCGCCACCCACAGCGTAATGCTCGACGGCTTTGCCGGGCTGGGCCTGCCGGTCTGCACCGAGCGCCAGGTGGTGAAGGGGGCGCAGGGCCTGCTGGCCTTCTATCGCGATATTGGCGCGCGCCGCGACCAGCTGCCGTACGACATCGACGGCGTGGTCTACAAGGTCAACGCGATTGCCGAGCAGGAGCAGCTTGGCTTCGTCTCGCGCGCGCCGCGCTTTGCGCTGGCGCACAAGTTCCCGGCGCAGGAGATGACGACGACCGTCGAGGACATCGAGGTGCAGGTGGGCCGCACGGGCGCCATCACGCCCGTGGCGCGGCTCGCGCCGGTGTTCGTGGGCGGCGTGACCGTGACCAACGCCACGCTCCACAACGAGGACGAGATCCGTCGCAAGGATGTGCATATCGGCGATACGGTGATCGTGCGCCGAGCCGGCGACGTGATTCCCGAGGTGGTGGCCGTGGTGCTGGAACGGCGCCCGGCTGACGCGCGCGCGTTCGTCATGCCGACCACCTGCCCGGTGTGCGGCTCGCACGTGGAGCGGCTGGAGGACGAGGCCATCGCCCGTTGCACCGGCGGCCTGATCTGCGCCGCGCAGCGCAAGCAGGCGCTGCTGCACTTCGCCCAGCGCCGTGCGATGGACATCGAGGGCCTGGGCGACAAGGTGGTGGAGCAACTGGTCGATCTGGGCATTGTCCGCACCCCGGCGGACCTCTTCAAGCTCGGCGTAGCCAAGCTGGCCGCGCTGGACCGGATGGCCGACAAGTCGGCGACGAACCTCGTGGCCGCCATCGACAAGTCGCGCAGCACCACGCTGAACCGCTTTATCTTCGCGCTGGGCATCCGCCACGTGGGCGAGGCCACGGCCAAGGATCTCGCCAAGCACTTTGGCAAGCTGGACAACCTGCTGGCCGCCGACGAGGCCGCGCTGCTCGACGTCAACGACGTCGGGCCGGTGGTGGCGCAGTCGATCGCCAACTTCCTGGGCGAGCCGCACAACGTGGAGGTGGTCGAGCAACTGCGCGCCGCCGGCGTACACTGGCCGGAGAGCGAGCCTGCGGCCCGCGCGCCGCTGCCGCTGGCCGGCAAGACCTTCGTGCTGACCGGCACGCTGCCGACGCTTTCGCGCGAGGACGCCAAGGCGCGGCTGGAAGCGGCCGGCGCCAAGGTGGCCGGCTCGGTGTCGAAGAAGACCGACTACGTGGTGGCTGGCGCCGAGGCGGGCAGCAAGCTCGAAAAGGCGCAGGCGCTCGGCGTGGCGGTGATCGACGAGGATGGCATGTTGGCGCTACTGGCCGACGCCACGGGCGCACAACCGGAGGACGCGCAATGATCCGTGACATTTTGAAGATGGGAGATTCGCGCCTGACGCAGGTGGCGCGGCCCGTGACTGCGTTCAACACGCCCGAGCTGCGCGTGCTGATCGACGATATGTTCGACACGATGGCGCACGCCAACGGCGCCGGCCTGGCCGCGCCGCAGATTGGCGTGGACCTGCAGGTGGTGATCTTCGGCTTCGACAGCAACCCGCGCTATCCGGACGCCCCGATGGTGCCGAAGACGGTGCTGATCAATCCGGTGCTGGAACCGCTCTCCGACGAGATGGAAGAGGGCTGGGAAGGGTGCCTGTCGGTGCCGGGGCTGCGAGGCGTGGTGCCGCGCCATGCCCGACTGAAGTATTCGGGATTCGACCCGATGGGGAAACCGATCGAGCGGGTGGCCGATGGCTTCCATGCGCGCGTGGTGCAGCATGAGTGCGACCACCTGATCGGCGTGCTGTACCCGATGCGGGTGAAGGACTTCACGCGCTTCGGCTTCACCGAGGTGCTGTTCCCGGAGCTGCCGGCGAACTACGACGATTGAGGCGGCTGGCCTCCCTCACCGCTTGCCGGCGAGGGAGGCGCAACCTGACGTCAGAACTTCTCGAACGCCCCCAGGAAGCGCCACTGGCCCGGCGGCAGGTCGCCCAGCACGATGCGGCCCATGCGCACGCGCTTCAGGCCCACCACGCGCAGGCCAACCTGCTCGCACATGCGGCGAATCTGGCGCTTGCGGCCTTCGCGCAACACGAAGCGCAGCTGCTCCTCGTTCTGCCAGCTCACCTTGGCGGGCTTCAGCGGCACGCCGTCGAGCGACAGGCCGTGGCGCAGCCGCTCGATCTCCTCGGCCGGAAACACGGTGCTGATGTCTCGCTCGACCGGACCTTCCGGCGATTCCCAGACCACGCGGACCAGATATTCCTTCTCCACATTCGAGTCGTCGCCGATCAGCGCGCGTGCCACGCGGCCGTCCTGCGTCAGCACGAGCAGGCCGGTGGAGTCGATATCGAGACGGCCGGCCGGGGCCAGGTTCTTGCGCTGCCACGGCTGGAAACGCTTGCGGGTGGGGTCTTCGGCCCACTGGTTCTCGGGCGCGAACAGCACGGCGGCCGGCTCGTAGCCGTCTTCGGCCTGACCTGAGACATAGCCGACAGGCTTGTTGATCAGCACGGTCACGCGCTCGCCCTGTTCGGAGCGGGCGGCCTGCAGGATCTCGATCTCGGCGTCGGGGCGGACGCGCGAACCCAGTTCGGTCACGGCCTTGCCGTCCACGTGCACCCAGCCACGCGGAATCCACTCGTCGGCCTCGCGGCGCGAGCAGAGGCCCAGCTCCGACATGCGCTTGGACAGGCGGATGAGACCGTCGTCGTTGGCCTCCGCCTGCTGCCGGACCGGCTCGCGCGCCTCGGCGCGGGGCGCCGGACGCTCGGGTCGCACCGGGCGCGCACGATCGGCGGTGTCGCTGAAGCGACGGGTCGGCGCGGCAGGACGGCGCGCGTCATCGCCATCGGCACGACGCTGCGGCGGACGGCGCTCGTCATCGCCATAACGGCGCGGCGGGCGGGCTTCGTCCTCACCGAAACGGCGCGGACGCGGCGCGCCGCGGTCGTCATTGCCGAAGCTGCGCTGGGGCGGACGGCGGTCGTCGCCGCTGAAACCACGCTGCGGGGGACGGCGGTCATCGCCGCTGAAGCCGCGTTGCGGGGGGCGGCGGTCATCGCCGCTGGAACCACCCTGCGGCGGGCGGCGCTCGTCATCGCCATACCGGCGCGGCGGGCGGGCTTCATCGTCACCGAAACGGCGCGGACGCGGCGCGCCGCGATCATCGTTGCCGAAGCTGCGCTGGGGCGGGCGGCGGTCGTCGCCGCCGAAGCCACGTTGCGGGGGACGGCGATCATCGCCGCCGAAGCCACGTTGCGGCGGGCGGCGCTCGTCATCGCCATAACGGCGCGGCGGGCGGGCCTCGTCATCGCCGAAACGGCGGGGACGCGGCGCACCGCGATCATCGTTCCCGAAGCTGCGCTGGGGCGGACGGCGATCATCGCCGCCGAAGCCACGTTGCGGCGGGCGGCGTTCGTCATCGCCATAGCGGCGCGGCGGACGGGCTTCGTCGTCACCAAAACGACGGGGGCGGGGCGGACGGTCGTCGCCACCGGCGCCACGCTGGGGCGGACGGCGGTCATCGCCGCTGAAACCACGCTGCGGCGGGCGTCGCTCGTCGTCGCCATAGCGGCGCGGCGGCCGATCCCCCTCGGGGCGCGGACGGGCAGGGCGCGCCGGGCGCTCTCCACGATCCGCCCGATCAGGCCGGGCGGCGCCCTCGGCGGGAGCGGCCTTGCGCTTGTTGCGCTCGCCCGCGCGTTCCCGCGCCTCCTTGATGCCCGTCACCACGTCCTGCACGCGCTTGCGGTTCAGGTCGGAGACGCGCACCGGGCGGGTGGGCTTGCGCGGCGCGTCCGAGGTGGACGTGGCGGTCTTGATGCCCAGCGTCTTGCGGCCGGGCGTTTTGCTGTCTGTCATATCGTTGCGTTTGCCCGACCCGCATTGCCATCAGATGGCTAGCGCGTCGAGCAAATCCTGTTCAAGCTGAATCTGCAATCGGTTGTCGGCGGCAAGACGGCTGCCATCGACCAGGAACACGTCTTCGACGCGCTCCCCCAGGGTGTTGATGCGCGCCGAATGCACGGACACGCGATGTTGGGCCAGTACGCGGGCGATCGCGTAGAGCAGGCCGGTTCGGTCGTTGGCGGACAGGGACAGCAGGTAGAACTGCCCGCGCTCGTCGGCCCGCAGGTCCACGCGGGGCTTGATCGGGAAGCTGCGCGACTGGCGCGACAGCCGGCCCTGCGCCGGATCGGGCAGCGGGCACTCCAGCCGCAGCCGTTCCGCCAGTTCGTGTTCGACCAACGCGAGGATGTCGCGATAGTCGCCCGCCAGGCCAGGGTCGGTCACCTGGAAGGTGTCCAGCGCGTAGCCGTGGCGTGTGGTGTGGATCTTGGCGTCCTGAATCGAGAACGCCTTTCGTTCGAAATAGCCGCAGATGCGCGCGAAGAGGTCAGGCTGGTCCTTGACGTAGACGGCAATCTGCAGGCCCTCGCCAGCCGGCGAGATGCGTGCCTTGACCACCGCCGCGTCGCTATCCACCTTGTTGAACAGATGGCGCGTGAGCCAGGCGATGTCGCGGGCATCGTGGCGCAGGAAGAACGAGACGTCGAGCTTGTCCCAGAGCGGCCTGCCCAGTTCGGGGTCGAACGCCTTGAGCCGCAACTGGGCGATGGTGTCGTCCCGGCGCTGGGCCCATAGCGAATGCGGGTCGAGCTGCGCGCCGCCGAGCACGCGCAGCGTGATGCGGTACAGGTCTTCGAGCAGCTTGCCCTTCCAGGCATTCCACACCTTGGGGCTGGTGCCGCGGATATCGGCCACGGTCAGCAGGTAGAGCGCGGTCAGGTAGCGTTCATTGCCCACCACGCCGGCGAAGGCCTTGACCACGTCCGGATCGGTCAGGTCCTGCTTCTGCGCCACGTGGCTCATGGTCAGGTGATGCTCGACGAGCCAGGCGATCAGGTCGGTGTCCTCGCGCGAAATGCCGTGCTGCTTGCAGAAGCGGCGCGCATCGACGGTGCCGAGCTTGGAGTGGTCCCCGCCCCGGCCCTTGGCGATGTCGTGGAACAGCGCGGCCACCCAGAGCACCCACGGGCGGTCGAAGCTGGCCATCAACTGGCTGCAGAACGGGAACTCGTGCGTGTGCTCGACGATGGCGAAGCGGCGGATATTGCGCACCACCATCAGGATGTGCTGGTCCACGGTGTAGACGTGGAACAGGTCGTGCTGCATCTGGCCGACGATGCGCCGGAAATTGATCAGGTAGCGGCCCAGCACGCTGGTCTGGTTCATCAGCCGCAGCGCGTGGGTGATACCCTGCGGCTCTTGCATGATGGCCAGGAACAGGCGGCGGTTCTCGGGATCGTTGCGCCAGCTCGCGTCCATGACCGTGCGCGCGTTGTAGAGCCCGCGCAGCGTACGGGGGGAGATGCCTTTCACGCCCGGCGTGCGCTCGTAGAGCAGGAAGGTCTCCAGGATTGCGTGCGGATCGCGCTCGTACAGGTCGTCGCTGGTGATTTCCAGCATGCCCTGGCGTTCCACGAAGCGGTCGTTGATCACGCGTGTGACCTTCGATTCACTCGGAAACAGCATCGCCTCGATATTGAGCAGCAGTACGCTGTTGAGCTGCGTCACCGCCTTGGCGGCCCAGTAGAAGCGGCGCATCAACTGTTCGCTGGCGCGCTTGTGCGTGGTCTGCCGATAGCCGAAGGACTCGGCCAGCGCGGTTTGCAGGTCGAACACCAGCACGTCCTGGCGGCGGCCGGCCAGCAGGTGCAGCCGTGCGCGAATCGTGCGCAACAGGCGCTCGTTGCGGGTGAGTTCCTGCGCCTCGCGCTCGGTCAGCAGGCCGCGCTCGAACAATTCCTTCCAGCTGTCGCCGAGGCCCGCCGCCTGCGTCATCCACAGGATGACCTGCAGGTCGCGCAGGCCGCCCGGGCTTTCCTTGCAGTTGGGCTCCAGCGCGTAGGGCGTGTCCTGGTACTTGGCGTGGCGCTGGCGCATTTCCAGCAGCTTGGCCTGGAAGAAGTCGGCGGCGTCGAGGTCCGCCAGATAGCGCCGGTGCATGTCGGCGAACAGTGCTTTGTTGCCGATCAGCAGGCGCGCTTCGAGCAGCGAGGTGCGGATGGTGATGTCGCCCGCCGCCTCGCGCAGGCAGTCGTCGACGGTACGTACCGACGAGCCGATCTCGAGTCCCAGGTCCCAGCACAGGCCGATGAAGCGCTCCAGCTTGCCCGCCATCTCCGCGTCCGGCTCGGCCGGCAGCAGGAGCAGCACGTCCACGTCGGAATGCGGGAACAGCTCGCCACGGCCATAGCCACCCACCGCCACCAGCGCGGCGCTGGCGGGCAACTCCAGGCCGGTCCAGGCATCGATCAACGCGGCATCCACGGCACGGCGCAGCCGCGTGACCAGCGGATTGACCTGATTGTGCGCGTCGAATTCGGCGAAGAGCGCTTGCTTGTCGGCGCGCAGCTTGTCGCGGATGCGCTGGCAAAGCAGGAGTTCCGGCGTGGTGTCCATGGTGGGGGCGGTGTGGGTCGCGGGCACGGCTGGAAGTAGAAAGGGCGCCGCGGTCGGCGCCCTGGCGGTCAACGCGGCGTCAGGCCGCGACGGGTTCGGTAATGAAGGCCGGCGGCACGGGCGAGCCGGCCGACAGCGTCAGCACCTCGAAGCCGGTGTCCGTCACCAGCACGGTGTGCTCCCACTGCGCGGACAGGCTGCGGTCACGCGTCTTCACGGTCCACTGGTCGGGCATGGTGCGGATGTCGCGCTTGCCGGCGTTGATCATCGGCTCGACGGTGAAGATCATGCCGGACTTGATCTCGGTGCCCGTGTTGGGGCGGCCATAGTGCAGCACCTGCGGGTCCGAGTGGAACACCTTGCCGATGCCGTGGCCGCAGTACTCGCGCACCACGCTGTAGCCGGAAGCTTCGGCGTGCACCTGGATGGCATGGCCGATATCGCCCAGGCGTGCGCCATTGCGCACTTGCTGGATACCCTTCCACATGCACTCGTAGGTAACCTGCGCCAGGCGCTTGGCCAGGATCGAACCCTCGCCCACGATGAACATGCGGCTGGTGTCGCCGTAATAGCCTTCCTTCGTGATTACGGTGATATCGAGATTCACCGCGTCGCCGCTCTTGAGCACGCGGTCGCCCGGAATGCCGTGGCAGATCACGTCGTTGACCGAGGTGCAGATCGCGCCGGGGAAGGGCGGGTAGCCCGGCGGCGCGTAGTTCAGCGGCGCCGGCACGGTGCCTTGCACGTCACGCATATAGGCGTGGCAGAGCTTGTCGAGTTCGCCCGTGGTCACTCCGGGGACGATATGGGGCGTGATGTAGTCGAGGACCTCGGAGGCAAGGCGGCAAGCCACGCGCATTTGGGCGATGTCTTCGGCGGTATTCAGGTGGATGCTCATGCTGCTTCGCCAGAAATAAGTGACGGCGGGGCCGCGGGCCGCGCCGGTAATCGATTCGCAAAGTGGGATTATCGCACCATCGCGCCCCGAAAGCAGGGATTTGGCGGCGCCCGGGCCAAGAATTGGCGGGCTGGCGGGTGCGCGAGGGGCCAGACAGGGCTTGAGCCCGACGCCATTTTGTTGCTACAATCGCGGGCTGACTTGCTGCTGGCTGATGCCGGTGGCGGGTCGGGAAGCAAATTTTATTAGTAAATCGCTGGTCCGCCCATCCGGGGTGTTCCTTTTCAGGAATGTCGGGGCGGACTTCAGACCTAACCCTATTGGAGTACCTCTCATGTCCGTGACTATGCGCGAAATGCTGGAAGCCGGTTGCCACTTTGGCCACCAAACCCGCTTCTGGAACCCGAAGATGGCCCCCTTCATCTTCGGTCATCGCAACAAGATCCACATTATCAACCTCGAAAAGACCCTGCCGATGTTCCAGGACGCGATGAAGTACGTGCGTCAACTGGCAGCAAACCGCGGTAGCGTGCTTTTCGTAGGTACCAAGCGTCAATCGCGCGAAATCCTGGCTGAAGAAGCTGGCCGCGCTGGCATGCCCTACGTCGACGCCCGCTGGCTCGGCGGCATGCTGACGAACTTCAAGACCGTCAAGATCTCGATCAAGCGCCTGAAGGACATGGAAGCCGCCAAGGAAGCCGGCGCGCTGGACACCATGAGCAAGAAGGAAGCGCTGATGTTCGAGCGCGAGATGGCCAAGCTGGAAAAGTCCATCGGCGGCATCAAGGACATGGGCGGCGTGCCTGACGCCATCTTCGTGGTGGACGTGGGCTACCACAAGATCGCCGTGACGGAAGCCGCCAAGCTGGGCATCCCCGTGATCGGCGTGGTTGACACGAACCACTCGCCGGAAGGCATCGATTACGTGATCCCGGGTAACGACGACTCGAGCAAGGCCGTGGCCCTGTACGTGCGCGGCGTGGCCGACGCCATCCTGGAAGGCCGCGCCAATGCGGTTCAGGAAGTGGTGGAAGCTGCACGTGGCGGCGACGAATTCGTCGAAGTCCAGGAAGGCTGATTGCCCGCTGGCGCCTGAGGCCGGGGTACACCGGCCGCCGGCGCCCGCCTTGCGGCACATGGAAAAGGGGGCACTTCTGGCGCCCCCTTTTTGCAAACTGCGAAACGCAGTGCGCCGCAAGCTGAAACTGACTTTGTTGTCATCCGCCGCGAATACGATTCGCCGCGGGTGAGCCGGACCCAAGTTGATCAGACACCGGCGGGTGTCCCGGAAGCAGGCGGGACATCGGCCCGAACCAATCAAGGAGTGACAAATGGCGGCAATTACCGCAAGCATGGTTGCAGAACTGCGCGCGAAGACCGACGCGCCGATGATGGAATGCAAGAAGGCCCTGACGGAAGCCAATGGCGACCTGGACAAGGCTGAAGAGCTGCTGCGCGTCAAGCTGGGCAACAAGGCCAGCAAGGCTGCGTCGCGCGTGACCGCCGAAGGCGTGGTGGCCTCGTACATCGACGGCACGACCGGCGTCCTGGTCGAGCTGAACTGCGAAACCGACTTCGTGTCGAAGAACGACGACTTCCTGGCTTTCTCGGCCAAGGTCGCCGAACTGATCGCCAAGCAGAACCCGGCTGACGTGGCTGCCCTGTCGGCGCTGGAAATCGACGGCGTGTCGGTGGAAACCACCCGTGCCGCGCTGATCGGCAAGATCGGCGAGAACCTGACGATCCGCCGCTTCACCCGCTACGCCAATGGCGGCAAGCTGGTGTCGTACCTGCACGGCACGCGCATCGGCGTGATGGTCGAGTTCGACGGCGACGAAACCGCCGCCAAGGACGTGGCCATGCACGTGGCCGCCATGAAGCCGGTGTCGCTGTCGTCGGACCAGGTGCCCGCCGAGCTGATCGCCAAGGAGCGCAGCATCGCCGAGCAGAAGGCTGCCGAGTCGGGCAAGCCGGCCGAGATCGTCGCCAAGATGGTCGAAGGCTCGGTCCAGAAGTACCTGAAGGAAGTCTCGCTGTTCAACCAGCCGTTCGTGAAGAACGACAAGCAGACCGTCGAGCAGATGCTGAAGGCCGTCAACACCACGGTGAAGGGTTTCACCCTGTACGTGGTGGGCGAGGGCATCGAGAAGAAGCAGGACGACTTCGCTGCTGAAGTGGCCGCCCAGGTGGCTGCCGCCCAGAAGGGCTGATCGTCAGGGTGGGGGAGCGGCCTTTTTCGTTAAGGGCCGATTCCGCCACCGTATAATGCCGAGGGGCGCCGCAAGGTGCCCCTCTGCACAAGCGCGTCAGGCAGAATGCCGGGCGCCGCGGCTGTATCAGTCGATTTCCGCAGTCACCTGCATGTTGGGCGAGGTTCGCGTAACGATGCCGGCAGATGACAGCGAAAACCGGCTTCGAGCTGTCCCGCAATTCCGTATTTCCGCGCGGCCCTGAGCCAAGCCGGGGTCACAAGCCCCGGCAGCCCGGCTCGCGCGCGCCAATCCATCCGTTCGAACGAGCGATCAAGAACCAGCCCGAGGGTGAACATGCCAGCCTACAAGCGCGTCCTACTTAAACTTTCCGGTGAGGCCCTGATGGGCGACGATGCCTTCGGCATCAACCGCGCCACCATCGAGGGCATGGTCAACGACATTGCCGAGATCGTGAAGCTGGGCGTCCAGGTCGCCGTGGTCATCGGCGGCGGCAACATCTTCCGTGGCGTGGCCGGCGGCGCCGCCGGCATGGACCGTGCCACGGCCGACTACATGGGCATGCTGGCCACCATGATGAACGCGCTGGCCCTGCAGGACGCCATGCGCCACGCGAATATCGAAGGCCGCGTGCAATCGGCGCTGCGCATGGACCAGGTGGTCGAGCCTTATATCCGCCCGCGCGCCATCCGCCAGCTGGAAGAGGGCAAGGTCGTGATTTTCGCGGCCGGCACCGGCAACCCGTTCTTCACCACCGACACCGCCGCCGCGCTGCGCGGCGCGGAAATCGGCGCGGAAGTCGTGCTCAAGGCCACCAAGGTGGACGGCGTGTACACGGCCGACCCCAAGAAGGACCCCAGCGCCACGCGCTACACCACCATCACGTTCGACGAGGCCATCTCGCGCAACCTGCAGGTCATGGACGCCACGGCCTTCGCGCTGTGCCGCGACCAGAAGCTGCCGATCAAGGTGTTCTCCATCGTCAAGCCGGGTGCGCTGAAGCGCGTGATCCTCGGCGAAGACGAAGGTACGCTGGTGCACGTATGACGACGGCGGGCCGCGTCACAATGCGGATTCGGCCCGGCCTGAGAGTAGAATGATTCATTTTCGATCCCGTCCGGCGGGATCCTGTCTGGCTGATTTCCGGAGGTAAACATGAGCGTCGCCGACACAAAGAAGAGCGCCGAGCAGAAGATGCAGAAGTCGATCGAAGCCTTCAGGGCCGATCTGGCGAAAATTCGTACCGGTCGTGCCCACACCGGTCTGCTCGATCACGTCCAGGTGGACTACTACGGCTCGATGGTGCCGATCAGCCAGGTGGCCAATGTCGGCCTGGCCGATGCGCGCACGATCAGCGTGCAGCCCTGGGAGAAGAAGATGGTGGGCGCGGTGGAAAAAGCCATCCGCGACGCCGACCTGGGCCTGAACCCGGCCACCATGGGTGAAACCATCCGTGTGCCGATGCCCGCACTGACCGAAGAGCGCCGCAAGGAGCTGACGAAGGTGGTCAAGGGCGAGGCCGAAGGTGCCAAGGTGGCCGTGCGCAACCTGCGCCGCGACGCCATGGAGCAGTTCAAGAAGCTCGTCAAGGACAAGACCATTTCCGAGGACGACGAGCGCCGCGGCCAGGATGAAGTCCAGAAGCTGACGGACAAGTTCGTGGCCGAGATCGACAAGCTCGTGGCCGAAAAAGAAAAGGAGATCATGACGGTCTGACGGCCGCCCGGCGGGAACCCCGCCGGCCCCGTCCCCGTCCGCGAATCCATGCAGCACATCAGTTCGACGCTCGGCGTTCCCGATACCACTTACGTGCCCCGCCACGTTGCCATCATCATGGATGGCAACGGCCGTTGGGCGACCCAGCGTCATCTGCCCCGCGTGGCAGGCCACAGCCGTGGCCTGGACGCGGTACGCGCGGTGGTGGAGGCCTGTGCCACCCGCGGCGTGCAGTTCCTCACGCTGTTCGCGTTCAGTTCGGAGAACTGGCGCCGTCCGGCGGATGAGGTGTCGTTCCTGATGCGCCTGTTCATGACCGCCTTGCGCCGCGAGGTGGTCAAGATGCATGCCAATGACATCCGCGTGCGCGTGGTGGGCGACCTCGGGCGCTTCAGCCCGCGCATCCAGCAGCTGATCCGCGATGCGGAGGCCCGCACCGCCGGCAATACCGGCCTGACGGTGACCATCGCCGCGAACTACGGCGGCCGCTGGGACCTGCTTCAGGCCATGCGCAAGATGCTGGCCCGCTCGCCGATGCTCGACCCGGATGCCATCGACGAGGCTGTGCTGGCGCCGCACCTGGCGATGTCCTATGCGCCCGAGCCGGACCTGTTCATTCGCACCGGCGGCGAGCAGCGCATCAGCAATTTCCTGCTATGGCAGCTCGCGTATTCCGAGCTGTACTTCACCGATACCTACTGGCCCGATTTCGACGCCGCCGAGCTGGACAAGGCTTTCGCCTCGTACCGGCAGCGCGAGCGGCGCTTTGGCCGGACCAGCGCCCAACTGGTGGCGCCCGGTCTGTCTGGTACGGCCTGAGCGGCTCGCCGCGACCGGCCTGTCCTGATCCCACCTTCAAAGGAAACCGCAGCGCATGCTCATCACCCGCGTCATCACCGCCCTGTGCCTGTTGCTGTTGATCCTGCCGATCCTGTTCCTGGCGCCCGTGATGTGGCTGGCGGGGCTGATCGCCGTGATCGTGCTGCTGGCCGGATGGGAGTTCGGGCGACTGATCGGGCTGCGCCGTTTCTGGCCCTACGTCTACGCGGTGGCCTGCCTGCTGGTGCTGATTTACTTCCATGACGCGCCCGAACGCCGTGCCATCCATTTCCTGCTGGCCGCCGCGTTGGTGGCCTGGGGCGTGGCGCTGGTGCTGCTGGCACGGGGCGTGCGCAAGGCGACGCCGGGGTTCACGGTGCTTGGCGCCATCCTTGGGCTGATCATGCTGCCAGCGTTCGGTCACGCCGTGATGGTGCTGCGGGCCGAAGGCATCGCGGTACTGCTGTCGGCGGCCGTGCTGGTCTGGGCGGCCGATATCGGCGCCTATTTCGTCGGCAAGGCCATCGGCAAGCGCAAACTGGCGCCGACCATCAGCCCGGGCAAGTCCTGGGAGGGTGCGATTGGCGGCTGGCTGCTGGTGATGATCGTGGCCGTGGCGCTTGGCACCACCCATGCCTTCGCACCGACCTGGTTTTCGCGCGTCGCCGATCAGGGTGGGCTGGGGCTGATGATCGGCCTCTCCACGCTGCTCGTGGCGGCCAGCGTTATCGGCGACCTGTTCGAGTCGCTGCTCAAGCGTCAGATCGGCAAGAAGGACAGCAGCCGGCTGCTGCCCGGGCACGGCGGCGTACTCGATCGCATCGACGCGCTCATTCCGGTGTTCCCGCTGGCGGCGCTGCTGCTGGCCTGGATGTGATCACAATCTGAATTTGGTTATCTGGTTCCTATGCAACGCATTACCATCCTGGGCGCCACGGGCTCCATCGGCGAAAGCACACTCGACGTAGTGCGTCGGCATCCGGACCGCTACACCGTGCATGCGTTGAGCGCCCACCGTCAGGTGGAGAAGCTGGCAGCGGCCTGCGTGGAATTCCGCCCGGCGCGTGCCGTGGTGGGCTCCGCCGATGCGGCACGCCAGCTCGAGACGCTGCTGCGCGATGCCGGCGTAAAGACCGAGGTCAGCTACGGCGAAGCCGCGCTGGAGTCGATCGCCGCCGATGACGGCACCGATGCCGTGATGGCCGCCATCGTCGGCGCGGCCGGGCTCCGTTCCTCGCTCGCCGCCGCACGGGCGGGCAAGCGCGTGCTGCTGGCCAACAAGGAATCGCTGGTCATGTCGGGCGCCATCTTCATGGACGCGGTGCGCGAGCACGGCGCCACGCTGCTGCCCATCGACAGTGAACACAACGCGATCTTCCAGTGCCTGCCGACCAGCGACCCGCGCTACGGCGCGGGCGTGTCCAAGGTGCTGCTAACCGCGTCGGGTGGCCCGTTCCGGACGCGTGATCCGTCCACCTTGCACGACATCACGCCCGATCAGGCCTGCGCCCACCCCAAATGGGTGATGGGCCGCAAGATCTCGGTGGATTCCGCCACGATGATGAACAAGGGGCTCGAGGTCATCGAGGCCCATTGGCTGTTCGGCGCTCCGGCGGACAAGATCGAGGTGCTGATCCACCCGCAAAGCATCGTTCATTCGATGGTGGCGTACGCCGATGGTTCGGTGCTCGCCCAGCTTGGCAACCCCGACATGCGCACGCCCATCGCCTATGGCATGGCGTACCCGGAGCGGATCGACTCCGGGGTGAGCCCGCTCGACCTGACCGTCGCCGGCGGCCTGCATTTTGAGATTCCTGACCTTGATCGCTTCCCCTGCCTGGGGCTAGCCTTTGATGCATTGCGCGCGGGCGGGCTAGCCCCCGCCGTGCTGAACGCCGCGAACGAGGTGGCCGTGGAGGCCTTCCTCGGCGGGGCGATCCGATTTACCGATATTGCCCGCGTGGTAGCCGGCGTGCTCGAGCAGCCGCAGTCTGGCTCGGCCGAGACACTCGAAGGCGTGCTGGCGGCCGATGCTGCGGCACGGCGTGCCGCGCAGGCATTGCTGACGCGGCTGGCCAGCCGCTAAGTAGGTAGCGCCGTCGCGCCTCGGCGCGGCTAGCTCTGGAGAGGGTGATTTGTCATGCAGACCGTAATTGCGTTCGTCGTCGCCCTGTGCATTCTGATTTTCGTGCACGAGATGGGGCACTACCTGGCCGCTCGCGCGTGCGGCGTCAAGGTGTTGCGGTTCTCGATCGGCTTCGGCCGGTCGTTGGCGCGCTGGACCAGCAAGGGGCCTGACCGCACCGAGTGGACGCTCGCTGCGATCCCCCTGGGCGGCTACGTCAAGATGCTCGACGAGCGCGAGCGGGACCCCGAGACCGATCCCCCCATCCCCCCGGAAGACCTGCCGCGCGCGTTCAACCGGCAGCCGGTGGGCAAGCGCTTCGTGATCGTCGCAGCCGGGCCGGTGGCCAACTTTGCGCTGGCCATCCTTCTATATATAGTGCTGTTCGCCGGCGGCATGCGCGAGCCGGTACCCCTGGTGGCAACCCCCGCGGCCGGCACCGTCGCTGCCCAGGCCGGTGTGCGGGACGGCGACCGCGTTTTATCGCTGACCGCCAACGACCGGACCGAGCCGGTCCAGTCCTGGAATGACCTCCGCATGGCCGTGTTCGCCGAAGGTTTTGGCGACGCCAGCGCCGTGCTGCGCGTGCGCGGCACCGATGGGGCCGAGCGCGACATCCGGCTGCCTCGCCTGCCCAATACCGGCGGCAATCCCGAACAGGACCCGCTGGCCACGCTCGGCCTGTACCTGAAGGGCGGGCCGGTTACGATTACGGAAATCGTGCCGGATTCGGCGGCGCAGCGGGCTGGGCTGAAGGCCGGCGACCGTGTGGTGGCCTGGCAGGGCCAGCCCCTGACGCAGGCGAGCGAGCTGATCCGCGCGGTACGGGCGCGGCCGGGCGAGCAGGTCACGCTGGGCATAGAACGTAATGGGCAGCGGCTGGATGTGCCGGTCAAGCTGGACGCAGCCCCGGCCCCGGACGGTGCGAAGGACGCCAGCGGGGCGGCGGCAGGCCCCACGGGCAAGCTGGGCGCCGCGCTGAACCAGGCGGTGCAGACCGAGATCGTCCGCTACGCACCGTGGCAGGCCGTGGTGCGGGCAGCCGACCAGGTCTGGAGCACCAGCACGCTGTCCCTGAAACTGCTCGGCAAGATGCTGGTGGGGCAGGCGTCATTGCAGAATCTGAGCGGCCCGCTCACGGTGGCGGACTACGCCGGCCGTGCCGCCAACATGGGTTGGCAGCCGTTTATCAGCTTCCTGGCGCTGGTCAGCGTCAGCCTCGGTGTGCTCAATTTGTTACCCATTCCGGTTCTGGATGGGGGGCATTTGCTGTATTATTGCGTGGAATTTTTGACTGGCAGGCCCGTACCAGATCACTGGCAGGCGATGCTGCAGAAGGTCGGCATCGCGTGCATCTTGCTCCTGACCTCACTCGCTTTGTTCAATGACGTCAGCCGACTGTTTCTTGCGCGCGGCTAGATCCGCGTAGCCGAAACCGGCCGTCGGCCGAAGAAGGTCGCGTCCCGGCGGTGTCGTCGAACCCGTCGGGAGGGGACGGCCTTGTCAGCAAAGCCAGGCGTCATCATGGACGGCGTCGGGACGGCATCGGAGCCAATACCCTGCATGAAATCGAAGAGGAATAGGGGATTCACGTTGATCAGACATAAGCGCATCTCGCTGGGCGTGCTGACGAGTGCCATTATCGCGGCCTGGAGCCCGGCGGGCTGGGCCGCCGACCCGTTTGTGGTCAGGGACATCCGCGTGGAAGGCCTGCAGCGCGTGGAGCCGGGCACTGTGTTCGGCTATCTGCCTGTGCGCGTCGGGGAGACCTTCACCGACGACAAGGGCGCCGATGCGATTCGCGCACTCTACAATACCGGTTTCTTCAAGGACGTGCAGATCCGCGCCGAAGAGGGCGTGCTCGTGGTCCAGGTGGAAGAGCGCCCGGCCATCTCGCAGCTCGAGTTCGTCGGCATCAAGGAATTCGACAAGGACACGCTGCGCCGTTCGCTGCGCGCGGTGGGCGTGGCTGAAGCGCGCTACTACGACAAGGCCCTGATCGACAAGGCCGAGCAGGAGCTGAAGCGCCAGTACGTGGCGCGCGGCTACTACGCTGCCGACGTGCAGACCACGGTGACGCCGGTGGACCGCAATCGCGTGTCCGTGGTGTTCAACGTGGAAGAAGGCCCGGTCGCCAAGATCCGCCAGATCAATATCGTCGGCAACAAGGCTTTCAAGGAAAGCACGCTGCGCGACGAGATGCAGCTCTCCACGCCGAACTGGCTGTCCTGGTACACCAAGAACGACCTGTACTCGAAGCAGAAGCTCACGGCCGACCTGGAAGCGCTGCGCTCGTACTACCTGAACCGCGGCTACCTGGAGTTCCAGATCGAGTCCACGCAGGTCTCGATCACGCCGGACAAGAAGGACATCTTCCTGACGCTGAACATCAAGGAAGGCGATCAGTACAAGGTGTCCGACATTCGCCTGGCCGGCGAACTGCTCGGCAAGCAGGCCGAGATGGAAAAGCTGCTGCAGCTGAAGAAGGGCGATATCTTCTCGTCCGAAAAGCTGACGGCCAGCACCAAGTCCATCACGGATCTGCTGGGTACCTACGGCTACGCGTTCACGACTATCAATCCGCAGCCCCAGGTCAACCAGGAAACGCGCGAAGTGGCGCTGACGCTGATGGTCGACCCCGGCCGCCGCGTGTATGTACGCCGCGTGAACGTGGTGGGCAACAGCAAGACCCGCGACGAAGTGGTGCGCCGCGAAATGCGCCAGATGGAAAGCTCGTGGTTCGACAGCGAGAAGCTCACGCAGTCGCAGGCCCGTATCAACCGTACCGGCTACTTCACGGACACGAATATCACCACCGAGGACGTGGCCGGCGCGCCCGACCAGGTGGATGTCAACGTGAACGTGACCGAGAAGCCGACCGGCCAGATCAGCCTGGGCCTGGGTTTTTCGTCGACTGACAAGCTCGTGCTGCAGGCCGGCTTGCGCCAGGACAACGTGTTCGGCTCCGGTACCAGCCTGGGCCTGGACGTGAACACGGCCAAGTCGTTCCGGACCATCTCGCTGACGCAGTACGACCCGTACTTCACGGTGGATGGCATCAGCCGTTCCACGGACATCTACTACCGTACCTCCCGTCCGCTGTACTACACCGGCGACCAGGACTACAAGATCGTCTCGGCCGGCGGCGGCTTCAAGTTCGGCGTGCCGTTCTCCGAGAATGACACGGTGTTCTTCGGTATCGGTTACGAGCGCACCGAGGTGCATACCTCCGTCAACACGCCGACCCAGTACACCGCGTGGCTGAACAAGATCGGCAAGAGCAGCGGCGACCCGATCAACAACTTCCCGTTCACGATTGGCTGGGCCCGTGACCGTCGCGACAGTGCGCTGATCCCGACCAAGGGTCCATACACGCAGGCCAACCTCGAAGTGGGCGTGCCGGGCGGCGATACGCAGTACTATCGCGCCAGCTTCCAGCAGCAGTACTTCTATCCGATCTCCAAGGCCTTTACACTGGCCTTCAACGGCGAAGTGGCGTACGGCCACGGCTACGGCGACACGCCGTTCCCGGTGTTCAAGTACTTCTACGCCGGTGGTATCGGCTCGGTGCGCGGCTACCAGACCAGCACGCTTGGTCCGAAGGACCAGAACGGCAACCCGGTGGGTGGTGCGTCCAAGCTGATCGGTAACGTGGAATTCGTGTTCCCGCTGCCGGGCTCGGGTGTTGACCGCACGCTGCGCCTGTTCACGTTCTTCGACTTTGGTAACGTGTACCAGGAAGGTGCACCGATTACGTTCAGCGACCTCAAGTACTCGACCGGCTTCGGCATGTCGTGGCTGTCGCCGATCGGCCCGCTGAAGGTCAGCATGGGCTTCCCGCTGAAGAAGGACGATACGGATCGCGTACAGCGATTCCAGTTCCAGATCGGTACCGCGTTCTGATCCCCAAAAAGGATTTGTTTCATGAAACTCCATACACCACTGATGAAATCCCTGAGCGCCGCAGCGCTGGCCGCAGCGGCCCTGTGCGTAGCCGCCCCGGCGATGGCTCAGGAGGCACGCATTGCCGCGGTCAACTCGGAACGTATCCTGCGTGACTCGCAGCCGGCCAAGGCTGCCCAGGTCAAACTCGAGCAGGAATTCTCGAAACGCGATCGCGAACTGCAGGACATGGCCCAGAAGATCAAGGGCATGGCCGACAAGCTCGACAAGGACACGGCTGTGCTGGCCGATTCCGACCGCCAGCGCCGCCAGCGCGAAGTGGCCGATCTCGATCGCGAGTTCCAGCGCAAGCAACGCGAGTTCCGCGAGGACCTGAACCAGCGTCGTAACGAGGAACTGGCCCAGGTACTGGAGCGCGCGAACCGGGTGATCCGTCAGATTGCCGAGCAGCGCAAGTACGATCTGATCGTGCAGGAAGCGGTGTACGTCAATCCACGCATCGACATTACCGATGACGTGATGAAGGCGCTCAACGCCGGCAGCAAGTAAGCGGCGCGCGCTCGTTCGTCGCTGTCTCGTTCTTCAAGGAAGTACCGCCATGCAGACACCCACACTGGGTCAGCTCGCCACCGAAAACGGCGCGCAGGTTGTGGGTGATCCCGACCTCGCCGTGCGCGGCCTGGCGCCGCTCGACCAGGCCGGCCCCGGCGACCTGTCTTTCCTGTCCAATCCGCTGTACCTGCCGCAGGCGCTGGCCTCCAATGCCAGCGCCGTCATCGTCTCGCCGGCCGACCTCGAGCGTATTCGCGCCGATGGCCAGGCCGACGGCCGCAACTGGCTGGTCGCCCGCAACCCGTATGTCTGCTTTGCCCGCGTGGCGCAGCGCTTCGACCGTGAGGCGAATGCCGATCCGCGCACTGGCATCGACCCGCGCGCGAGCGTGGCCGCCGATGCCGTGGTGCCGGCGTCCTGCTTTATCGGCCCCAACGTGGTGATCGAGGCTGGCGCGCGGCTGGGCGAGCGGGTAAGGGTCCTGGCGAATGCCTTTATCGGCGCAGGCGCGGAGATCGGCGACGATACGCTCATTTACGCGAACGTTTCCGTCTATCATCGTTGCGTGGTGGGTGCGCGCAACATCCTGCACAGCGGCGTGGTGGTGGGCGCGGATGGCTTTGGCTTCGCGCCGGACATCGGTCCGGCCGGGGTGGAATACGTCAAAATTCCGCAGGTTGGCCGTGCCGTGCTGGGCAATGACGTGGAAGTGGGCGCCAATACGGCCATCGACCGCGGCGCGATGGCCGATACGGTCATCGAGGAGGGCTGCAAGCTCGACAACCAGGTCCAGATCGCGCACAACGTGCGGGTGGGCGCCCATACGGTCATTGCGGGCTGCGCGGCGGTGGCCGGCAGCACCCGCATCGGCCGTTTCTGCGTGATTGGCGGGTCGGCCAATTTCGCGGGCCATTTGAATATCGCCGACCGGACGACGGTGTCCGGCGGCACCTCGATTACCAAATCGATTACGAAACCCGGGGGGCATTACACCAGCGTGTTTCCGTTCACGACGCATGGCGAGTGGGAGCGCAATGCGGCCATCGTGCGCGGATTGTCCAAGCTGCGCGAGCGCGTGGTCACGCTGGAACGCCGCCTGCGCGGCCAGTCCGCCGGGTCCAATACCAAACAAGACGAAGAGAAATCATCATGACCGCATCCGACATCGACATCCGCAAGATCCTGAAGCTGCTGCCGCATCGGTACCCGATCCTGCTCGTCGATCGCGTGCTGGAGTTCGAGCCGCAGAAGCGGATCAAGACGCTTAAGAACGTCACGATCAACGAGCCGTACTTCATGGGGCACTTTCCCGATCAACCCGTGATGCCGGGCGTGATGATCCTCGAGGCCCTGGCGCAGTCGGCCGGCCTGCTGACCTTCGGCGCCGATATGGAGCGCAAGGAAGGCGCGCTGTACTACTTCGTGGGTATCGATGGCGCGCGCTTCAAGCGTGTGGTCTACCCCGGCGACCAGCTGCACCTGAACGTGACCGTCGAGCGCTACATTCGCGGCATCTGGAAGTTCAAGGCCAGCGCCACCGTGGACGGCGAAATCGCCTGCGAAGCGGAACTGATGTGCACGGTCAAGCAGGCCGAAGGCTGATCGGCGCCGCCGCGCCCACCCATGGGCCCCGTCCCGCGTGGCAACACGCGGGACTCAACCGAATTCAGACCACAGGACAGGACGTATGACGCAAATCCATCCCAGCGCACTGGTCGACCCGAAGGCAGAACTTGCCGCCGACGTGACCGTCGGTCCGTTTTCCATCATCGGTCCGAACGTGCGGATTGGCAGCGGCACCCGGATCGGCTCGCATACCACCGTCGAAGGCCATACCACCATCGGCGAAGGCAACCGCATCGGGCCGTACGCCTCGGTGGGCGGCACGCCTCAGGACATGAAGTACGCCAACGAGCCCACCCGGCTCGAGATTGGCGACCGCAACACGATTCGCGAGTTTACGACGATCCACACCGGCACGGTGCAGGACCAGGGCGTGACCAGCCTCGGCAACGACAACTGGATCATGGCCTACGTGCACATCGCGCACGACTGCCGCGTGGGAAACAACACGGTGTTTTCGAGCAACGCGCAGATCGCAGGCCACGTGGAAGTGGGCGACTGGGCCATTCTCGGCGGCATGAGCGGCGTGCACCAGTTCGTGCGCATCGGCGCCCATGCGATGCTGGGCGGCGCGTCGGCGCTCGTCCAGGATGTGCCGCCATTCGTGATCGCCGCGAGCGACAAGAACGGCAACAAGGCCACGCCGCACGGTGTCAACGTGGAAGGTCTGCGTCGCCGGGGCTTTGATGCCGGCCAGATCGCCGCCCTGCGCCAGGCCTACAAGCTGCTGTACAAGTCAGACTTGGGCTTCGACGAGGCGCGCAGCGAGATCTCGGCCCTGCTGGGCCAGACCGATGCGGCTACCGGCGCGCCACTGCGTGCCTTCGTCGAATTCCTGGCCGCGACGCAGCGCGGCATCGTCCGCTAAGCCGCGCCGCACATGATTCACGCCGCAGTGCAGGCCGATCCGCCCGCCGTAGCTCGGGCGAATGTCAACAAGCGTGGCACGATTGCCATGGTTGCCGGGGAGGCTTCCGGCGATTTGCTGGCATCGCTCCTGCTTGAAGGGCTTCATGCGCGGCTGGGCGAGTCCGTGGACTTCGCGGGCATCGGCGGCCGCCGCATGATGGCGCAGGGCTTCGTCTCGCACTGGCCGATGGAGACGCTCTCCGTCAACGGCTATGTGGAGGTGCTCGGTTCGCTGCGGGAAATCCTGGCAACGCGCCGGGCAATTCGCGAGAAGCTGCTGGCCAATCCGCCGCTGTGTTTCATCGGCGTAGACGCGCCCGACTTCAATTTCGGATTGGAAGTGCCCCTGCGCCGCTCGGGCATCCCTGTCGTGCATTTCGTCAGCCCGTCAATCTGGGCGTGGCGCGGCGGGCGCATTCGTACCATCGCGCGCGCGGTGGACCACATCCTCTGCCTGTTCCCGTTCGAGCCCGAGATCTATGCGAAGGCCGGCATTCCGGCGACCTACGTCGGTCATCCGTTGGCCGATGTGATTCCGATGGTGCCTGACGTCCAGGGCGCGCGGGAAAAGCTTGGCCTGCCCGAAGGTAAGCGCATCGTCGCGGTGCTGCCGGGTAGCCGGCAGTCCGAGGTGCGCAACCTTGGCGCGACGTTCTTTGCGGCCATGGCACGCATGCATCGCATGGACGGCAACCTGGCATTCGTTCTGCCGGCAGCCAGCGCGCCGCTGCACGAGATTATCCGCGGGCTGCACGAGCGCTATCCGGAGATCGACCTGACCGTGGTGGATGGCCAGTCGCATCTGGCCATGGAAGCCGCCGACGTCGTGCTGCTGGCCAGCGGTACGGCTACGCTCGAGGCAGCGCTCTACAAGAAGCCGATGGTCATCTCGTACAAGGTGCCCTGGCTCACCGCGCAGATCATGAAGCGACAGGGCTACCTGCCTTACGTGGGCTTGCCTAATATTCTGTCAGGGCGGTTCGTGGTGCCAGAACTGCTCCAGGACGACGCCACGCCGGAGGCGCTGGCGCGCGAGACGCTGCTGCAACTGAACGACGAGGGCAATATCGCCTTCTTGCGGGAACATTTCACGACCATGCACGAGACGCTGAAGCGCGACACGGCCAACCTCGCCGCCGGCGTGGTGGTGGATCTCATGCACGAACGGGGTGTGCGCTGATGGCCAGCCAGAAAGCCGGCAAGGGTCCGTCGCCGCAGATGGGGCTGGAGTTGACCCAAACCGTTGCCGTCGTACGCCATCTTTGTGGCGTGGATGAGGCCGGGCGCGGTCCGCTGGCGGGGCCGGTCTATGCCGCCGCCGTGATCCTGAACCCGGAGCGGCAAATCCGGGGCCTCGCCGACTCGAAGATCCTGAGCGCCGATAAGCGCGCGGTACTGTTCGAACGCATCTGCGAGCGGGCGATCGGCTGGCACATCGCGTCGGCTTCGGTCGAGGAAATCGACTCGCTGAATATCCTGCACGCTTCCATGCTGGCGATGCAGCGCGCCGTGGCGGGCCTGACGGCGAGCGGCATCTTGCCCGATCTGGTGCAGGTCGATGGCAATCGCTGTCCGCAGGTCCCGTATCCGGTCGAGGCCATCGTGAAGGGCGACGCCAAGGTGCGAGCCATTTCCGCTGCGTCGATCCTTGCCAAGGTGGCCCGCGATCGCGAGCTTCACGCGCTGCACCTGGAATATCCCCAGTACGGCTTCGATGCCCACGTGGGCTATCCCACGCCCCAGCATCTGGCCGCGCTCCAGCAGTTTGGTGCGACACCGCATCACCGCCGCTCGTTTGCGCCGGTGCGGGTGGTGCTGGAGCGCGACGCGCTGCCTTTCTGAGACACATCCTTGAAGCACGTCACCTCGCGCGACAATGCGCTGTTCAAGCACCTGAAGGCCCTTACTGGGTCCACGCACGCACGCCGCAAGGCGGGGCAGTCCGTGCTCGATGGCGTGCACCTCGCGCAGGCGTATGTGGCCGCGCGAGGGCAGCCGACCAGTTGCGTCGTGTCAGAGCGGCACTACGATCACGCCGAAGTGCGCCCACTGCTGGAAGGCATTGATCCGGACCGCGTTGTCCTGCTGGCGGATGCGCTGTTCGCGCAGATTACGAGTGTGGTGAACGGCATCGACCTGATGCTCGTGATCGACACGCCCGGCGGGCACCTGCCGTCCACGATCGACACGGATTGCGTGATCCTGAACGGCGTGCAAGACGCCGGCAATGTCGGATCGATCTTGCGCAGCGCTGCCGCTGCGGGGATTCCGCACGCCTTCCTGACCACGGGCTGCGCGTTTGCGTGGTCGGTCAAGACCCTGCGCGCGGGCATGGGTGCGAATTTCCACCTCAATATCGTCGAGCACTGCACGCTCGAGATGCTCGAAAGCCGGCTTGCCGTGCCGTTGCTGGCGACGTCGTCGCATGCCGATGCAGCCGTATTCGATACCGATCTCCGCCAGCCGGTGGGCTGGGTCGTCGGCAACGAAGGCGCAGGTGTCAGTCCGGAATGGATGGCACGCGTCTCGCGGACCGTCGGCATTCCGCAGCCGGGCGGCCTTGAGTCGCTGAATGTGGCGGCGGCGACCGCTGTCTGCCTGTTTGAAACGGTCAGGCAGCGGCGCGCGGCATCGCGCTGACATCAGGAGTTCGGCTGGCGAGTGGCCGGCAACCGCCGCGCGCCGCTGTACATCCCGATGTGCTCGGCGATCCTGTCGATCTTGCCTTCCAGTCGCGCCAATCCCCGCTCGTGCCGGTCTTCCATGCGATCCATCCGGGCTTCCGATTTGTCCATCCGTGCGTCCAGCTTGTCGAACCGCTCGTTGACCTGGCCGAACTGATACAGGACCGCCGATTCGAACCGATCCAACCGTTGGCTATGGGCTTCTTGCTGGGCGTGAATGGCCTTAAGCTCGCCATCAATGGCGGCACGCGTGTGCCGGGCGCTCAGCTCGATGATGCCGAAAATTCCCCCGAGCGATGCGACAACGGCTGCGAAGATGACGCTGGCGATGCGCATGCCAAGCGTGTGCCGCACGGGCGGCGGGGGCGGGCGATCGCGCTGGCGGCGCCCGTCATTGCCGGGAGGGGGTAGGAAGGCGTGGCCAGCAACCATGGTGGTCATATCTCCTCGCAGTGAGTGATTGACCGTCCGATGGTGACCCCGTAGCGCCTCCAGCGCTACGGGACGATTCTCAAAATCTCAATAGTTGTCGCGGTCGATCTTGATTTCCTGGAGGATTGTCGTGGCAATCTCCTCGATCGACTTGTGCGTCGAACTGAGCCACTTGATGCCTTCGCGGCGCATCATGGCCTCGGCCTCGTTGACCTCGTAGCGGCAGTTCTCCAGTGCCGCGTATTTGCTGCCCGGGCGCCGTTCGTTGCGGATCTCGGTGAGACGCTGCGGGTCGATCGAGAGCCCGAAGATCTTGGGCTTGAACGCGTAGAGCGCCGACGGCAGGCGGCCGCGCTCGAAATCGTCCGGGATCAGCGGATAGTTGGCGGCCTTCAGCCCGTATTGCATGGCCAGGTACAGGCTCGTCGGCGTCTTGCCGCTGCGCGACACACCCACCAGGATCACGTCGGCTTCTTCCAGGTTCTTGTGCGACTGGCCGTCGTCGTGGGCCAGCGAGAAGTTGATCGCCTCGATCCGGTTCTTGTAGGCCTCGGTGTCCGCATTCTGGTGGAAGCGGCCGATTGCATGTGTGGACTTGAGGCCCAGCTCCTTTTCCAGCGGCTCGATGAAGGTCTGGAACATGTCCAGGATCATCGCCTTGGCGCGCCGCAGGGCCTTGTTAGCCTCGGCATTGACCAGCGTGGTGAACACGATGGGCGGCACGCCCTCGTTATAGAACGCCTCGTTGATCTTGCCGACGGCCACGTGTGCCTTTTCCGGTGTGTCCACGAACGGCATCCGCACCTTGCGGAAGCGCATTTCGAACTGGGCCAGAATGGAGTGGCTGAAGGTCTCGGCCGTGATGCCGGTGCCGTCCGATACGATAAAAACCGTACGGATGGCAGGGCGATCGCCAGTGCTGGCGGTGGCCGGGGGCGACGCGGCGGGAGAGGTGGCAGGGCTTGCCGCCGTGCCGGGCGCAGGCGCCTGTTGGGGCGCATCAGGCGCTTCGGGAAGGGACATGTCTGGTCAATTTTTGAGGCTGCCACGCGAAAGTGCGGTGCGGCACGGTAGAATAGCGGCGATCTTTTGGCTAAGCAATTCCGCACGCGCCGGTGCAGCAACGATCTGCGGCACGATTGTCGACAATGTGCGCCGCAGCATCCGCCTGCGCTCCGGAATGGTTTAGCCAAGCGATCCGCCGGGAACAGAACCCCAACAACATACCGGTCGGTGACACCGATTTCTTACTTTGTTTTTGAGGCTTTTATGACTAACCAGGCAGATAACGGCGCCTATGTGCTGCCGTTCGAGCAGTTGCGCATGCATGACGTGGAAACCGTCGGCGGCAAGAACTCTTCGCTGGGGGAGATGATCTCCCAGCTGGCAGAGGCTGGCGTCCGTGTTCCCGGCGGTTTTGCTACCACCTCGCTCGCGTTCCGCGACTTCCTGCAACACAACGACCTGACCGCCCGCATTTCGGATCGCCTGAAGACGCTCGACGTCGATGACGTGAAGGCCCTGGCGGAAGCCGGCGCCGAGATCCGCGGCTGGGTTGCCGCCGCTCCGTTCCAGCCGCGCCTGGAACAGGAGATCCGCGAATTCTATGCCCGCGTGTCGGCCCGTGAAGGCGCCGAGGCATCGTTCGCCGTCCGTTCCTCGGCCACGGCCGAAGACCTGCCGGACGCCTCGTTCGCCGGCCAGCAGGAGTCGTACCTCAACGTCAGCGGCATCGACGACGTGCTCGACAAGATCAAGCACGTGTTCGCCTCGCTCTACAACGACCGCGCCATCTCGTACCGCGTGCACAAGGGCTTTGCCCACGATGTCGTGGCACTGTCCGCCGGCGTGCAGCGCATGGTCCGTTCGGACCTCGCGGCGTCGGGCGTGATGTTCACCATCGACACCGAATCGGGCTTCCCCGACGTGGTCTTCATCACGTCGAGCTATGGCCTCGGCGAGACCGTGGTGCAAGGCGCCGTGAACCCGGACGAGTTCTACGTCTTCAAGCCGACCCTAGAGCTGAACAAGTACCCGATCATCCGCCGCTCGATTGGCTCGAAGCTGATCAAGATGGAATTCACGGGCCCGGGTGAAGCCGGCCGCGTGAAGACCGTCGATGTGGCGCCCGAACTGCGTAACCGCTACTCGATCACCGACGCCGATGTGTCGGAGCTGGCCAAGTACGCGATGATCATCGAGAAGCACTATGCCCGCCCGATGGACATCGAGTGGGGCAAGGACGGCAAGGACGGCAAGATCTACATCCTCCAGGCGCGCCCGGAGACGGTGAAGAGCCAGTCCGCCGGCAAGGCCGAGCTGCGCTTCAAGCTGAAAGGCACGGCGCCCGTGCTGACCAGCGGTCGCGCCATCGGCCAGAAGATTGGTACCGGCCCGGTCCGCGTGATCAACGACCCGTCCGAAATGGAACGCGTGCAGCCGGGCGACGTGCTGGTGGCAGACATGACCGACCCGAACTGGGAGCCGGTGATGAAGCGTGCCTCGGCCATCGTCACCAACCGTGGCGGCCGTACCTGCCACGCGGCCATCATTGCCCGTGAACTGGGCGTGCCGGCCGTGGTCGGCTGCGGCGATGCCACCGATCTGCTGAAGGACGGCACGCTGGTGACGGTGTCGTGCGCCGAAGGCGACGAAGGCCGCATCTACGACGGCCTGCTCGAGACCGAGATCACCGAGGTCCAGCGCGGCGAGATGCCTGAGATCGAAACCAAGATCATGATGAACGTGGGCAATCCGCAGCTCGCGTTCGACTTCGCGCAGATCCCGAACCACGGTGTGGGCCTGGCCCGCCTCGAGTTCATCATCAACAACAACATTGGCGTTCACCCGAAGGCCATCCTCGACTATCCGCAGGTCGATGCCGACCTGAAGAAGGCCGTGGAATCGGTGGCCCGTGGCCACGCCAGCCCGCGCGCGTTCTACGTCGACAAGCTGGCGGAAGGCATCGCCACGATCGGCGCGGCGTTCTATCCGAAGCCCGTGATCGTGCGCCTGTCCGACTTCAAGTCGAACGAATACAAGAAGCTGATCGGTGGTTCGCGCTACGAGCCGGACGAGGAAAACCCGATGTTGGGCTTCCGTGGCGCGTCGCGCTACATCGCCGAGGACTTCGCCGAAGCGTTCGAGATGGAATGCAAGGCCATGAAGCGCGTGCGCGACGAAATGGGCCTGACGAACGTCGAGATCATGGTGCCGTTCGTGCGCACGCTGGGCCAGGCCAAGAAGGTCATCGAGCTGCTGGCCAAGCACGGCCTGAAGCGCGGCGAAAACGGCCTGCGCATCATCATGATGTGCGAAGTGCCGTCGAACGCGATCCTGGCCGAGGAGTTCCTGGAGTTCTTCGATGGGTTCTCGATCGGCTCGAACGACCTGACGCAGCTGACGCTGGGTCTGGACCGCGATTCCGGCATGGAGCTGCTGGCCAAGGACTTCGACGAGCGCGATCCCGCTGTGATCTTCATGCTGCAGCGCGCCATTTCCACGGCGCTACGCCTCGACAAGTACGTCGGTATCTGCGGTCAGGGCCCTTCGGACCATCCGGATTTCGCGCTGTGGCTCGCCAAGGAAGGCATCAAGTCGATCTCGCTGAATCCTGATTCGGTGGTCGAAACCTGGAAGCAACTGGCTTCGTAAGGCATTTGGCGTCACAATAGCGATAACTCATCCAAAGCGGTGCCCGGCTGAACCCGGGACGCCGCGTGGCACCGGCCCTGCGGCAGGTGTTGCAACAGCCCCCGCAGGCGCCTATGGCGCGGCGGGGGTTTTTTATTGGGAAAAGGAGCGGGATGTCGTCTTACTACATATGGTTCGCCGCGGCAGTGGTGCTGGTGATTGCCGAGATGGCGACGGGCACCTTCTATCTGCTGATGATCGCCGTGGGCGTGGCGGCCGGTGGTGTGGCCGCGCTTGCCGGCCTCGGTGTACCGGCGCAAACGGTCACGGCGGCCCTGGTAGCCATCGCGTGTATCGCGGCCTTGCGCCGCACACGCTATGGCACGCTGCGTCGGGGTACGGCATCGACGGATCCCGATGTAAACTTCGATATCGGCCAGGAACTCGATGTCTCCGCCTGGGACCCGAATGGGCGTGCCCGCGTGCCGTATCGCGGCGCTGACTGGAGCGTGGAGCTGGCGCCGAACACCGAGCCGCTTCCGGGTCGCTTCCGCATTGTCGAGGTGCGGGGTACCACGCTGATCGTCTCGCCGCGCTGATTCCTGCGCGGCACCCATCCAATGACTAGCAGTTTTCCTATTTGACGGGAGTTGTACATGCTTGCCTACCAGCTCGGGCTGTTTCCACTGATTCTGCTCATCGCGGCCATCGTGCTGATTGCCAAGGGCATCAAGATCGTGCCGCAGCAGCACGCATGGGTGCTTGAGCGTCTGGGGCGCTACCACGCCACGCTGACGCCCGGCCTGACGATCGTGGTGCCGTTCGTGGATCGCGTGGCCTACAAGCACATCCTCAAGGAGATTCCGCTCGATGTGCCGAGCCAGGTCTGCATCACGAAGGACAACACACAGCTGCAGGTGGATGGCGTGCTGTACTTCCAGGTGACGGATCCGATGAAGGCGTCTTATGGCTCGAGCAACTTCGTGGTCGCGATCACGCAGCTGTCGCAGACCACGCTGCGGTCGGTGATCGGCAAGCTGGAACTGGACAAGACCTTCGAGGAGCGCGAGTACATCAACCACAGCGTGGTCAATGCGCTCGACGAAGCCGCCGCCAACTGGGGCGTGAAGGTACTGCGCTACGAAATCAAGGACCTGACGCCGCCGAAGGAGATCCTGCATGCGATGCAGGCCCAGATCACGGCCGAGCGCGAGAAGCGGGCGCTGATCGCGGCTTCCGAAGGCAAGCGGCAGGAGCAGATCAATCTGGCCTCCGGCGCCCGTGAGGCGGCGATCCAGAAGTCCGAGGGCGAGCGGCAGGCGGCGATCAACAGGGCCCAGGGCGACGCGTCGGCGATCCTGGCCGTGGCCGAAGCCAACGCGCAGGCCATCGAAAAGATCGGCCACGCGATTCGGGGCGAGGGCGGCGCGGAAGCCGTCAACCTCAAGGTGGCCGAGGAATACGTTGCCGCGTTTGGCAACCTCGCCAAGCAGGGCAACACCCTGATCGTGCCGGGCAACCTTGGCGAAATGAGTTCGATGATCGCCTCGGCACTGCAAATTGTGAAAACCCAGCAGAAGACCTGAGCGACGCGCACTGACGCGGCATCGCCAGACAAGAACGGAGGCCATGGCCTCCGTTTTTTCTTATTCCTTGTTATCGCTCTTCATCAGGCGCGCCTTTTCGCGCTGCCAGTCCCGATTTTTCTCGGTTTCGCGCTTGTCGAACTGCTTCTTGCCCTTGCCGAGGCCGATTTCGCACTTCACGCGGCCGCGCGTGTAGTGCAGGTTCAACGGCACGAGCGTATAGCCGCGCTGCTCGACCTTGCCGATCAGCTTCTTGATCTCGTCCGCCTTGAGCAGCAGCTTGCGCGTGCGCACGGGGTCCGGCGTCACGTGCGTGGAGGCGCTCTGCAGCGGGCTGATATGGGCGCCGATTAGGTACATCTCGGCGTTGCGCACCACGACGTAGCCTTCCTTGATCTGCACACGGTTGGCCCGGATGGCCTTGACTTCCCAGCCCTCCAGCACAATCCCGGCTTCGTAGCGTTCTTCGATGAAGTAGTCGAAAAAGGCTTTCTTGTTATCAGCGATGGTCATGCGTACGTGGTGGATTCCTGAGCAAGGCTGCCGCGCTGCGGCAAAGAGGGGAGCGACCGTTGTGGCGTCATCGAGGGGCGCCATGTGCGCCGGGGATGCCGTCGACCCGCGTGTCGGCTAAAATCGGGATTCTAGCAAACCCGCCCCGTTCGGGCCCAGCCCCTGGCGGCGCCCGCATCCGATTACATGGCAGACGTCCATAAATCCGTCCTGCTTGGCTTTTCGGCCGAGCAGATGTATGACCTGGTCACCCGCGTGGAGGACTATCCCAAGTTCCTGCCATGGTGTGGTGGCGTCGAGATCTTCGAGAACACCGAGACGCTGCTCGACGCGAAGATCCATATCCATTTCAACGGCATCAAGCAGTATTTCCATACCCGGAACGTGCAGGAGCGTCCTACACGCATTGATATGACGTTCGCGGACGGTCCTTTCAAGACCTTCAATGGCTCCTGGCGCTTTACGCCGCTGCGCGCCGACGCCTGCAAGATCGAATTTCACCTCCATTACGAGTTTTCGAGCTTCATCCTCGAGAAAATCATCGGTCCCGTGTTCAGCATGATTGCCAATACGTTCGTCGATGCCTTCGTCAAGCGCGCCGAGGTGGTGTATGCCAACAACGGCTGATCCTGGCGCCATGGTGCGGCTCTCGGTCTGCTACGCCAAGCCTGAGGCGGTGTTCCTGAAGGAAGTCTCGGTGCCGGCTGGCACGAGCGTCGAGGGGGCGATTCGCGCCAGCGGCCTGACCGAGGCGTATCCCGAAGTGGACCCGACGACGGCACGGGTCGGCATCTACGGCAAGCTCAAGACCGTGGAAACACTGGTTCGGGAGGGAGATCGGGTAGAGGTCTACCGGCCGCTGACCGCCGATCCCAAGCAGGCACGCCGCAAGCGCGTGCAGAAGACCCGGGCTACCGGGACGCGCGAGGGCCTGAAATGGCTGCGCGGCGGGGGCGGGCAGGGGAGTTGACTGGGCGGGCGGCCTATCCGGCGCCCACCCCATGCCTCAGCTGCAGTGCTGGGCCATCGACTGGCTGACCTTGTCGAGTTCGGCGGCGCGTTCATCGCCGTTCAGGCGGTGCGCGGCGCCATCCGGGCCGGCCTTCGAGATGCGCATGCCTTCGCGCAGCCCCGTGGCGTAGTTCGACATCTCTTCGCAGCGCGTCTGGCGGGCCAGTTGTTCACGTTCCTTGGTGGCGGCTTCCAGGTCGGCCTTGAGGCGCTCCTCGCGGCGCTCGCGGAAGGCCTGATCGGGATCGGTGTCGACGGCGGGCTTGTCCTTGGCCCGCGCGCTGACCTGGCGGGCCCGGGGCGCGTCGCCCGCGGGGGCCTTGGCGTCAGCTTGACCATCGGCCTTCGCGGCGGTTTCGGCTTCCACCGGGCGATAGGCGCCTGCCGCGCGGCCGGGTGCCATGACGATGGCGCGGTCCGGCACGGAGGGCGGCGGCGGTACATCGCTATAAACCATGCGGCCGGTGCCGTCCTTCCACTGCCATTGGGAAAAGGCCGTGGCGGGCACGGCGAGACTGGCGGCAACAAGCAGGTACAGCGCGGTCGAACGGTTCATGGCAAGAGTGTCTGTGGCGTCTGGGCGGAAAAATGCCAGGTTGGCGATGAAAACCGGACGGTAGGAGGGTTGACAACCATGTGACCCCCGCGTCATGCCGGTAGTCTACGCAGACTTGTCCGTGGCGTGCAAGCGCACGGACCAGGCCACCCCGACGATCAGCAGGGCGACGGCGGCCAACTCCAGCGGCCGTGGCCAGCGGTGATCGAACACAAACCCGTATGCCAGCGCGAACAGCGTCTCAAAAACGATCATTTGCCCCGAAAGCGTCAGGGGTAGGCGGCGACTGGCGATGTTCCAGAGGTTGTTGCCAATTAGCGACGCCCCGAGCGCCACGGCGGCGTTGACCATCCAGAACCACTGCCATTCGCGCCCGCTGCCCGGGGCGGTCAGCGCGTCGCCGGCCACGAGCCAGCCGATGCCGGCCAGCACCACGGAAACCAGCCCGGTAGATAGCCCGTACAGGGCCGACCACTCGTTCCCGCTGTAATGCGGATGGCGCTGGAGGTAGCGCGCGTTGTCCACGGCGTAGAGCGTCCAGCAGACCAGCGCGCCCGCCGCGCAGGCCACGCCAGCCAGTTTCTGCCACGCCGGGCGGGCCAGGGCGTCCACCGCCGCGCCATGCGCACCGCCGCCCCCGGCAAACAGGTCGATATTGATGCTGGCGATGCCGGCCGCCACCACCAGCAGCGGCCAGACCAGCCGCGAGAGCGGCACAGCGCCGTGGTCGCGGCGGCCCATGATGGTGATGGAAACCGGCAGGATGCCGATGATCAGCGAGGTCGGCCCGACTCCGGCCAGCTGCACGCCAAACGCCAGCAGTACGTAATAGAGCAGGTTCCCGGTGAACGCCTGGCGCAGCAAGGCGACGCAATCGCCCCGAGTTAGCTTTTTTGCGAGGCGCCGCATCAGCGGCAGCGCCGCCACGAAGGCGACCAGCCCATAGGCCAGGTAGCGGCCAATGGCGAGTTCCCAGGGCGAAAACGCCGGCAGCAGCTTCGGCGCGATGAACACCATGCCCCAGAACGCGCCGGCCAGCAGCCCGCACAAAACGCCGATGCCCATCGGACTCCTGTTGTGATCTGTGGAAGGGAGGCCGAGAATAGCAAGGGGGATGCAAGAACGCATCAGCAAATCCTGCATTCCTGTATAATCTGCTTTTGCGCCTAGAGGATTTGCTATGCGTCTTGTCCAGAAAGCACTCACATTCGATGACGTGCTGCTTGTACCGGCCTATTCGGCCGTCCTGCCCCGGGATGTTTCCCTCCGCACCCGCCTTACCCGTTCAATCGAACTGAACATTCCGCTCGTGTCCGCCGCCATGGATACCGTGACGGAAGCCCGGCTTGCCATTGCGATGGCTCAGGCCGGCGGCATCGGCATTGTCCACAAGAACCTGAAACCGGCCGACCAGGCGCGTGAAGTGGCGCGCGTGAAGCGGTACGAATCGGGTGTGCTGCGTGATCCGATCACCATTTCGCCGGACATGAAGATCCGCGATGTGATCGCGCTGTCGCAGCACCATGGCATTTCCGGCTTCCCCGTGCTCGAAGGCAAGACCGTCGTCGGCATCATCACCAATCGCGACCTGCGCTTCGAGGAAGAACTCGACGCCCCCGTGCGCGCCAAGATGACCCCGCGCGAGAAACTCGTCACCGTGGCCGAAGGCGCGCCGCTGGAGGAAGCCAAGCGCCTGATGAACCGTCACCGCCTGGAGCGCGTGCTGGTGGTCAATAGCGCATTCGAGCTGCGCGGCCTGATCACCGTGAAGGACATCCAGAAGGCCGTGGACAACCCGCTGGCCAGCAAGGACGATCACGGCCAGCTGCGCGTCGGCGCCGCCGTGGGCGTGGGTCCGGACAACGACGAACGCGTGGAACTGCTGGTCAAGGCCGGCGTGGACGTGATTGTGGTGGATACCGCGCATGGCCACAGCCAGGGCGTGCTGGACCGTGTGCGCTGGGTCAAGCAGAACTTCCCGCAGGTGCAGGTCGTGGGCGGCAACATCGCCACCGGCGCGGCCGCGCTGGCGCTGGTCGAGCATGGCGCGGACGGCGTGAAGGTGGGCATCGGCCCCGGTTCGATCTGCACCACGCGGATCGTGGCCGGCGTGGGCGTGCCCCAGATCACCGCTGTTTCCAACGTGGCCGAGGCGCTCAAGGGCACCGGCGTGCCGCTGATCGCCGATGGCGGCGTCCGTTATTCGGGCGATGTGGCCAAGGCCCTGGCGGCCGGCGCGCACACCGTGATGATGGGCGGCATGTTCTCGGGTACCGAGGAAGCGCCGGGCGAAGTGTTCCTGTATCAGGGCCGCTCGTTCAAGAGCTATCGCGGCATGGGTTCCGTGGGCGCGATGAAGGACGGCGCCGCCGACCGCTACTTCCAGGAAGACAACACCGCCAACGTCGACAAGCTCGTGCCGGAAGGTATCGAGGGCCGGGTCCCCTACAAGGGCTCGGTCATGGCGATCATCCACCAGCTGACCGGTGGCGTGCGTGCGTCGATGGGCTACTGCGGCAGTAGCTCCATCGCCACCTGGCACGAGACGGCCGAGTTCATGCAGATCACGGCCGCCGGCATGCGCGAATCGCACGTCCACGATGTGCAGATCACCAAGGAAGCGCCGAACTACCATATCGACTGATCACGATATGGCCCGCCCGACCTGGGCATCACGGCCGCGCTGGCAACGTCGAGGTTGACGAGGCCGCGCGGCCGCGACGCAAGAAGCATCAGGAAATAGGAGCGCCCATGAAAGTACTATTGCGAGCCGTGCTGTTCTTCGACGCCTTGCTAGACCTGCTGCTCGGCATCCTGCTGCTGATGTCGCCGTTCACGACGCTGTATGCCGCACTCCAGTTGCCGCAGCCGCAGCCGGCCATGTTCGGCCAGCTGCTCGGCGTGGCGATGATCGGCATGGCGTGGCTGCTGTTCCAGGCTGCCATTAACGGCCAGCTGACCGTGCCCGTGGCACGCACGGTGGGCCAGGTGAACCTGGTGAGCGCTGTGCTGATCGTGGCGTGGACGCTGTTCCTGGACATGCCCGTACAGGGCGCCGGCAAGGTCTGGCTGCTGACGCTGGCCGCTGTCATGCTGTTCTTCGCCGTGGTGCAGATGCCCGCCGCGAAGCGCGTGCGCCTGCGCGAGCGGGAGCAACTGGCCCAGCGCGAAGCCGAACTGCGCGCCGCCCGGCATGGCGATGGCCCCGTGTACTACCCCGGCACGCCGGTCGATGCCGTCGACCCCGCCGACCCGCACCAACAACCCGGCGCCGCCAACCCGGCACGCCCGCATGGATCCCCCGAATACCGGCGCGAACCGGTCATCACCCCGCCACCCGGCTACGGCCCAGGCACCGAGGTCATGCCCGAACCCGAGCCGGAAGCTCTGCCAAACGCCCATCATGCACGACAAAATCCTCATCCTTGATTTCGGCTCGCAGGTCACGCAGCTGATTGCCCGCCGCGTTCGCGAGGCGCACGTCTACTGCGAGATCCATCCTAACGATGTGACCGACGAATTCGTCCGCGAGTACGCGCCGAAGGCGGTCATCCTGTCCGGCAGCCACGCCAGCACCTACGAAGACCACCAGCTGCGCGCGCCGCAGGCCGTGTGGGACCTCGGCGTGCCGGTGCTGGGCATCTGCTACGGCATGCAGACCATGGCCGTGCAGCTGGGCGGCAAGGTGGAGTGGAGCGACCATCGCGAATTCGGCTACGCCGAGGTGCGCGCCCATGGGCATACCAAGCTGCTCGATGGCGTCGAGGATTTCTCGACGCCCGAAGGCCACGGCATGCTCAAGGTCTGGATGAGCCATGGCGACAAGGTGGCCGAACTGCCGGCGGGCTTCAAGCTGATGGCGTCCACGCCGAGCTGCCCGATCGCCGGCATGGCCGACGAGGCGCGCGGCTACTACGCAGTGCAGTTCCACCCGGAAGTCACCCATACGGCGAAGGGCCGCGAGATGCTTGAGCGCTTCGTGCTCAAGATCGCCGGCGCCAAGGCCGACTGGGTGATGCGCGACCACATCGCCGAAGCCGTGGCCAAGATCCGCGAACAGGTGGGTGACGAGGAAGTCATTCTGGGCCTGTCCGGCGGCGTGGATTCGTCGGTGGCGGCGGCGCTGATCCATCGCGCCATCGGTGACCAGCTGACCTGCGTGTTCGTCGACCACGGCCTGCTGCGCCTGGACGAAGGCAAGATGGTCATGGAGATGTTCGCGGGCCGGCTGCACGCCAAGGTGGTCCATATCGACGCCTCGGAGCAGTTCCTGGGCCATCTGGCCGGCGTGACGGACCCCGAGCAGAAGCGCAAGATCATCGGCCGCGAGTTCGTCGAAGTCTTCCAGGCCGAGGCCAAGAAGCTGTCCAACGCCAAGTGGCTGGCGCAGGGCACGATCTACCCGGACGTGGTGGAATCGGGCGGCACCAAGACCAAGAAGGCGACCACGATCAAGAGCCACCACAACGTCGGCGGCCTGCCCGAGACGCTGGGCCTGAAGCTGCTGGAGCCGCTGCGCGACCTGTTCAAGGACGAAGTGCGCGAGCTGGGCGTGGCGCTGGGCCTGCCGCCCGAGATGGTGTACCGCCATCCGTTCCCGGGCCCGGGCCTTGGCGTGCGGATTCTGGGCGAGGTCAAGCGCGACTACGCCGAGCTGCTGCGCCGCGCGGACGCCATCTTCATCGAGGAACTGCGCAAGACCATCGCCACGGAGCAAGACGCCGCGGCGGGCCTGTGCGAGCCGCAGCAGGTGGGCAAGAGCTGGTACGACCTGACCAGCCAGGCCTTCGCGGTGTTCCTGCCGGTGAAGTCCGTGGGCGTGATGGGCGATGGCCGCACGTACGACTACGTCGTGGCACTGCGCGCGGTGCAAACCACCGACTTCATGACCGCTCACTGGGCGCACCTGCCGTACGCGCTGCTCGGCCGCTGCTCGAACCGCATCATCAACGAGGTGCGTGGCCTGAATCGAGTGGTGTACGACGTCTCGGGCAAGCCGCCGGCGACGATCGAGTGGGAATAAACCCAGGCCCTTCGGGGCCTGCGGAGCAGTGACGTATCAACGGCCGGGGCCCATCGCCCCGGCCGTTTTCTTTTCGGGATCCCCAAACGAGACAGCCAATAGCAGTGTGGTGCGTGCGCGACGCCTGACAATCAAACCGGCGATAAATGTATCGAGACCATTACATGACATTACAATGGCAAAAGAAATGCGAGTCATTCGCATTATCATTTCCAATCAGTAGAGAGATCTTGCAATGTCTGTATGCGCCCGGCGCCGCGTTCGCGGCTCGCACGCCTTCCGCCTGACCACCTTTGCCTTGAGCATGCAAGCCGCCAGCGTCACGCTGGCCCAGGAGCAGGCACCTGCTCCCGCCCACCAGGAGTTGCCGACGATCACCGTCCGAGGCAGCAGTCTCCCCGAATCGCCGACCGGCCCGGTACACGGCTTCGTGGCGAAACAAGCCGTGACCGCCACCAAGACCGACACGCCGATCATGGAAACGCCGCAGTCGATCACCGTCATCACGCGCGACCGGATCGAACTCACGGGCGCCCAGTCGGTGGCGCAGGCGGCGGGCTACACGGCCGGCGTCTCGGCGGCGGGGTTCGGCACGGACAACCGCACGGATTCGATCAAGATCCGTGGCACCGATTCCACGCAGTACCTCGACGGGCTGCTCAATGCCGTCGGGTTCTATAACAACACGCGCCCGGATCCATACGCCCTGGAGCGCATCGAGATCCTGAAAGGGCCGTCCGGCATGCTGTACGGCCAGGGCTCGGTGGGCGGCGTGGTCAATCTCGTGTCGAAGCGTCCGCAGGCGGAGGCCGCGCGTGAAATCGGCGTGAGTTTCGGTAATTTCAACCGCAAGCAGATCCAGGCCGACTTCACGGGGCCGATCGATGCCGACGGCAAGTGGCTCTACCGCTTCGTGGCCCTGGCGCGCGATAGCGATGCCTCGGTGGACTACGTCAAGGACAACCGCTACTACATTGCCCCCTCGCTGACCTATCGGCCGACGTCCGACACCAGCTTCACCCTGCTGGCTAACTTTCAGAAGGACGATACGGGCTCGATGATCGGCTTCTTCCCGTGGCGCGGCACCCAGATCGAGAACCCGGCCGGCCAGATCCCGCAGAGCTTCTTCATCAGCGAGCCCGGCTTCGACAAGTACACGGCCGAGCAGCACGCCGTGGGCTACCAGTTCGAGCACAAGTTCAACGATACCTTCACGGTGCGCCAGAACCTGCGCTATTCGCACAGCACGGTTGACTACCGCAGCATCTACACGGCCGGCTACACCGGCGCCACGCATGGATGGGTGCCCGGCAGCGACACGATGCTGCGCCGCACCATCTACCTGAACCAGCCGACGCTGAACCAGCTGGCCGTCGACACGCAGGTGCAGTCGAAGTTCGGCACCGGCCCCGTGCGCCACACGCTGCTGTCCGGCTTCGACTACCAGAACAACGAGATCACGGGCCGCACCGGCGTGGGCGGCTTTGCCGCGCCGATCAACGTGTTCAACCCGGTCTATGGCAACTACCAGGCGCCCACTTCCACGCGCGACCTGGCACCGGCCAAGCAGATCCAGACCGGCGCCTACCTGCAGGACCAGATCGAATGGAACAAGTGGCTGCTGATGCTGGGCCTGCGCTACGACTGGTCGCGCGCGGCGCAGGACAACACGCCGGCGGGCTCGCGTGACGACAACGAGCTGACCAAGCGCTTCGGCCTGATGTACCGCTCGGACTTCGGCCTCAACCCCTACGTCAGCTATGCGGAATCGTTCCAGGGCCAGGCCGGCTTCAATGTGGACGGGGGCGCGTTCAAGCCGCTGCGCGGCAAGCAGTGGGAAGTGGGCGTCAAGTACCAGCCGCCCGGCAAGAACATGACGCTGACCGCCTCGCTGTTCGATATGCGCGAAGAAAACCGCAAGGTAGCCGGCGTGGTCAACGGCCTGCCCGGCACGGTGCAGGTGGGCGAGGCGCGCACGCGCGGGGCGGAACTGGAGGCGCTGGTGTCGCTGGGCCGGCTGGACCTGATCGCCACGTACACCTACCTGGACGCCAAGGTCATCGAAGGCACGGCCGCCGAGCAGGGCCAGCGGCTGGCGAGCATCCCGGCGAACATGGCGTCGCTGTGGGCCAACTACCGCTTCAGCCTGTTCGACATGCCGGGCTTTGTGACCGGGGCGGGTGTGCGCTACAACGGTCCGTCCTATGACGGCACTGGCAACAACCGCGTGGGCGGCTTCACGCTGTTCGATGCCGTGCTCGCCTACGATCACGGCCCGATCCGCGTGTCGCTGAACATGAACAACCTGTTCAACAAGCAGTACGTCAACACCTGTATCGCACGCGGTGATTGCTTCTTCGGCACGCAGCGCACGATCATCGGCAATGTGACCTACCGCTTCTGATCGCCCAATCAGGAATGCGAACGCCGGCTGCCCAAGGGTAGCCGGCGTTTTTTTTGACCCTCGTCAGACAATTCCCAGGATCGACCAGAACTGTCTTAGTCTGCTGTGACAATGCGTCTCACCATCCACCCCGGAGTGACACATGCCGTATTACGCAGGGTTGAAACAGATCGAGGACGCGGAGATCCGCAAGCGGACCATCGACGGGCTGAAACGCCTGCGGCCCGCGCTGGCCGGCGCCATTCCCGCGCGCACCGCCACCCGCACGCTGCTGCTGGCCACCTGGAATATCCGCGAGTTCGACTCGGGCAAGTACGGCTACCGGGACGACGAGCCGTATTACTACATCGCCGAAATCCTGAGCCGCTTCGACCTGATCGCGATCCAGGAGGTGCGCAGCGGGCTCTATCCGCTCCAGCGGCTGCAACGGATATTGGGTAGCTGGTGGGATTTCCTCGTGACGGACGTGACGCTGGGCACCTCGGGCAACGCCGAGCGCATGGCCTACCTGTACGACCGGCGCAAGGTCTCGTTCACCGGGCTGGCCGCCGAGCTGGTGCTGGCGAAGGAAAAGGGCGCGCCCGAGGAGCCGGTGCAGATGGCGCGCTCGCCTTATATCGCGGGCTTCCGCGCCGGCTGGGCCTACCTGACGCTGGCGACGGTCCACATCTACTATGGCAAGAGCGTGGCCGTGGACCCGCGCCGGCTGGCCGAGATCACGGCGTTCGCCCGCACGCTGGCCAAAAACGCGGGAAAGCTCTCCAGCGCCCCGCAATACGCGCCCGGCACGCCGCCGGAGGCGGATAACCTGATCGTGCTGGGCGACTTCAACATCTTCAACCGCAACGACGTGACCATGGAGGCCATGACCCGGGCCGGATTCGCGGTGCCGGACGCCCTGCAGGCCGTGCCGGGCTCCAACGTCGACAAGAACAAGCATTACGACCAGATTGCCTACCTCAGCAAGCTGGCGCACCTGGCGCCCACCGGCCAGGCCGGCGTGTTCGATTTCTACGAGCACGTCTACCGGCTCGAGGACGAGCCCGCCTATGCGCGGCAGCGGGCCGCCAAGCCGGGGCGCGGCTTCAAGGAGTGGCGCACCTACCGGATGAGCGACCATCTGCCGATGTGGGTCGAATTCGGCATCGACGATGGCGACGCCTATCTCGACGGGCTGCTGGCGTAGCCGCACGGGCCGCCCGGGGTGCCCGGGCCGCCCGGGGTGCCGGGGTGCCTTCAGCAAGCCGGGCCGATTCGATCTATCCTCCGGTCTGCAGCACAGACGGCGGCACCGCCGCGCACCCCCACGACACCGCACCCAAGGAGCCCAAATGGCCCTCTCGATGTATGACGTTTCGATCCCGGCGTTCATCCGCGCGCTGAACAACCTGTCGGCGATTCTTGAAAAAGGCGCCGCCCACGCCAAGGCGCAGGGGATCGATGAATCCGAGCTGATTCAGACGCGTCTGATTGCCGACATGGACGCGCTGCCCGCCCAGGTGCAGCGCGCCAGCGATGCCGCCAAGGGCTGCGCCGCCCGGCTGGCCGGGATCGAGATTCCGTCCTATGCCGATACGGAGGCGACGTTCCCCGAGTTGCAGGAGCGCATCGCCAAGACCATCGGCTTCCTGAAGTCGATCCGTCCCGAACAGCTGGAAGGCAGCGAGACGCGCACCGTGGAACTCAAGCTCCGCAACGGCCCGGTCACCTTCGACGGCAAGAGCTACCTGCTGGGCTTTGCGCTGCCGAACTTCTACTTCCACGTGACCACCGCCTACGACCTGCTGCGCCACAAGGGCGTGCAGATCGGCAAGCTGGACTACCTCGGCGCGCGGTAAGCCGCCGTTAATCCCATTGCGGCGCGAAGCCGGGGTTGGCCAGCCGCTCGCCCCGGTCCAGCGCGGCAATCTCGGCCATCTCGCCCGCCGTCAGCGTGATCCGCGCCGCGCCAAGATTGCTCTCAAGGTTGGCGCGCCGGGTGGACGACGGAATCACCGCATAGCCCTGTTGCATCAGCCACGCCAGCGCCACCTGCGCCGGCGTGGCGTCACGCACGGCGGCAATCCGCCGTAGCACCGCATCCTCCATCACCTTGCCGTAGGCCAGCGGCATGTAGGCCGTCAGATGGATCCCCTGTTCGCGCATGAACGCCGCCACCTTGCGGTTCTGCAGGAAGGGATGCAGTTCGATCTGGTTCGTGGCGATGGCCGGCGCGCCAACGGCGTCGATGGCCTGCTTCAGATGCCCGATCGTGAAATTCGACACGCCAATCGCGCGCGTCAGCCCGGCGGCCTGGGCCTGCGCCAGCGCCTCCATATACTCGGCCACCGGTAGCGCGTTGCCCGGTGACGGCCAGTGGATCAGCGTCAGATCGACCCGATCGAGCTTCAGTTTCTCAAGACTCGTCTCAAGGCTGGCGCGCAGGGCGTCGCGGCCCAGGTGTTCGGTCCAGATCTTGGTCGTCACGAACAGGTCGTCGCGCAGCACGCCGCTGGCGGCAATCGCGCGGCCCACTTCGGCCTCGTTGCCGTAGATCTGGGCCGTGTCGATGTGGCGATAACCCACCTCCAGCCCCATCGTCACGGAATCGATGACCTGCTGGTCCTTGAGTCGGAAGGTGCCAAGGCCAAGTTGCGGAATCTGCATGAATTTCTCCGATGAAAGGAAGGTTGGCGAACAATCAGTGAGACATCGCCCCGGCCGGCACATTGCCCGCACGGTGATCGATGCCGGCGGCGCGGTCCAGCCGGCCACTCCATTCGGTCAGGCCCAGCGCCACGAGCACCACCAGCGCGCCGATCCACGGCGTATGCATCAGCCCCAGATGCTGGACGATCAGCCCGCCCGCCCAGGCCGCCCCGGCAATGCCGAGGTTGAACGCGGCGATGTTGAGGCCGGACGCCACGTCCACGGCCTGCGGCGTATGGCGCTCCGCCTGCTTCACCACGTAGACCTGCAGGCCCGGCACGTTGCCGAAGGCGACCGCGCCCCAGGCCAGCACCGTGGCCACCACCAGCCAGCGGTGCGGCGCGGTGAAGGTCAGCACGAACAGCACGGCGGCAAGTAGGAGAAATACGATGCGCAGCGCCGGAATCGGGCCATGCCGGTCCGCCAGCCGGCCGCCCCAGATATTGCCCACCGCCACGGAGACGCCATACACCAGCATCACCAGGCCCACGGCGCCGGCGCTGAAGCCCGAGACGTCCTGCAGGATCGGGGCGAGGAAAGTGAACGGAATGAACGATCCGCCGTAGCCGATGGCCGTCTTCGCGTAGACCAGCAGCAGCCGCGGCTCGGCCAGCACCCGCGCCTGCTGCAGCAGCGAGGCAGGCGGCGAATGGCGGATCTGCGAGGGCACGAACAGCAGGCTGCCGATAAAGGCGACCACGCCGAGGCCGGACACGGCCAGGAAGGTCTCGCGCCAGCCAAAGTGCTGGCCGATGAAGGTACCGAGCGGCACGCCGGTCACCAGCGCCACGGTCAGCCCGGTAAACATGATGGCGATGGCGCTCGCGGCACGCTCCTTCGGCACCAGGCCGGTGGCGATGGTCGAGCCGATCGAGAAGAACACGCCATGCGCAAGGCCGGTGAGGATGCGCGCCATGATCAGCGATTCATAGCTCGGCGCCTTCCACGCGAGCAGGTTGCCGGCCGTGAACAGCGCCATCAGCGAGAGCAGCAGCAGCTTGCGCGGCAGGCGGCCGGTGAGGGCGGTCAGCACCGGCGCGCCCACGGCCACGCCCAGCGCGTACAGGCTCACCAACAGGCCGGCGGAGGGTACCGAGATATGCAAATCCGCCGCGATGGTCGGAATCAGGCCGACGATGACGAATTCCGTCGTCCCGATGGCAAAGGCGCTGATCGTCAGCGCGAGCAAGGCAATAGGCATGTCGAACATCCTCAAGCAGGGTTTTTTCGATGGACGCAGTGTGCCGCGTGCTTTCTTGCAGAAAAACCCCGTGATCAGCCAAAGATATTTGACTAAAATTCAAGGATGAAGCTGACGCTCGAAGAATTGCTCGCCTTTGCGACCGTGGTGGATAGCGGCTCGATCACCGCCGCTGCGGAGCAACTCGACCAGACCGTCTCCGGGGTCAGCCGGGCGCTGTCCCGGCTGGAGGAGAAGCTGGAAACCACGCTGCTGCGCCGGACCACGCGGCGGCTGGAACTGACCGAGGAGGGCGCGGCGATGCTCGCCCACGCGCGCCAGATCCTGGCGGCGGCCGATCTGGCCGAGGAGCAGATGGCGGTGCGGCGCCAGCGCCCGGCAGGGCGGCTGCGGGTGAACGCGGCGTCCCCGTTCATGCTCCACGTGGTGGTGCCGCTGGTCGGCGCCTTCCGCGCAGCCTACCCGGAAATCGAACTCGAACTGAACACGAACGATCAGATCATCGATCTGCTCGAACATCGCACCGATGTGGCGATCCGTATCGGCACGCTGCGCGATTCCACGCTGCACGCGCGGCCGTTGGGCAGCAACCGCATCCGCGTGCTGGCCAGTCCGGACTACCTGAAGGCGCGTGGCACCCCGGCCGTCGTGGACGAGCTTGCCGATCACACCTTGCTTGGCTTTACCCAGCCGGAGTCGCTGAATCGCTGGCCGCTGCGCGGGGAAAATGGTGCGGAAGTGGAGATTCGTCCACAAATCTCCGCATCGAGCGGCGAGACCCTGCGGCAACTGGCATTAGCCGGGCAGGGCATCGTCAGTCTGGCCGATTTCATGACCGATGCGGACCGGCGCGCGGGCCGGCTGGTGCAGGTGCTGGAGGCCAGCACGATCGAGGTCCGGCAGCCGATCCACGCCGTTTATTACCTCAACACGCAGCTTTCGGCGCGTATCGCCGTGTTCCTGGACTTCCTGCAGGAACGGTTGGCGCCATAGGCGGGGCGGGGTGTGTCTTAGCGAAAACCCTAGTCCCTTGCTATACTAATGGGTTGCTCGTCGCTACCCCACACAATGACTTACGCCGTCAAGGAAATCTTCTACACGCTGCAGGGCGAAGGCGCCAACGCCGGCCGCGCCGCGGTGTTCTGCCGTTTCTCGGGTTGCAACCTGTGGACCGGCCGCGAAGAAGACCGGGCGCGCGCAGTCTGCCAGTTCTGTGACACCGATTTCGTCGGCACGGACGGCACGCGCGGCGGCAAGTACAAGACCGCCGAGGAGCTGGCGGCCGTGGTGGCCTCCGAATGGCCCCAGGGTCCGGGCAGCGCCGGCGGCAAGCCGCTCGTGGTCTGCACCGGCGGCGAGCCGCTGCTCCAGCTGGACGCGCCGCTGATCGACGCGCTGCACGCGCAGGGCTTCGAGATCGCCATCGAGACCAACGGCACGCTGCCCGTGCCGGACGGCATCGACTGGGTCTGCGTGAGCCCCAAGATGGGCGCGGAACTCGTGGTGACGCGCGGCGACGAACTCAAGGTCGTCATCCCGCAGGACGGCCAGGACTTCGCAGCATATGAACAACTGGATTTCCGCTATTTCATGGTGCAGGCCATGGATGGCCCGCTGGCCCGGCAAAATACGGCCGCGGCGGTGGAATTCTGCCAGCGCCACCCGCGCTGGCGCCTGTCGCTGCAGACCCACAAGCTGCTGGGCATTCGCTGATCCATGACCAAACAAGTCTCCATCACCCGTCGCCTGGAGTTCGATTCCGGCCACCGTATTCCCAGCCATGGCGGCCAGTGCCGCAACATCCATGGCCATCGCTATCGCCTGGACCTGACCCTGTCGGGCGAAGTCCTGCACAAGGAAGGCGCCTCCGACGACGGCATGATCCTCGACTTCGGCGACATCAAGACGCTCGCCAACGAGCATCTGGTGTCGAAATGGGATCACGCCTTCCTGATCTACCGGGGCGACACGGCGCTGCTGAATTTCCTCCAGTCGATGGACAACCACAAGACCGTGGTGCTCGAGTCCATTCCCACGGTGGAGAACCTTGCCCAGGTGGCGTTCGACATCCTCGCGCCTGTGTTCAAGGACTGCTTCGGCCACCATCTGCAACTGACCCGCCTCGTGCTGTTCGAAACGCCGAACTGCTGGGCCGAAGTCAGCGCCCCGGTGCGCCTGCCTGCCCAGGACTGATCCGGGCCGATGTCCGATCCGCTGCCCCAGACCTTCCCCGATCCGGACGCGCGCGACCGCTTCTACATGAGCGCCGCGCTGGAAGAGGCGCGTCTGGCCGAGGCAGCGGGCGAGGTGCCGGTGGGTGCCGTGGTGGTCTGGAACGACAAGATCATCGCGCGCGGCCACAACCTGCCGATCCGCTCGATGGACCCGTCCGCCCACGCCGAAATGCAGGCACTGCGCGCCGCCGCCCAAGTGCTCGGCAACTACCGCATGCCCGAGTGCGAGCTATATGTGACGTTGGAGCCCTGCGCGATGTGCTCGGGCGCCATCCTCCACGCCCGCCTGCGCCACGTGGTCTTCGGCGCGACCGACCCCAAGACCGGCGCGGCCGGCAGCGTGGTGGACCTGTTCGCGCAGGCCACGCTCAACCACCAGACCACGGTGGCCCGGGGCGTGATGGCCGAGGAATGCGGCCAGATGCTGCGTGATTTCTTTGGCGCGCGGCGCCGTGCGCAGAAGTCGGCACGCGTTAAAATCGCGGCTCCAGATTCCGGCGAAGAGAATTCAGATTCATGAGCGAATCGATCGAAGTCCGTCTGATTGCATCCTCCGGTTATCCGCATGATGTGGCGATTGCGGCACGCGGCTGCGCCTGGCTCAAGCACCACGGCTATCACGTGGGCAATCCCGATGTGCTGGCGCGCCGCTACCAGCGCTTTGGGGGGACGGACGCCGAACGGCTGGCCGACCTGCACGCCATCGGCACCGGCGCCCAGCGCGAACTGACGCTGGCCGTGCGTGGCGGCTACGGGCTGGGGCGGCTGCTCGGCAAGATCGATTTCGCGCGGATTGCCGACCAGGCGCACGCCAGCGGCACGCCCATCGTCGGACATAGCGATTTCACGGGGTTTCAATTGGCCTACCTCGCCGCCACCGGGGGCGTGACGTTTGCCGGCCCGATGCTGCTGGCCGACTTCGGCGCCGAGCCGGTGGACGCGTACATGTGGCAGCACTTCGAGGCCATCCTGCGCGACCCGGCCTACACGGTGACGGTGGAGGCCCCACAGGCGCTGGGCCGGCCCGTGGCCGTGGACGGCACGCTCTGGGGCGGCAACCTCGCCATGCTCTGCAGCCTGCTCGGCACCCCGTACATGCCGAAGATCGATGGCGGCATCCTGTTCATCGAGGACATCAACGAGCCGCCGTACCGCATCGAACGGATGCTGCTGCAACTGGCGCAGGCCGGCGTGCTGGCGCGCCAGCAGGCGCTGGTGCTGGGGGATTTCTCCAATTACCGCACCACGGACTACGACAACGGCTACGACATGGACGCCGTGTTCGACTACGTGCGTGCCGAAGTCGGCATTCCGGTGCTGACCGGCCTGCCGTTCGGCCACTGCCCACGCAAGCTGACGCTGCCGGTGGGTGCCCAGGCCCGGCTAACCGCCCAGGCGGACGGCTTCACGCTGGCCCTGTCCGGCTACCCGACGCTGTAACGGCGTCACACCAGACGTCACATCCCGCCGCGGCTCCGGCAATCGCCCCAGCAATCCCCGCTAACGGCCCGCGAGTGGTAAAATCTCGGGTTATTTCCGCATTTTTGCCAGGTCGGACGCGCTGATGGGCAGGTCTTCCACGCGATCCCCCAGCCTTGGCAAGCCCGGGCCGGCCCGGGCGGCGCAGGCGCCCCGCGCAGCCTCCCTCTACGCACCCATACGCATTCAAAGGTTCCAGACGTGCTTTCTACCGCAAACATCACCATGCAGTTCGGCCCCAAGCCGCTGTTCGAGAACATCACGGTCAAGTTCGGCGAAGGCAACCGCTACGGCCTGATCGGCGCGAACGGCTGCGGCAAGTCCACCTTCATGAAGATTCTCGGCAGCGACCTGGAGCCCTCGTCGGGCCAGGTCATGCTGGAGCCGGGCGTGCGCCTGGGCAAGCTGCGCCAGGACCAGTTCGGCTATGAAGACAACCGCGTGCTGGACGTGGTGATGATGGGCCATACCGAGATGTGGGCTGCCGCGACCGAGCGCGACGCCATCTACGCCAATCCGGAAGCCACGGACGAGGACTACATGAAGGCGGCCGAGCTGGAAGCCCGCTATGCCGAGTTCGACGGCTACACCGCCGAGGCGCGCGCCGGCGAGCTGCTGCTGGGCGTGGGCATTCCCACCGACCAGCACCAGGGCGCGATGAGCGACATCGCTCCCGGCTGGAAGCTGCGTGTGCTGCTGGCGCAGGCGCTGTTCTCGAACCCGGACGTGCTGCTGCTCGACGAACCGACCAATAACCTGGACATCAACACGATCCGCTGGCTGGAAGATGTGCTCAACGAGCGCAATTCCACGATGATCATCATCTCCCACGATCGACATTTCCTGAATTCGGTGTGCACGCACATGGCCGACATGGACTACGGCACGCTGAAGGTCTACCCGGGCAACTACGACGACTATATGGAAGCGTCGATGCAGGCCCGCGAGCGCCAGGTGGCCGCCAACGCGCGCGCCAAGGAGCGCATCACGGAACTGCAGGACTTCGTGCGCCGCTTCTCGGCCAACAAGTCCAAGGCCCGCCAGGCCACGTCGCGCGCGAAGCAGATCGACAAGATCAAGGTGGAAGACATCAAGCCGTCGTCGCGCCAGAACCCGTTCGTCCGCTTCGAGTTCGAGAAGAAGCTGCATAACCTGGCGGTCGAGGTGGAGGGCATCACCAAGACCTACGACCGCAAGATCATCAACAACCTGACGCTGGCGATCCAGGCCGGCGAGCGCGTGGCGATCATCGGTGAAAACGGCGCCGGCAAGACCACGCTGCTGCGCAGCCTGCTGAACAATATCGTCCAGACTGGCGTGCAGCGCGGCGTGGAAGTGGATCGCGGCGAGGTGAAGTGGGCCGAGAACGCCAACGTCGGCTACATGCCGCAGGACACCTATGAAGAATTCCCGGTGGACCGCGACGTGATGGACTGGATGAGCCAGTGGACGCAGGCCGGCGACGACGACCAGTCGCTGCGCGGCACGCTGGGCCGGCTGCTGTTCTCGGCCGACGACATCAAGAAGAACGTCAAGGTGCTGTCCGGTGGCGAGAAGGGCCGCATGATCTGGGGCAAGCTGATGCTGGGCCGCCACAACGTGCTGGCCATGGACGAGCCGACCAACCACATGGACATGGAGTCGATCGAGTCGCTGCAGATCGCCCTGGACAAGTTCACCGGGACCCTGATCTTTGTGTCGCACGACCGCGAACTGATCAACGGCCTGGCCACGCGTGTGATCGAAGTCCGCACGGACGGCAAGATCACCGACTACCTCGGCACGTACGACGAGTACCTGGAGTCGCAGGGTATCGCGGCTTAAGCAGGGAACGCCCCTCTCCTCTGGGGAGGGGCGATGGTTTTACCTGGCGGCCGCCCCCTGCGCCGCCAGCATCGCATCCAGCTGATCAAGAATCGCCCGCGCGGTGATCTCGCCCTTGGCCTTCTGCAAGGCCGCGCCCAGTGCGTCGCGCAACTCGGCCAGTTCGGCCACCGTTCCCGCCTTTTCCACCTTCACCTGCAGGACGTAGCCGCGCAATCCCAGATGATTGCCGATCACATCGGTATAGAAGTGATAGAGCTGCTTGTAGCTGTCCGCGCCGCCTACTGTCACCGGCATAGGTGCGATGGCGGTATCGGCCAGCACGTCATCCAGTCCCTTGCTAAGTGCTGAATACGCCGCAAACAGGTTGGTGTCCGGCGGGCCGGAGCGGGCCGGGCGCTGTGGGGTGGTGCTCGCCGGCGTGGCGAGGGGTTTGGCGGCCTCCGAGTTTTCTGCGACCACCAGCCCCAGTTCCACCAGCGTATCCAGCGCTTCCTCCCCGACCCCCATCCCGCCCACCTGCGCCAGCAGCGCCGATTTGGGGCGTTCGCCATTCACGATAAGCAGCAGCGCGCGCAGCTTGTGATCGAGCTTGCGGGCACGCGTGCGGATCTCCTCCTGACCTGCCTCCGTCTTCTGAAAGACCGGATCGACCATGTCTCGCTCCTCTTTTCTTTGTTTTCGATCGGCGTCATGCGCCCGGAATCAAACAAAATCCGAGTTGGCATTCCGCTCTACAATGTGAGGCACCCTAAAAGTAACAAAAAATTGCAACCGCCGATTCACCTATTGAGAACTGTGGCCATGCAACAACGAGACAAACTTTTCATCAACGGCAAGTGGATTCAGCCCCATGGCAGCGGGCTGATCGATGTGGTTCATTCCGCCACCGAGGCGGTCATGGGCAAGATTCCCGAGGGCGACGCCCGGGACGCCGAGGACGCCATCGCCGCCGCGCGGGCCGCCTTCGACGGCTGGTCCAACACCCCGCCGGCCGTGCGTGCCGGCTACATCCGCAAGATCGCCGAGGGGCTCAAGGACCGTACCGAGGAACTGGCGCAGCTGATTGCCGCCGAAGTGGGCATGCCGATCAAGCTGGCGCGGGCCATCCAGGTGGGTGGGCCGGTCTATAACTGGGGCCAGGCCGCCTCGCTGCTGGAGCAGTTCCAGTTCGAGGAACAGGTCGGCAATTCGCTGGTGGTGCGCGAGCCCGTGGGCGTAGTGGCCGCCATCACGCCATGGAATTACCCGCTGAACCAGATCACGCTGAAGGTGGCGCCGGCGCTGGCCGCCGGCTGCACGGTGGTGCTCAAGCCGTCCGAGGTGGCGCCGCTGAACGCCTTCGTGCTGGCCGAGGTGATCGAGGCCGCCGGCCTGCCGCCGGGCGTGTTCAACCTCGTCACCGGCTATGGCCCGATCGTGGGCGAAGTGCTGGCGAGCCACCCCGAAGTGGACATGGTGTCGTTCACCGGCAGCACGCGGGCCGGCAAGCGCGTGTCCGAGCTGGCCGCGCAGTCGGTCAAGCGCGTGGCGCTGGAACTGGGCGGCAAGTCCGCCTCGGTGATCCTGGACGACGCGGACCTGCCGCAGGCCGTCAAGGGCACCATCAACGCCTGCTTCCTGAATTCGGGCCAGACCTGCTCGGCCCATACCCGCATGCTGGTGCCGCGCGCCCGTTATGACGAGGTCAAGGCCATCGCCGCGAAGGTGGTGGAGAACTTCACGCTTGGCGACCCGCTGGTGGAGACCACGCGCCTCGGCCCGCTGATCTCGGCCGTGCAGAAGGAGCGCGTGACGGGCTACATCCGCCGCGGACTGGAGGAGGGCGCCGAACTGCTGGCCGGCGGCCCCGACGCCCCCGAGGGGCTCGACAAGGGCTTTTTCGTCAAGCCGACGGTGCTCGGGAATGTCGATCCGAAGGCGACCGTGGCGCAGGAAGAGATCTTCGGCCCGGTACTGACCGTGATCTGCTATGACACCGAGGACGATGCCGTGCGCATCGCCAATGACAGCGTCTACGGGCTGGGCGGCGGGGTCTGGTCCGGCGACGAGGCCCGCGCGATCCGCGTGGCGCGCCGCATCCGCACCGGGCAGGTGGACATCAACGGCGGTCCGTTCAACATGAACGCGCCGTTCGGCGGCTTCAAGCAGTCCGGCAACGGGCGCGAGGCTGGCAAGTACGGGCTCGAGGAATTCCTCGAATACAAGTCGCTGCAGCTGAAGAAGCCCGCCTGACGGGCGCTTCCTGGCGTTGCATCGCATGCCCGGCACGTCCGGGCATTTTTTCTGGCGCCGGAATCTGCGATGCTTCGGTCTTTGATCGATCCCAATCGACCTGAATCGATCTGAAATTTTCGGAGGAATACGATGCGCTGGTGGAAACGGCTCGGCGGCTGGCTGCTCTCGCTCCTGTTGCTGCTGGCGACGGGTGCGGTGGGCGGCTATGCCTGGTATCGCCAGGCCTCGCAGCCGGACACGGCCGGCACGCTGATCCTGCCCGGCCTGCACGACCGCGTCGTCGTGGTGCGGGACCGCAACGCCGTGCCGCACATCCAGGCCGCCCACGTGCTGGACGCCTATTACGCGCTCGGCTACGTCCACGCGCAGGACCGGCTCTGGCAGATGCAGATGAACAAGCGCGTGGTGGCCGGCCGGCTGGCGGAGATCCTCGGCCCTGGCGCGCTGGACACCGACCGCTTCCTGCGCACGCTCGGGGTGCGGCGAAACGCCGAGGCCATCCTCGCCCAGACTTCCCCCGAGACCCGCGCGGCGCTGCAAGCCTATGCCGATGGCGTGAACGCGTTTATCGATACGCGCAAGTCCGCGCTCCCCCCCGAGTTCCTGATCCTCGGCACCAAGCCCGAGCGCTGGGAGCCCGTCGACACGCTCGGCTGGCAGACCATGATGGCGTGGGACCTGGGCGGCAACTGGACGCAGGAGGTCCTGCGCATGGGACTGGCCCAGCAACTGCCGACGGCGCGCATCGCCGAGATCCTCGCGCCGTATCCGGGCGATGTGCCGCTGCGCACGATGGACTACGCGGCCTTCTATCGCCAACTCGCGCCCGTGGCCACAGCCATGGCGAGCGTGGTGGAGCGGGCGCCGGCGGGTTATGTGGAGGGCATGGGATCGAACAACTGGGTGGTCTCGGGCGCCCACACGGTCAGCGGCAAGCCCTTGCTGGCCAATGACCCACACCTGGGCTTGCAGGCGCCGTCGCTCTGGTACTTCGCCCAGATGCAGGCGCCGGGGCTCGACGTAACGGGCGCCACGCTGCCCGGCATTCCGCTGGTCGTGCTCGGCCACAACGCGCGCATTGCCTGGGGCTTCACCAATACCGCGCCGGACGTGCAGGACCTCTATATAGAACGGATCGATCCCGCGCACCCCACCCGCTACCAGACGCCGGACGGCTGGGCGGAGTTCGAGACCCGCACCGAGACCATCCGCGTGAAAGGCGCGCCGGACGTGAACCTGACCGTCCGGGCCACGCGCCACGGCCCGGTGCTTTCCGATGTGGCCGAGCCGCTGACCATCGCCGCCAAGCCGCTGGGCGCGCAGTACGTGGTGGCGTTTCAGTGGACCGCGCTACGCCCGGACGACAAGACCTTCGAAGGCGGCCTGAAGCTGGCCGGCGCGCGCGACTGGAACACCTTCCTGGCGGCGATGCGGGACCTCCACGCGCCGCAGCAGAACATCGTCTATGCCGATGTGGACGGGAATATCGGCTATATCGCGCCGGGCCGGGTGCCGCTGCGCCGGGCGGACAACGACCTGAAGGGCCTCGCGCCGGCGCCGGGCTGGGATGCGCGCTACGACTGGACCGGCTTCGTGCCGTTCGACGCGCTGCCGCGCCGCTTCAACCCGCCGGACGGCATGATCGTGACGGCTAACCAGAAGATCGTGGCCGACGACTACCCGTACTTCATCACCAGCGAGTGGACGGTGCCGTACCGCCACGACCGCATCCGGGCGCTGCTGGAGGCCACCCCGCGCCATACGCCGGACACCTTCGCGGCCATCCAGAAGGACGTGCTCTCGCTGGCCGTGCGCGACGCCTTGCCGCTGCTGCTGGCCGCCCCGGTGGCCAGCGACGCCAAGCGCCCGGACCGCGAGCGCGCCTTGTTCGATGCCCTGCGCAAGTGGGATGCCAACATGGCGGCGGACCGCGCCGAGCCGCTGGTCGCCACCGCGTGGCTGCGCGAGCTGTCGCGGCTGCTGTTCGAGGACAAGCTGGACGAAACCCAGTTCAACCGGCTCTGGGACCAGCGCAACGTGCAGTTGCCGATGCTCAACGCGCTGCGCGCCCCGAACGGCGCCGGCGCGTTCTGGTGCGACAACACTCGTACGCCGACGCGCGAGACCTGCGCGGAGACCATCGGCCTGGCCTGGCAGCGGGCCATCGCCGACCTGGACACCCGCTATGGCAGCAATCCGGAAAAATGGCGCTGGGGCCGGGCCCATACGGCGCGCGCCGAGCACAAGCCATTCGGCAAGGTTTCGTACTTGTCAGGGTTTTTCAACGTGCGCGTGCCGACTGGCGGTGATACGTATACGGTGGATGTCGGCCGTCACGCCCTCCGCGACGAGGCCGCGCCGTTCGAGAGCGTGCACGCGGCCAGCCTGCGCGCGATTTACGACCTTTCAGATTTGTCCCATTCCCGCTTCATGACCTCGACGGGACAATCGGGCAATGCCTTATCTCCGCACTACCGCGACTGGACCGAGCGCTGGGCGGCAGTACAGTTCATTACGATTGGCGCGCCACGCCGCAATCCCGGCGGCGACGCGTTCGACACATTGGTGCTCCGGCCAGCCGGCGCACCCTAAGCATCAGGAGAATTGACGATGACCGAGACCCGACGCCGCACCGACGTGATCCAGCATGTGCCGTTCGAGCATGCCGGTGTGATTGCGAATGCCGTGCGCGACCGCGGGCACGAGATCCGCGTGTTCCAGGCCGGCGTGGACGACCTGACGCTGGTCGCGGCCGATCCGGCAGATTTGCTGGTGGTGCTGGGCGGGCCGATCGGGGTCTATGAAACCGAGGCCTATCCGTGGCTGGAGGCGGAGATCGCGGTGATCCGCGAGCGGCTCGGCACGCGGCGGCCGATGATCGGCGCCTGCCTGGGCGCGCAGCTGATCGCGGCGGCATCTGGCGCGCGCGTCTATCCGGGCACGCGCGAGATTGGCTGGGGGCCAGTTACGCCGACCGAGGCCGGCCTGCGCTCGCCACTCGCGGCGCTGGCGGACGCCGACTGGCAGGTGCTGCACTGGCACGGCGACACCTTCGACCTGCCGCCTGGCGCCGAACTGCTGGCCTCCACGGCCGGCACGCCGCATCAGGCGTACGCGATCGGCCAGCACGTGCTGGCGCTGCAATTCCACCCCGAGGTGCTGCCCGGCGACATCGAGACCTGGCTGATCGGCCATACCGTGGAACTGGCCAAGGCCGGCATCGACCCGCGCACCATCCGCCGCCGCACCGCCGAGATCGGCGCCACCGTGGCCGCCGCCGGGGAGCGCATGTTCATGCGCTGGCTCGACGAGGCCGGGCTGTGACCGTGCCGGACATCGATATCGCCATCGACGCCTTGCTCGCGGGCAAGGTGCGCCCGTTCGGCCCGAAGGGGGTGCCGAGCGGCATCGACAAGCAGTTGCAGGACGGATCGCTGCGTGTGACCACGCTCGGGCTGGCTGGGGACGAGCAGGGCGATCCGCGCCATCACGGCGGCCGGGAAAAGGCCGTCCATCACTATCCGCGCGATCACTACCCGGCCTGGGCGGCGGAACTGGCGCGGGAAGATGGCGTGACCGATGTCCTGTCGCGCCCCGGTGCCTTCGGCGAGAACCTGAGCACCCGGGGTTTGACGGAAGCGGACGTGTGCATCGGCGACCAGTTCCGGCTCGGTTCGGCGCTGGTGGAGGTCTCGCAGGCGCGCCAGCCATGCTGGAAGCTCAATCACCGCTTTGGCTACGCGGGCATGTCGCGCGCGGTGCAGCAGAGCCAGCGCACGGGCTGGTATTACCGGGTGATCGAGGAAGGCGAGGTGCGCGCCGGGGACCGGCTGGTGCTGGCCGCACGGCCTTACCCGCAATGGAGCCTGCAGCGGCTGCTGCACGTGCTCTATGTCGACCGCCTCAACCATGCAGCGCTGGCCGAGATGGCGGAACTGGCGCCGCTGGCGGAAAGCTGGCGAAAACTCGCCCGCGAGCGCGTGGCGCGGCGCGAAGTCGAGGATATGGAGAAGCGGCTGACCGGGGTCATCCCCGGATCCCTCAGCCCTGGCTGAAGCGGCGCGCAGTGCCCTCGCGCGTGATGCGGTCCCAGATCACCTGCTTTTCGGCATCGGAGTAGAACACCCAGTTACTGACCTCGACGGCGGTGCGGCCGCAACCCTGGCAGATCTCATCGAACAAGGTGGAGCAGATGCCGATGCAGGGGCTGTCGGGCCGGTCACTGAGACCCTGGGCTTCGGTAATGTCGGACGGTTCGGCAGGCATGCAGGGGTGGGGCGGGGACGGCTGGAACGTTTGGGTGGCCATTATACCGGCCGGCGCCCCGGCGGTTTGGTGTGCCGCAGGAGGCTCAGGAGGTTCAACTACCCCGCAGGTCATTGAGCGAATGGGCGGTGCCAGCTAGGCTGGGTGGAATCGAATTCGTCCCATGCCGTATGTTCTGGAGCCTTCCTATGCCTGAATCGACTGTGGACCCGCGCCTGGCCGCGATGGTGGCGTCCGTCCTGATGGAATCGCCGGTGGCGCGCACGCTGGGCATCCGCCTGGATGCGCTGGCGGTGGACCGCGTGGAGCTGGTGCTGCCGTTCAGCCCGAACAACGTGACGGTGCGGAAGGTCGTGCATGGCGGGGTGATCGCCACGCTGATCGATGTGGCCGGCGCGGCGGCGGCGTTCTCGAACGTGGATCTGGAGGTGGTACGCGGCGGCGCCACCGGGGCGCTGTCGATCCAGTACCTGGCGCCCGCCGATGGCGTGGCGTTACGCGCGGTAGCGGAGGTGATCCGTCGGGGCAAGCGGCAGGTGTCGCTCGAAGTGTCGGTCTACGCCGACGGTGCTAACGAGGGGCCGCTGGTGGCCAAGGCGCTGATGACCACGGCGCTGTTCTGACAGCGTCTGAGAGATCCTCGGGCGGTGAACGATTACCACGCATTTTCGAACTAGTACGATTGTTGGGCGCTGATTGCCGCTCCTAGTATGCCGAGTTCGCAGCTTTTTCAGGGCTGCACCGGCACTGGAGCTGCTCAGGCATGACCCGACAAACCATCACCACGCCCATCGCGCTTTCGCGTAGAAGTTCGGCAGTCATTACGCTGCCGTGGTTCGTCCAGCGCGTCGAATATGCGCCCCAGCCCTGCACCTTTCATCCCCTCGTGAATGGTGAAGAGGCATTCGGCGATCTCCATGACACCATTGCCGCCGCGCAGAAGAGTGTCGACATTATCTGCTGGGGCTTCCAGCCATCGATGTTCTTCAAGCGCGGCGCCCGGGAACGCGGCACGCCCTGTATTGGCGACCTGCTCGAAGCAGCGGGAAAGCGCGGGGTAAAGGTCCGCCTGCTGAGTTGGGGCGGCGAAGTATTCGGCATTCCCGGCATGACGGAAATGGGCGACGAGCCGAACCTGCCTGACCGCATGCATCAGCATCCATGGTTCTCCCGCCCGCCCAATCCCCGCGTCAATCCCACGGACTTCAACCGGTACTGGCATTGGCGGGCCGCACGCACCTCACCCACCGCCAAGATATTAAAGGGACCGGTTCCATCGCAGATCATGGAAAAGTTGCCGGCATTGCTGGGGCTGCCGAAGCTGGTCAATGTCGAATTTGTCGTGCGGGATTTTGGCCTGTCCAACCGGCTGGAAATCGCATTTCGCACCGCCTTGTGGGGGACCGACGATACGCGCTCTGCCGGCAACAAGGCCCAAGCCGGCGCGATCATGGGCGCGATCGTGCCGACGCACCACCAGAAAATGGTGCTGGTCGATTATGAATTGCCTGACCGGGCAGTTGGCTATGTCATGGGCCACAACATGCTCGACCCGTACTGGGACAAGGACGACCACAGCGCGGTCCGCCTGACGGGCGATCAGGGTCGGAATGGCGCGACACCACGGCAGGACATTTCAAGCCGGGTCACCGGCTCGATTCTCCGATATCTGAACCAGAACTTCTGCGAGGCATGGGACCGCGCCACCGGCGAAGCGCTGCAAACCACCCGAAAACCTGCCGCGACGGCGCTCAAAATGCTGCCAAAAACCGGCGTGCGGGTCATGGCCCAGGTGCTGCGCACTCAGCCGGAACACGGCAAGTTCGATATCGAGAAAATGTATTTGCAGGTGGTCAACAACGCCTGCAGCTTTATCTATATCGAGAATCAGTATTTCCGCTTTCCGCCATTGGCCGAGCAAATCAAGGCGGCCGCCGCAAAGCAGATAGCCTGGGGCCGCGACCCGGGCGAGCATGGCCCCATCCACCTGTTTGTCGTCACCAATGCGAGCGACGAGGGCATC